>NZ_JBEZEY010000009.1:0-308385 GCF_040649135.1 Micromonospora sp. NPDC049047
TGAGAAGGGTGTTGATGTCTGTCGTCACAAACGGATCATCAACACCCTTCGCTGCGTCCGCAGCCCCGCCCTGACTTAGGACTTACTCGTCTAGGCGTGCGGGATGATCGCGCCCGATGTGGTGCTGCCGGTTGCCGGTGAGACAGTTGGCGTCGTGCTGACCGCCGTGGTGTTCGACGCCGACGAAACCCTGCTGGACCTGCGCCCGGCGGTGACCGGCGGGCTGATGGCCGTACTCGACGAGATGCGCCGACGCACCCCGGCGGCGGCCGAGGTGACCCTCGCCGAACTGGAATCGGACTGGGGTGCGGTCTTCGGTGAGCTGGCGGCCGCCCCGGTGACGGAGATCCGGCGCGCCGCACTGGCCCGGTCGCTGGCCCGCGCCGGGTTGGGCGACCACCTGGACGAGTTCGCGGCCCTCTTCTTCGCCCGCCGGTTCGCCCTCACCCGGCCGTTTCCGGACGTGCCGCCGACGCTCGCCGTGCTTCGCGACAGCTACACGCTGGGCTTCGCCACCAACGGCAACAGCCGGGCCGAACGGTGCGGGCTTCCCGGCGAGTTCGCCTTCGAGGTGTACGCGCACGAGAACGGCCTGCCCAAGAAGCCCGACCCGGAGTTCTTCGCCGCGGTGGTCGCGGCGGCGGGGGTGCCGCCCGGGCAGATCGTGTACGTCGGTGACTCCTGGGAGCACGACGTGGTGGCACCCCGGCGAGCCGGTCTGCGATCGGTGTGGCTGAACCGGGCCGGCCTGCCCCGCCCACGCGGAGTCGTACCCGACGCCGAGGTGTCCACCGTGGCGGATCTGCCATCGGTGCTGGCAGATCTTCTGCCGCGCGCGGATTCGGGCGGATGAAGCAGAGATTCGCCGCCATAACGGGCGTTCAGCTGGCGTAAAGCTGCCGGGTGTTGTGTGATGGCTGCCACGTCCCTCAACGAGAGGATCCGATGTGGTGAGCAAGCGCTTCACCGCCGGTGCTGTCGCTGGCGCGGCAGTGTTGGCATTGACGGCTGCGGGGCTGGGTGTGCCGGCCAGCGCCGCACCGAGCACCTCCCGCACCTTCACCGTCGTCGCCGAGGACGGTGTCGCCGCCGACACGGCGGTAGCCGCGATCCGGGCGGCCGGCGGCACTGTCGTGTCCCGGTCCGACGAGGTCGGCATGTACCAGGTCACCAGCGACCGGGCCGACTTCGCGGCCAAGGCGACAGCCGCTCCGACGCTGATCGGCGCCGCCGAACAGAAGGCCATCGGCCGCAAGCCCAAGCTGGACCGGGTCGAGCAGGAGCACCTGACGGCAGCCAAGGGCGCTGCTGGTGCGGCCGCTCGCAAGGGCGCCAAGCTCGACCCGCTCGACGACAAGCTCTGGGGTCTGGAGATGCTCCGGGCCGACAAGGCCCGCAAGATCGAGCCCGGCGACCGTCGGGTGACCGTCGGCGTGCTCGACACCGGCGTCGACGCCAGCAACCCGGACATCGCGCCGAACTTCAACTGGGCGCTGTCGCGTAACTTCGCACCCGACCTGATCGACGTGGACGGCCCCTGCGAGGTGCCCAGCTGCCTCGACCCGGTGGGCACCGACGACGGCGGACACGGAACCCACGTGGCCGGCACCATCGGAGCCGCAGCCAACGGGTTCGGCCTCTCCGGTGTCGCCCCGAACGTCTCGCTCGTCGAACTCAAGGGTGGCCAGGACTCCGGCTACTTCTTCCTCGAGCCGGTGGTCAACGCCCTGCTGCACGCCGGCCGGTCCGGGATCGACGTGGTCAACATGTCGTTCTACGTCGACCCGTGGCTCTACAACTGCACCGCCAACCCCGCCGACTCGCCCGAGGACCAGGCGGAGCAGCGCGCCATCATCACGGCGATGAAGCGGGCGTTGACCTTCGCCCACAACAAGGGCGTCACCCTCGTCGCCGCGCTCGGCAACGAGAACGACGACCTGGGCGCACCCCGCACCGACGTCACCAGCCCGGACTACGGCGCCGACCCGTACCCCCGGCCGATCGACAACGAGAGCTGCTGGAACCTGCCCACCGAAGGCCCGAACGTCATAGCGGTGTCGTCGGTCGGGCCGTCCGGCAAGAAGTCGGACTTCTCCAACTACGGCACCGAGCAGATCTCGGTGGCCGCCCCCGGCGGCTGGTTCCGCGACGGCTTCGGCACCGACACGTTCCGGACCGACGCCAACATGATCCTCTCCACGTACCCGAAGCACATGCTTCAGGAGGAGGGCTCGGTCGACGCCGACGGCAACATCGTCGCCGGTTTCGAGGAGTCGGTCTTCAAGCAGTGCAAGGCCAACGGCGAGTGCGGCTACTACACCTACCTCCAGGGCACCTCGATGGCGTCCCCGCACGCCGCCGGTGTCGCCGCGCTGATCGTCAGCCGGTACGGCAAGGCCCAGGGCCGGTCCGGCTTCGGCATGTCGCCGGACCTGGTCGAGCAGCACCTGTACCGCACGGCCGCCGAGCACGCCTGCCCGGAGCCGCGGTTGCAGCAGTACCGCAACGAGGGCCGCGACGAGACCTACGACGCGTACTGCGCCGGTGGGGTCAACTTCAACGGCTTCTACGGCTACGGGATCGTCGACGCCTACGCGGCGGTGAACACCCCGCTCAAGCCGAACGCCCGCCCGTAACGCACCACCGTCAGGGCCCGGTCGACACCTGTCGACCGGGCCCTGCCCGCATCCCGGCCAGGTCCGGTGCGGTGTGGGCTTGGGCCGCGTGTGCTCGGGCCCGGTCCGGTGCGGTGCGGGCTCGGTGGTCACCGTCGCCAACCTCGGCCGGCCAGCGCGGCACGTACCTCGTGGAGCACTGCCGGAAACTCGCCGTGCAGCCGTCGACTCGTCACGTGCAGCACCAACCAGCCCGCGCCGACCAGCAGGTTCAGCCTGCGGCGGTCGCGGTGCAGCTGATCTGCGTCGGAGTGCCACTGTCCGTCGTACTCGACCGCCACCCGGTATCGCGGCCACGCCAGGTCGGGGTGCAGGACCACGCCGTTGGGCAGGCGTACCGGATGTTGGGCGATGGGGCGCGGGAGCCCGCCGAGTACGAGACGCAGGCGCAGATGTGATTCAGGCGGGGACTGGGCTGCGCCGTCGGTCAGGTCGAAGAGCCATTTCGCTCGCTGCCCACCCGGTCGGTCGGCATTACGATCGGCAATGGCAGCCAGCGTGTTGCGATCGGTCAACCCCTGACCGAGCAGCGAGTCGACGATGGCGACAGCGCGGAGCGGGTCGACCCAGACGGCCGTTTCCCAGGCCGCCCGCTCGGGGGTCGAACGGGGGATCGCGCCACCAGAGTCACAGCTGAGCCCTGGGACGAGGGTCGTCATGTCACCAGATCTGGTCATCGTGCCGCCTGAACCGGTTGTCAGGTCGCCCGATCGGCTCGATGCCAGGCCGCCGGGCCTGGTCATCATGCCGTTCGGTGGTCGGCCTGCGGCAGGTGGACGCCCCGGGCCTGTCGTACCCCGTGGGGTGGGTGGACGGCGGGAGGCCGGCGAGGCTCCGGCTTGTTCCGGCGGTGCGGTGCCGAGCAGCGGCGTGATGGCGTTGACGTGCACCCGCAGGCCGCGTTGCGGGCCGATTCGAAGCGACCGGGGCACGAGGACGTGCACGTCGTCGGTGAAGGTGGCGGCGTGTTCGACACCGAGCAGGTACGCGGCTGACGGACCTCCGACCGTCACGTCGGGCGGAAGTCGGAGGAGCGCTGCGCGGCAGGCCAGAGCGTGGTCCCGGTCGAGCCGTGCGTCGGCGTAGATGTCGTGGCGCAGCCGCACCCAGGCTGCGCTGCGCAGTTGGTGCTCGGTGAGCAGGCCTTCCCGGACAGCGTCGGAGCCGCGGAAGATCTGCCAGGTCAGGGCATCAGGGCGGTGCGGACATGGCGGCATGCGAAGCAGCCTGCCGACCGCCGACCAACCGCCGAAACCCCTGTGGACAACTCGACCCGGCACGCCCGTACGACCCTGTGGACGACCGGGATTCGGCACGTGGATCGTGGTATGGCCCGTCCCCGCATCGCCGCCGTCCGAGGCCGGTCAGCGGACGCGCCTGGACGGCGATCCACTCGCGCTTTTGAAAGTCGGGCCATCATCGGCGCTGCGATGCCGCGATATCAGTGAACCCGAGTTGATCAAGACGGGCGAGCGGGGCAGGAGGGCTGGTCCCTGGGTCAACTGAGGGCGGTGGCGATGGCTGTGGCGGCGGCCTGCACCTGGGTGCCGATCGTGTCGACGTCCAGCGGGGCGAGTGCGACCACGCCGACGCTGGCCTCCAGGCCGGGCACACCGAGCACCGGCGCGGCCACCCCGTACGCGCCGGCCTGCAGCTCCCCGCTGCTGCTCACTGGTGCCGCCACCCCGGCCCGGCCGGCCAGGATGGCTCGGCCCGCCGCACCCCGGTCCAGCGGGTGTCGTGCCCCGGCCCGGTAGGCGACGTGGAACGACGTCCAGGTTGGCTCGACCACGGCCAGGGCGACGCCCTCGCCAGCCTCGACGACGGTCAGATGTGCGGTGGCGCCGGCCTGCTCGGCGAGACGGCGTAGCGCGGGCAGGGCACCCTCGGCGAGCAGCGGCTGGGCGCGTCGGGCCAGGTGCAGCAGTCCGGCACCGAGGCGGAGCCGGCCGTCGCCGTCGCGGCGGAGCATGCCGTGCCCGGTGAGCGGACCGACCAGCCGGTAGACGGCGGCCCGGCCGATGCCGAGCCGGTTGGCGGCCTCGGTGACGGTCAGGCCGCCCGAGGCGTCGGCAACCAGGTGCAGCAGCCGCAACCCCCGGTCGAGGGTCTGCGACATCTCCCCGACACGTCCCGCGACGGCATCGACAAGCCCGGCCGCGTCAGCCTGCCCGACCGCGCCCGCCGGTCCGGCGGCGTCGGTAGGTCCCGGCGCGGGGACGATGGGGGCGTCGGGGTGGGCCGGAGTGTCACCGGAACGTGCTGTCGCGTCCACGCCTGGCAGCGTACGACCCGGCACCGGCAGATCCGGACAGGCACGGACAGCTACCCTGGTACGGTGACGCTACGCCTGTACGACACCGCCACCCGATCGGTGCGGGACTTCGTCCCGCGGGAAGCCGGCAAGGTGGGGGTCTACCTGTGTGGTCTCACCCTCCAGGCCCCGCCGCACATCGGTCACCTTCGCTCCGGCGTCAACTATGACGTGCTGCGTCGCTGGCTGTTGGCCGCCGGCTACCAGGTCACCTTCATCCGCAATCTGACCGACATCGACGACAAGCTCCTGGTCAAGGCGGGCGAGCAGGGTCGGCCGTTCTGGTCGATCGCGTACGCCAACGAGGTGCTCCTCGCCGAGTCGTACCGGGCGTTGAACGTGCTGCCGCCCACCTATGAGCCGCGGGCCACCGGGCACATCCCGGAGATGCACGAGCTGATCACCAAGTTGATCGCCGACGGGCACGCGTACCCGGCCACCGACGGTTCCGGCGATGTCTACTTCGACGTGGCGTCGTGGCCGACGTACGGGGCGCTGTCGGGTCAGTCGCCGGCCGCGATGCAGTCGGCCGGGGACGCCCCCGACCGGGGCAAGCGGGACCCGCGCGACTTCGCGCTCTGGAAGGGCGCCAAACCGGACGAGCCGGCGGACGCCTACTGGCCGTCGCCGTGGGGGCTCGGCCGCCCGGGTTGGCACATCGAGTGCTCGGCGATGTGCTGGCGTTATCTCGGCCCGGAGTTCGACATCCACGGCGGCGGGCTCGATCTGACGTTCCCGCACCACGAGAACGAGATTGCCCAGTCCAGGGCCGCCGGTCTGCCGTTCGCCCGCTACTGGGTGCACCACGGGCTGCTGAGCATCGGCGGGGCCAAGATGGGCAAGTCCGCCGGCAACGCGCTCGACCTGGCGTACGTGGCCTCACTCGGGGTGCGGCCGGTCGAGTTGCGGTACTACTACGCCGCCGCGCACTACCGCTCGGTGATCGACTACTCGGAGGACTCGCTCCGCGACGCCGCTACCGCGTACCGCCGGATCGAGGGTTTCGTGCAGCGGGCGGCCGAGCGGGTCGGCATCGAGCAGCCCGGTGAGCTGCCCGACGGCTTCGTCGCGGCGATGAACGACGATCTCAACACGTCCGCAGCGCTGGCCGTGTTGCAACAGCACATTCGGGACGGCAACACCGCGCTGAGCGTCGGCGACGATGTGACCGTCCGCACCACCCTGGCCGCGGTGCGGGCGATGCTGGATATCCTCGGGGTCGACCCCCTCAGCCCGGCCTGGACCGGCGGTGGCCGCACGGACGATCTACGTGCCGTGGTGGACTCCCTGATCGCGTTGGCCCTGGAGCAGCGCGCGCAGGCCCGGGGCCGCAAGGACTGGGCCGCCGCCGACGCGGTACGGGACCAGCTCAAGCTGGCCGGTGTGGTGGTCGAGGACACCCCCCAGGGCCCCCGTTGGACTATTGGAGAGCAGGACTGATGGCCGGCAACTCGCAGCGCCGTGGCCGGCGACTGACGTCGAAGGCAGGCGCCCCCAAGGGCACCGGCGGCAAGAACAAGGACTCGCTGGCCGGGCGGGGGCGCACCCTGCCCGCCGACGAGCGGCCGTGGCACAAGGGCTACTCGGGCACCGAGAAGCTGCCCCAGCGCACCGCCTGGAAGCAGGACAAGGAGCGCCGCGCGGCGGCCGAGGAGGGGCGCGCCCCCAAGATCGGTCAGCCGGGCAGCAAGGACACCACCTGGGGTCGGGGCGGCGGTCGGGGCGTACCGGGGGGTCGGGGTGCTGCCACCGGCGGCCGGGGTGCTGCCGGCGGGCGGGGCGGCAAGCCCACCACGCGGTCCGGTCCGCGGGTCGCGCCGGGGCGCAAGTCCAACCCGAGCAAGGACACGCCGGAGCTGCTGGTCGGGCGCAACCCGGTGCTTGAGGCGCTGCGCGCCCAGGTGCCGGCGACGGCGCTCTACACCGCCCAGGGCATCGACATGGACGACCGGATCAACGAGATCATCCGGACCGCCGCCGACCGGGGCATCGCCAACCTGGAGATCAGCCGGGCCGAGCTGGACCGGATGACCGGTGGTGTGCTGCACCAGGGCGTCGGGTTGCAGGTGCCGCCCTTCGCGTACCAGCCGTTCGAGGACATGGTCGCCGCAGCGCTGGAGCAGCAGGCTCCGCTGCTTGTCGCGCTGGACGGTGTCACCGACCCGCGCAACCTGGGTGCCGTGATCCGGTCGGCTGCCGCGTTCGGCGCGCAGGGTGTCTTCGTACCCGAGCGGCGGGCCGCCGGAATCACCGCGACCGCCTGGCGGACCAGTGCCGGCGCGGCCGCGCGGGTCCCCGTGGCGCAGGTGACCAACCTGACCCGGTCGCTGAAGGCGTGCCGGGACGCCGGCTTCATGGTGGTCGGCCTGGACGCCGACGGTGACACCGACCTGTACGACCTGGAGGCCGCCGTTGGTCCCCTCGTGGTCGTGGTGGGGTCCGAGGGACGTGGCCTGTCCCGGCTCGTCGGGGAGACCTGCGACCTGACCGTCAGCATTCCGATGATCTCCGAGGTGGAGTCGCTGAACGCCAGTGTGGCCGCCGCGGTCGCCCTGGCCGAGGTCGCCCGCCGGCGCTCGGTCGAGCTGTAACGACGTCACACGAGGCCCCTTCCCGCCGGTGCGGGAGGGGGCCTCGTCGTCAGATCTGGTGGGTCCAGGCGACGAAGAGCAGCGCACCGGCCAGCGCCATCAGCAGGGTGGTCGGGAGCAGCCAGAGCGGGCTCCGCTCCCCGTCGAGACGGCGGGTCAGCCGCTGGTGCACGGCGGCGATCCCCATCAACGCGGCCAGCCCGGCGGCAGACAGCGGCAGGCCGACGAGGAAGTGCGCAAGCCACGCGCCGGCCCGGCTCGGGCCACCCCAGGAATTGTCGTACGGGCCGCTGTCGACGATGCCGTACAGCACACCGCGCAGCACCATCAGCAGTTCGACGCCGAGCGGCAACAGTGCCACGAAGCCGAGCAGCAGGCTGAGCAGACCGTGACCGAGCACCGCGACCGGGCCGGGTCGCCGGTCGGGCGCGGCGGTCGGGGGCGCGCCGAGCAGCCCGGTACGCAGAGCCCGCCACCGCGCGGCGGCGGCACCGGCCCCACCCCACGGCACGGTCGCCAGCGCGAGCAGGGCGACCGGCACCAGCGTCGCGCAGTACGCGAGGCTGCGGCCGGCCAACCGCGCCAGCTGGTAGGACCGGGATCGGTTTGTCAGGTGCGCGGTGGCGGCCACTGTGTCTCCTCGGGTGGGTGTGCCGCGAGGCTATGGGCGCGGCCCGCCCTGCCGACTCACCCCGGGGAGCCACATCCGCGCTGGCTCCGTGGGGGGAGCAGCCACCGCCGGTACGACGACAGGGGCGGCCCGCCGAAGCGGACCGCCCCTGTCGTTGTGGCGTTACGTCAGATCCGGCTGCCGGTGGCGGCGTGGAAGACGTGGCTGCGGCCGGTACGCGGCTTGACGAAGACGGTGTCACCCATGTTCGGCATGCTGCGCCGGTCGGTGCGGACGACGAAGCGCTCCGAGCTGCCACCGAGCGCGGCGTGGCCGTAGACGTTGGCGTCCGAGCCGAGGTCCTCGACCAGCTCGACAACGACCGGCATGCCACCCTCGGTCGGGCTGACCAGGTCGCAGTCCTCCGGGCGGAAGCCCACAGTCACCTTGCCGTTGCCACCCTCGGCGCGGGCCGCCGCGACCTGCTCCCGGGTCAGCGGGATGTTCAGCTCGGCGAACTCGGCGCCCTGCTCGTTGAGCGAGACAGTCTTGATGTTCATGGCCGGGGAGCCCATGAAGCCGGCGACGAAGACGTTCGACGGGGTGTCGTAGAGCGCGCGGGGGGTGTCCACCTGCTGGAGGACACCATCGAGCAGCACGGCCACGCGGTGACCCATGGTCATGGCCTCGACCTGGTCGTGCGTGACGTAGACGGTGGTGACGCCCAGCTTGGCCTGCAGCGACGCGATCTGGGTACGGGTCTGCACCCGCAGCTTGGCGTCGAGGTTCGACAGCGGCTCGTCCATGAGGAAGACCTGCGGCTCGCGGACGATCGCCCGGCCCATCGCGACCCGCTGACGCTGACCACCGGAGAGCGCCTTCGGCTTACGGCTGAGGTACTCCTCCAGCTGGAGCAGCCCGGCCGCTTCCTTGACCCGCCGGTCGATCTCCGACTTGGAGGTCTTACGCAGCTTGAGGGCGAACGCCATGTTCTCGTACACCGTCATGTGCGGGTAGAGGGCGTAGTTCTGGAAGACCATCGCGATGTCGCGGGCCTTCGGGGGGAGGTGGGTGACGTCGCGCTGGTCGATGTAGATCGAGCCCGCGTCCACGTCCTCCAGGCCGGCGAGCATCCGCAGGCTCGTGGACTTGCCGCAACCGGAGGGGCCGACCAGGACGAGAAACTCGCCGTCGCCGATCTCGAGGTTGAGCTCGTTGACGGCGGGACGCTCCTGGCCCGGGTATACCCGGGACGCCTTGGAGTAGGTGACCGTAGCCATGGTGAAGCGCTTCCTTTCACCGGCAGGAACGTGCCGGACGATCCGAGTGAAGGAGCAACCGGCGCGTATCCGTGCCGGTCAGCGGACGGCGGCTCGGGCGCGAGGGCGCCCGGCTGTCGTCCGTGTCAGTGAACCGTAAACGGGTTTGCTCCTGCTGCCAAGGCGAGGCAGCGCCTGACCTGACCCACGGCCTACACATTCCGGGCACTCGGGCACGGTCAGCCATCAATCGACGCCGTCAGCAACCCGTACGCGTCGGGTTGTTGACGTTTCCAAAGCTCGGGGGGCCTCGCGAGAGGGATATCCGGATGTCACTCGCTATGCTGACCTCGACGCACGCGCCCCTGTAGCTCAGCTGGCCAGAGCACTCGCCTTGTAAGCGAGATGTCGCCGGTTCGATCCCGGCCGGGGGCTCCAATTGCACAAGGCGTTTCCACCGACTCGGCGACGAGTCGACCGTTGACAGCAACGGCACTCGCGAGGACTTCCCGCCGAGTGCCCGACACCTCGCGTCGAGGTTGGCGTGAGCCTGCACCACAAGCAAGGTGGTCAGCGGCAGAGGACGCGCCGGCGGTGACGCAACACACTCCGCGTAGTCTCGGCGCGTGCTCGATGCATGGGGGCTGACTCTTACCACGGACATCGCGCGGCAGGTAAGGCATTGGCGGGCCGAAGGTTACACCTGGCGTGCCATCGCTGCGGGCGCCGACGACGCGTGGGGCACCGACTCGCGCGGCAACCAACTTTTCGGGCAGGACCTGTGCCTGGAGAGTGCGCGGCTGCTCGGCGAGGATCCGAACGCCGAGCCCTGGAACTGAACCGGTGGCGCAGCCGGCCGAAGCTGAGCGACGTGTCGCCCGCCGGCGCGACGGATAGCCTGGGGCCCTGGCAGCGGAAACGGAACGGGACGGGGGCCGATGAGCCGCGCGGTGGAGGAGTCGAACCGGGCGATGCTGCGTGCCCGGGACGCGATGGACCGGGCGTACGCCGAGCCGCTTGACATCCCCGCGCTGGCCCGGATCGCGCTCGTCTCCGAGGCGCACTTCATCCGCACCTTCCGGGCCACGTTCGGGGAGACCCCGCACCGTTACCTGCAACGCCGTCGGGTGGAGCGGGCGATGACCCTGCTGGTGGAGACCGGGCGGGACGTGACGGACATCTGCTACGCCGTCGGCTTCAGCAGCCTGGGTACGTTCAGTCGGACGTTCCGCCAGATCGTCGGCGAGTCGCCCTCGGATTTCCGGCGGCAGCGCGTCGCGCCGGTGAACGTGCCGTCGTGCTTCACCAAGGCCTGGACCCGACCCAGCAGTTTTGGATAAGCAGCAGGTCACAGTCCACCTCTACGGTTGTCGGTATGACGATGAACGCGATCAGCCGCTCCCAGATCTACGTCCTCGACCAGGACGAGGCGCTCGATTTCTACGTGAACAAGCTCGGCATGGAGGTCAACACCGACCAGGATCTCGGCTTCATGCGGTGGCTGACGGTCAACCTGCCCGGCGACCCGGAGCGGGAGATCCTGCTGGAGAAGCCGGGCGCACCGGCGCTCGACCCGGCCACCGCCGAGCAGGTCCGTGAGCTGCTCACCAAGGGCGCCCTGGGTGGCTACCTCTTCATGACGACCGACGACGCCCACAAGACGCACGAGGAGTTGGTGGCGAAGGGCGTCGAGATCACCGACGAGCCGACCGAGCGCCCGTACGGCATCGACTTCGGCATCCGGGACCCGTTCGGCAACAAGATCCGCATCGGCCAGATGTTCCCGCGGGCGTAGGGGGCGGGCGATGACCCAGGCTGTGTCTATTCCCCTGGTCCGGGCGGCGGCTGTCGGCCGGGACCGGGCACCGCTGATCGGCGGGGTCGACTGAGCTGACGTGTACGGGACCGGGAGGCAGGGGGTCGCGACCATGCCTCCCGGCGTGTTGAGGTGTCTGCCATGGTGACCCGACTGCTGTATCTGACCCGACACGCCGAGCAGGACCTGAGCGAGCTGAACGGCTCAACCGCCGAGGAGCCCGACACCGGCCTGTCCGAGCGCGGCCGGCAGCAGGCCATCCTGCTCGGTGAGCGCCTGCGCGGCCGCCGTTTCGCCGCCGTGCATCACGGGCCGCTGCGCCGGGCCGCGCAGACCGCCGAGCTGATCGCCAAGTCGCTGCCCGAGGTTCCGGTGTACGAGACGGAGCTGGCGGGAGACCACCTTCCACACGACACCGACCCGACCGATCTGCCGCCCGCGTACGCGAAATTCCTGGCCCGGTTCTCGGCGGCCCAGCGGGTCGACGGGCCGCAGGTGACAGCGGCGGCCGTGCGGCGCTTCGCCGGTCCGGCCACCGAGGCGACAGCCGGTGACGAGCCGGTCCGCGAGCTGGTCGTGACGCACACCTTCCTGATCGGCTGGCTGGTGCGGCACGCCCTCGACGCGCCGGAGCAGCGGTGGCTGGGCTTGAACTCGCACAACGCGGGCTTGACCGTGATCCGCTACAGCCCCTCCGGCCCGCCGAACCTGATCGCCGTCAACGACGTCGCCCACCTCCCGGCGGAGTTGCGGGGCACCGGCCTGCCCCCGGACTACCTGGTCTAGGCGCCGGTTGCCCGCAGCAGCAGCTTGACCAGGGCCTGCGTGGCCGGCGGCGGGGGCGACTCGGTGGGACAGTCGACGTAGCCGGATTCGATCGCGCCGACGGTGACCCGGTAGTGGAACACGTCCGCACAGCCGGTCGGGCTGCTCGTCTGCCGTGCCTCGGCGGCGAGCCGGGGGTCGGCGGCCAGAGCCGTCAGGCTGCCCAGATCGGCGGGGCTGAGCCGACCGGTACGCCGGCTGCCTGCCCGGTCCACAGCGCTCCACCGACCGTCCGGCTCGACGGTCACGACGTCGCCACGGCCCGCGAAGCCGCCCGAACTCCGCAGCGTCACCTGGGAGGCTGCGGCACTCGCGGCCGTGGGGGTGGAGCCGGGCGTTGAGGTGCCGGCGGTCGGGACGGTGGCCGTCGGGGCGGGGGTGTTCGGAGGAGGATCTCCGGCGGTGCCGGGCAGGTCGGTGCTGGTGCAGCCGGCCAGCAGGCCGACCAGTAGCGCGGCGGTGACGCCGGTTGTCGAGGCGCGTCTCATCCACGTGAGACGCGTGATTCGAAGCATTGGTTCCCTTGTCAAGGGCCTCATCCGAACGGCCATTGTCGATGTCTGGGAGGCGATCGGGTCTTCCCCTCTGGTGCAGACATCGCTATATGTACATGCGTGGCTACCCCCGCCACACTCTTCTCCTTCCAGGAGGGCACGTGAAACGACCCCTTGCCGCCGTCAGCGCAGTGCTGCTCACCAGCGGCCTGCTGACCTGCGTCGTCACCGCGGCGCACGCGGCTCCGCCCACCTCTCCCGCGCCGGACGCCTCCGCCGCGGCCCGAGCGGCCACCGTCCTGCGGACGAACCCCGGAGCCGTCCAGGGTTCGAGCGCCGAGTCCTACCAGGTGCGCAGCACCAAGGTAGACCCCAGCGGCGCGGCCCACACCCGCTATACCAGGACCTACCAGGGGCTTCGGGTGTACGGCGGTGACTTCGTCATCCACACCGCGCCGAACGGCACCTACGCCGGCAGTTCGGTAGCACTCGCCGCGCCACTGACCCTCCCCACCACGGCCCGGATCACCGCGGACGCGGCGAAGAAGACGGCCCGCGCCGGGTTCAGTGGCAAGGCCGAGACCGTGGGCGCTCCGGAACTGTTCGTCGACGCCAGCTCCGGCAAGGGCCGGCTGGCCTGGGAGACGGTGGTCAGCGGATGGCAGCCGGACGGGCAGACGCCGTCGCGGCTGCACGTGATCACCGACGCCACCTCCGGCGCGACAGTCGGGTCGTTCGACGAGATCGAGTCGGTCACCGGCAGCGGCCAGGGCATCTACACCGGCTCGGTGAGCATCGACACGACGCTCTCCGGCAGCGCGTACCAGATGATCGACCCGGTGCGCGGCAACGGCCGCACCTGCGACATGAACAACGGCACCTCCACCTGCACCACCTTCACCGACGCCGACAACGCGTGGGGCACCGGCGCCAACTCCAACCGGCAGTCGGCAGCGGTGGACGCGCACTTCGGCGCAGCGAAGACTTTCGACTACTTCAAGAACGTGCACGGCCGCAACGGCATCTTCGGTAACGGCAGCGGTGTACCCAGCCGCGTGCACTACGGCAACAACTACGTCAACGCGTTCTGGGACGGCGCCCAGATGACCTACGGTGACGGCTCCAGCAACTCCCGCCCCCTCGTCTCGCTGGACGTGGCCGGGCACGAGATGAGCCACGGCGTCACCGAGGCGCTGTCCGGCCTGGTCTACTCCGGTGAGGCCGGTGGCCTCAACGAGTCCACCAGTGACATCTTCGGCAACATGATGGAGTTCTACGCCGCCGCGCCGAGCGACCCGGGCGACTACCAGGTCGGCGAGAAGATCAACATCAACGGCAACGGCACTCCGCTGCGCTACATGTACAACCCGTCGCTGGACGGCTCGTCCGACAGTTGCTGGTCCACCAGCACCAAGAACAAGGACGTGCACTACTCCTCCGGCGTCGGCAACCACTTCTTCTTCAACCTCGCCGAGGGCACCGGCGCCACCTCGTACGGCACCTCACCGGTCTGCGGTTCCGCTCCGGCGGTCACCGGCATCGGCCGCGCCAAGGCCGAGAAGATCTGGTACCGAGCCCTGGACGTCTACTTCACCTCCAACACGTCGTACGTCAACACCAGCAACCCGGCGAACACCGCCCGCGCCTACAGCCTGCGGGCCGCCACCGACCTGTACGGCAGCTGCTCCACCGAGTACAAGGCCGTACAGGCCGCCTGGACGGCCGTGAACGTGGCCGGTAACGACACACCCTGCTCCACCGGCAACGACTTCTCCGTGTCGCTGTCGCCGACCGCCGGCTCGGTGAACCCGGGCAGCGCGGCCTCCACCACCGTGTCGACCGCCACCACCAGCGGTACGGCGCAGACCGTGACGTTCTCCGCGTCCGGCCTGCCCAGCGGGGCGAACGCCGCGTTCAGCCCCGCCTCGGTGACCTCGGGCGGCTCGTCCACCCTCACCATCAGCACCTCGGCGAGCACCCCGCCCGGCACCTACTCGGTCACCGTGAACGGCGCGGGGTCGGTCACCCGCAGTGCCACCTACACGCTTACCGTGAACGGCACCGGGGGCGGCTGCACCTCGTCGGGGCAGAAGCTGGCCAACCCGGGCTTCGAGTCCGGCGCGACCGGCTGGACGGCCAGCTCCGGCGTCATCACCAGCTCCAGCGGCCAGGCCGCCCGCACCGGGTCGTACAAGGCGTGGCTGAACGGCTACGGCAGCAGCCACACCGACACGCTCGCCCAGTCGGTGGCCCTCCCGACGGGCTGCTCGTCGTACACGGTCAGTTTCTGGCTGCACATCGACTCGGCCGAGACCACCACCAGCGTCGCGTACGACAAGCTCACCGTGCAGGTGCTGAACTCGAGCGGAAGCGTTCTGGCCACGCTGGCGACCTACTCGAACCTGAACAAGGCCACCGGCTACAGCCAGAAGTCCTTCTCCCTGGCGGCGTACGCCGGCCAGACCGTCAGCCTGAAGTTCACCGGCACCGAGGACTCCTCGTTGCAGACGTCCTTCGTGGTCGACGACACCGCGCTGACCGTCTCCTGACCTGAGCGCGGGCCCAGCGACCGCCCCTCGGGGTGGCCGCTGGGCCCGCGCCGTTATGGTCGCCGTATGTCGGATGCCGAGTTGACAGTCGAGGTGACCGGACCGGTCGCGACGATGGTGATCCACAACCCGGCCCGGCGCAACGCGATGACCGCCGCCATGTGGCGTCAGCTCCCCGAACTGCTCGACCGGCTGGAGCCCGACCCCGACGTACGGGCGTTGGTGCTCACCGGCGCGGGCGACGCCTTCTGCGCTGGTGCGGACCTGGGTGATCTGAGCGAGCTGCTGGACGCCGGTGACGCCAGCATCGCGGTGGCCGCCGAGGAGCGGCTGGCCCGCTTCGCCAAGCCGACCATCGCTGCCATCCGGGGTGCCTGCGTCGGCGGTGGCGCCCAGCTCGTGGTCGCCTGCGACCTGCGGATCGCGGCGCAGGACGCCCGTTTCGGGGTGCCGCCGGCCCGGCTGGGACTGGTCTATCCGGCACCGGCGACCCGCCGCCTGGCCCGGCTGGTCGGCCCGTCCGCGGCCAAGCATCTGCTGTTCACCGCCGAATTGATCGACGCCGAGCGGGCGCTGCGGGTCGGCCTGGTCGACGAGGTGCTGCCGTCGGACCGGCTCGCCGCGCGGGTGGACGAGCTGACGGCGACGATCGCCACCCGGTCGGCGCTGAGCATCGCCGCCGCGAAGGAGATCATCGACGACCGGGCCGGACCGGCCCGGATCGCCTGGTGGCATCGGAAGGTGCAGACCACCGGCGAGGCCAGGGAGGGGGTGGCGGCGGTCACCGAGCGCCGGCTGCCCCGCTTCGCCTGGCGGCCGCGTACCGACGACTGAGCCGTAGCTCGGTCCCACTCATCGCGACACCTCGATCCGGGGTGGCCTGCTGCCGGCCGGTACGGCAGGCTGTCCGTTGTGCAGCGTGATCAGTTGCTTGCGGGCCGCTACCGGCTCCTTGAGCGTCTCGGCCGTGGCGGCATGTCGGCGGTGCACCGGGCGTATGACGAGGTGCTCGAACGGGACGTCGCGGTGAAGGTGCTCGTCGCCTCGGAGGCCAACGCTCGACAGCGGATCCGGGCCGAGGCCAAGGCGGCGGCCCGGCTGTCGCACCCGCACGTCACAAACGTGTACGACTACGGCGAGTCGCCGGTTGACGGTTCGCCGGTCCCGTTCGTGGTGATGGAGTTGCTGAGCGGTGCCACCCTCGAACAACGGTTGGCGGCCGGGCCGTTGCCGCCGCGTGCCGGCCTGCGGGTCTGCGCCGAGGTGGCCTCCGCGCTGGCGGCCGCGCACGCTCAGGAGTTGGTGCATCGCGACATCAAACCGAGCAACGTGATGCTCACCCCCACCGGCGCGAAGGTGCTCGACTTCGGCATCGCGGCCGTCGCCGGTGCGTCCGAGATCGACTTCGAGGGACGGCTGCTGGGCACGCCCGCCTACCTCGCCCCGGAGCGACTGGCGGCCGGCGAGGTGTTGCCGGCCTGCGACGTGTACGCCCTGGGTCTTCTGCTGCACCGGGTGCTCACCGGCCGGCTGCCGTGGCCGGCCGGGGCGCAGGCCGGGATGCTCCGGGGGGAGACGCACGTCGAGCCGGACCCGCTGCCGGAGATCGACGGCGTGTCGCCCGAGATTCGCCGGCTCTACCGCTGGTGCGTGGCCCGCGATCCCGCCGACCGGCCGCCGGCGGCCGAGGTGGCCCGCATCCTGCTCGTCGCCATGAATGCGGTCACGCCCGATGTGGCTGCCGTCAGCGAGCCCTCCGACACCACGACCGACACCCCGACCGTCGTTGCGGCGGGCAGCACAGTGGTCACCTGGCGCCGCGCGTGGCGTTGGCGTCGGGCCGTCCTGGTGGTCGGCGGCATGGCGCTCGCCGCGATCATGCTTGCCGGGTCGCTCGGCGACTTCGCCAATCGTCGGCCGGGGCTTGCCGCCCCTTCGACCGGCAAGAGTCCGGGCACCACGGCGGTGGCGATGCCGCGTACCGAGGAGCCGACCGACCCGGACGACCCTGTCGACATCGGAGTGTCCGACGCACCAGCGCCCCGGCGCACCGCACCCGCTGCCCGGACCGGCCCCCCGATGGTGGTCCCCGGCCCGACCGCCACCGCCCCCGACCTGGACCCGACCGCGCCCTCGCCCTCGACCGCGCCCTCGACCACGCCCGCACCGACGCCCACCCTTGCCAGGGGCGTAGCCGTTCGGGCGCGCGGCGGGACGGTCACCGTCGGCTGCGTGGGGAAGTCCGTCGAGGTGCTCGCGGTGACGCTCGCTGACGGTTTTCGGGCAGCGGCGTACGACCCGGGCCCGGCATCGCAGGTCCGGGTCGTGTTGACCTCCACCGACCACCGCAGCGAGATCCGGGCGCGCTGCCCCAACGGCCGCCCGGACCCGAAGGTGCAGGAACGCGCGCTCTGACCGGGGGCCGACGGGTGCCGCGTCGGAACGCGGCCCCCCGTTCCCGTCGGCCGGTCCGTCACCTCACCCGGCGAGCGCCGCCCAGCCCGGCTGCACCGGCTCCCGACGCAACGGCATGCCCGCCTCCGCCGGCGTCCGGTCCCCCTTGCGCTGGTTGCAGCCGGAGCAGGCGGCGGTGGTGTTCCGCCAGGTGTTCCGGCCGCCGCGCGAACGGGGCAGGATGTGGTCGATGGTGGTGGCCGGCCCCCCGCAGTACGCGCAGCAGCGGTCGTCGCGGCGCAGCACCCCGGCCCGGGACCAGGCCGGCCCGGCACTGAACCTCCACCTGGTGACCACGTAGCGGACCAGCCGCACCACCCGGGGCATCGGGAAGACGCCGATCACCTGGTCCGGCTCGGCCTCGTGGATTTCGGCGACCCGGCGGCAGAGCATCCGGACGGCATGGTGAACGGTGACCCGGTGCAGCGGGCCGAGGTCGGCGTTGATGACGAGGACGGCGTCCACCGGGACTCCTTTCGCGATGGTGCCGGACAGCGACGAGCCGCCCGGTCCGGCTGGTGGACGGGGCGGCTCGACGCGTACGGGACGCGTCAGTCGGGCCGACCCGCCCGGGGACCTTCCGCTCGGCAACCGTCGACGGGCAGCGTCGACGGCACGGTGGTGACGTGCGACATCGTCATGCTTCGCTCCCGTGGCGGTGGTTGACCTTGCGCGATCACGGTAGGTCGGGGCGGGAGAGACTGGCAACGCATTTCGATCGGCTGCCAGGCTTCTCCGGGCGGCGTGGACGGCGGGTGCGGGGTGCGACGACCGCCGTGCGCCGGGCGGCGGTAAGCGGCCGGTTCAGCCGCAGGGCCATGCGTGCGGTGAGTTCACCGTCCAGCAGGGGCCGGTTGACCTCGCCGGCGACCGCAAGTGCCGGCCCGGAGACCGATCGCCAGATCGCGGCAAGTCCGGCACCGAGACCGACCAGGGCGACGGTGGCCCGGGTGGTGGGTGAGCCGGCCGCCGCGGCGGCGCTCACTCCGACCACCGCGAAGAGCACAAGCAGCAGGGGTACGAGCACGGGCCAGAAGATGCCACGCGCCGCCTGTGCCACCAGCCGGCGATCCCGGATGATCAGGTTCCGGGCGATCACCGCGTAGTCCTCCTCGTCGAGCAGGTCGCGTGGGTGCAGGCCGCCGGTGAGCACGTCCCGCCAGAGGTCACCCTGGCCGCGCAGGGCCCGGCTCAGCTCGGCGGGCGCCGGTTCGGCCGGGTCCCCGTGGCCGGCCCGGTCGACTGCTGTCGCCCAGGCGGCGAGCGACCGGCGCACCACCGCGGCCGAGTACGGCGGCAGCACGCTTGCCAGTTCGTCCAGCCAGCGGCTGATCTGGATCTGTCGACCGCCGAACTGCCGCAGCAGTTGGGCGGCGTCGCCGGCCCGGACGGTGTCGGCCACCGAGCGGCCCAGCCGGTAGGCCAGCCCAACGCGGTGGTTGGTAGCCATCGCCCAGCGCAGCACCTCGACGTTGAGGTCGTCGAGGGCGAGCAGCAGCGGCACCGGGTCGGCCGGGTCGGGCTGGCTCAGCTCGGGGAGCAGCGCCCGGGCGGCCGTCGTGTCGGGTGCCGGCCCGGTGTGCCGGGTGAGGTCGGCGATCTGGGCCAGCGCGACGTCCACCCCGTCGAGGTACATGCGCATTCGCCGGTGGGCGGACATCTCGGTGAGGTTGGAGAGTTTGGCGGGCGGTACGGCTGGTCGGGCCGTGACGGGGACGCCGAGTTCGGCGTGCTGCCAGTGGTGGTAGGCGTCCGCCATCCACCAGCCCAGCCGCAGTGCGGTGACGATGCAGGCGCGCTCGTCGCGGATCAGTGGGTACGCGTCGTCGCGGCCGATCTCGCGGACTGCCTGCCGGCTCTCCTCGCCGGCGCGGTGCAGTGGTGACATCCCCGCTGCCCTCCCGCCCGGTCGATCGACGGTTGATCAACCAAGCGTACGGCAGCGTATCGGTGCTTATGTTGGGTTTTGTCGGTTTGGGGTGGCGCGGCCGGCCAGCAGCCCCCGGGGCCGGATCGAGCGCACCGGCTCCGCCGCGCCGCCCTCCGCCCGCAGGATGTGGTTCGCGGCGACGATGCCGGTCGCCGCGGAGCGTTCCATCAACGCGCTCGGGAAGTCTGTGGCGATGCCGTCACCGGCCAGGTAGAGGCCGCTCGCGTCGGTGCGTACCGTTGGCCGCGAGGCGTGGCTGCCCGGCGTGAACGCCGGCGCCTGCGCCTCCACCCGGGCCCGCAGCTCGCGAACCCGCAGGTCGGCGGCCTCCGGCCAGAGCGCGACAAGTTCGCGGCGCATCCGCTCGGCCAACTCCTCGGCCGGCACCCCCGGCTCGCAGGCGTACGCGTGCAACTCGATGACCGACCCGCCGGTCTGCCGCGCCCAACGCCGAGGCTCCTCCTCAAGCCGGTGGTAGAGCGTCACCGAATCCAGCGTGGGCTGCCGGGACACCCCGCTGAACACCGCCCGGTCGGCGGCCACGTCCCCGTCGCACCAGTACCGCGCCACCGCGTACGGCGGACCGGGCCGGCCGAAGGCGGGCATCCGGGCGGTCAGCTCCGGAGCCTGCTCGACCAGGTCGGGAGAGGCCGCGACAAGCGCGGCGAGTGCCGCCGGATCGACGGCCAGCACCACGTGCGCTGCCGGGTGGCTGCCACCGTCGGTGGTGGTCACCCGCCAACCGTCGCCGTCCCGGTGCACGCCGGTCGCCGCGCAGCCGGTGAGCACCCGAGCACCGTGCTTCTCCACGTGCCGGGTCAGCGGCTCCCAGATCGCCGTGGCGTAGTCCTCGTCCGGGCAGTCGAACGCCAGCCCCTCCGGGTTGCCGAGCAGGTAGAAGTGGAACTGGGCGATCATCTCGGCGGCCGACATCTCCGCCTCGTGGTTGAAGAACGAGTGCGAGAAGACCTCGAACAGCATCGCCCGCGCCCGGTCCGGCAGCCGCAGCGAGGCCAACAGCTCGTCGGCGGTGGTGTCGTCGAACTCGGCGTAGGTGCGTACCGGGTCGTAGCTGAGCAGCGGCAGCGCGGCATCCCGGTCCATCAGGCGCAGGTCGCCCAGGCGCAGGCTGGGGCTGCGTAACAGCAACGCCAGCAGGTTCGCCGGTGGTGCCGGCGGCAGCCTGCCGAACTCCTCGGTCGGCCACTGCTCGCTGAGGATCGGGTAACCCGCGACGGGCTTGAGGAAACCCAGGTCAGGATCGATCCGGCGGAGGATGGACCGCCAGTTGTAGTACTGCCGGAAGAACGCGTGGAAACCGTGCTCGTTCTGCTGGCTGCCCTCGGCCAACGGCTCCGACCAGGCACCCAGTCGACCGCCGAGCGTCGGTGCCGCCTCCAGCACGGTGACCGCCACGCCCCGCTCGGCAAGCACCACCGCCGCCGACATGCCGGCGATGCCACCACCCACCACCACCGCCGCGGTCGGTCGCGGCACGCGGTCCGCGCCACCCCCGCCCGGGTCCACCACGTGCTGGCGTACGCCGATGAGCCGACCGACCATTTGCGACAGCGCCATGGCACACCTCCGTCGGCCCAGTCTCCCCTATGGCAGGCAGCGGCGCTCGCGGTCGGAGGCGGGCCAGACGTACTCCAGGTCCGTCGGCACGTCGTCACCGAAGAGGGGCCGGTAGTGCGCCGGGTCCTTGCGGATCAGCGACGAGCGGTGACTGAGGTGCAACTCGTCGCGGCCCAGCCACGGTGGCAGCTCACCATCCTCGGCCAGTTCGGACTGAGTCCGTACGACGCCGGCCCCGCAGGCGGCGGCCAGGTCCACGGTCATCGTGGTGGCGCAGGTGTCGGCCCGCCCCGGCTCGGTCCACACCGCGCACATGTCCAGCCCGTAGCGGGTGAGCGCCTCCTCGTACCCGGCCCACATCTTCACCGCCGGGTGGTTGCGCCAGCCGTAGTCGGGTCGGGTGAGCCCGCGCAGCACCTGGATGGCCTCCACCCGCTGCTTCCCCAGCCGCTTCTGGTCCAGCGTCCGGGCGCTGGCCAGGAAGTCCGGGTACGGGAGGAACGTCTGCATGTCGCTGCTCTACCCGTCGCCGGGGCGGGCATGCCTGCTCACGGGATGATCCGGACGGGGTCGCCCAGCAGGGCCCTGCTGATTACGATCCGGGCATGGCGGAGCCGTGGCGGGACCGGGCGCGACGGGCGGTCGAGTGGAACTGGCGGCTGCTGTCGGTAGGTGATCCGCGCCCGCACTACGTGATCTGCGGGAAGGACGCGCTCGCCTACTACGTGGCTCGGGCACTGCTCGAATCCGAGTTGCCGGCCGGTGGTGCCCGGGTGACTGTCGTGGTGCCGGAGCGTTACCGCAGCAACGGCCCGGACGTGGCGGGGCTGCGTGGGGTCCGGGTGGTCCGCTCGGATCGACTTGACGTGTCCACCTTCGAGGCCGCCGGCCTGGCCGGGGCGACCGGGCTGGCCCTGCTGCACCAGGACGACGTCGGCAACCTGCACGCGGCGCTCTGCGCGCAGGCCGTCGATCAGCAGGTCCGGCAGGTGCTGCGGATGTTCAACGGCACCCTCGCCGACGGCGTACGCAAGCTGATCAAGGCGCCGGTCGAGGTGCTCTCCGACGCCGAGATGGCGGCACCGGCCTTCGTTGCCGCGGCGCTCGGCGAGGTCGACAGCAGCTCCTTCCAACATCGGGACAAGACGCTACGGGTGGCGCGGCGGGCCGATGTCCGCCCGCAGGACGTGGTCTGCGCCCTGGCTCACTTCCCCGAGGCGCAGGGGGTGGAGCTGCTGCCGGCCGAGCAGGCCGGCGCGGACCTGGTGCTCGCCGAGGCGACCGGGCAGCCGCCGGGCACCGAGGTCGCCGCCCGTCGGCTGGTCCGGGCCCGTCGGCGACGCCGTCCGGTCACGGTGCTGCTGGGGGCGGTACGCGGCTTCGCGACCCGCAAGATCGGCGTCGCGGTGATGCTGGTGCTCGCGGTGATCGCGGTGCTGGGGGCGCTGATCTCCCGCACCGAGGGTGTCTCCCCGCTTGAGGCGCTCTACCTGACGCTGGTCACCACCCTCAGCGGCGCCGATCCGGACACCGACAAGCCACCGGACGCGCAGATCATGCAGGTGGTGCTCAACCTGGCCGGGTTGGCGCTGATCCCGTTGATCACCGCCGTCGTTGTGGACGGCATCGTCAACGCCCGGCTGGCCCTTCACACCGGCCGGATGCAGCCGGCGCGGGCCGGGCACGTCGTGCTGATCGGCCTGGGCAACGTCGGCACCCGGGTGATGGCCCAGCTGCGGGAGTACGACGTCGAGGTGGTGGCGATCGACAAGGACCCGGCGCCGCGCGGCGGTGCCCTGGCCCGCCAGTTGGAGGTGCCGGTGATCGTCGGCGACGCCGCGCTCTCCGAGACGCTTGTCGCCGCGTCGGTGGCCGACTGCCAGGCGCTCGTGGTGGCGTCCACCGACGACGTGGCCAACCTGGAGGCGGCGCTCGCCGCCCGCGACCTGCACCCCGGCCTGCGGGTGGTGCTGCGGCTCTTCGACGGTGACTTCGCCGAACGGGTGGAGGAGACCTTCGCCCTCGGGGTGTCCCGGTCGGTCTCCTACCTGGCCGCCCCGGCCTTCATCGGGGCGCTCACCGAACGCGCGGTGATCACCACCATCCCGGTCGACAGGCACGCGCTGCCGGTGGCCGAGGTGCCGGTCGCCGCCGGCTCCGAGTTGGACGGTCGCCCGTTGGACGTGGTCAACCGGAACGGGCAGGTCCGGCTGATCGCCCGCACCCCGGCCGGCGGTGGCAAGACGATCTGGTGGAAGGACCTCGACCCCCGGCAGGTGATCTTCGCGGGCGACCGGTTGGCGGTTGTCGCCCGGCGGCGCGGCCTGGACTGGCTGACCCGGCAGTGCGCTCCGCCGATCCCCGACAGGACGTCGACGCAGCCCGGTCACGTCGGGTCGGTGCCCCGTCCGGTGCCGGCCGCACCCGGCGTCGCCCGATCCGCCGGGCCGCTCTCCGTGCCGGCCGGGCACATGCCGTCGGCCGCCCCGGGCGATCACGAGGTCGCGGCCCCGGCCCCGGGCGCGACCAACCCGGTGGCACCGTCCCGCTCGTCAGCAGTCGGGGCCGTGCCGCCGGCCCAGAGCGCGGGGTGGCCGGGCCAGCCGGCTGAAGGCGGTCGCGCCCGGGACGACGAGCCTGATTCCCGTGCGACCCGATCGGGCTGACCGTCCAGCCGCTGCCGACGGGAGCGTCGGGCGTTGGCGTACGTTGTGCGTACAATGGGTCGGTGAGTGCGAAGGCGGAGCGGCTGCATCTGCGGATAGATGAGCAGCAGAAGGCGTTGTTGGAAGCGGCGAGTGAAGCTGCCGGGGACAGCGTGTCGACGTTCGTGTTGAAGGCTGCTACCGAGGCTGCGGCTGACGTGTTGGCCGACCGGCGGGCGTTCCTGCTCGACGAGGAGGCCTGGCAGGTCTTCGACGAAGCACTGCAAGGGCCGGCGCGGGACGTCGCCGGGCTGCGGGAGCTGCTGACCGGCCCAACGGTGCTCGACCCGCCGATCGATTCTGACTCCCGGTGAAGCCCCGTTTCTCGGCGGTCGAGCCGCTGTCGGCTGGGTTCGCGGTGGACGGGTTCGACTGCGGGTCACGCGCCCAGTCGGTGTGGCTCGTCGAGCATGCCCTGCAAGCCCACCGGGCCGGCCTGTCGCGGGTGTACGTGGTGCGCGATGACGAGCACCCGGATCGGCGAGTGGTCGGCTACTACGCCCTGGCCGCCGGTAGCGTCGCCCCGGCAGATGCTTCGCCTCGCCTCCAGCAGGGGGCCGGGCGCTACCACCAGCCGGTGGTGATCCTGGCCCGGCTCGGGGTCGACCGCAGTGCCCAGCGCGTCGGGCTGGATCGGGCACTGGTGGTCGACGCCCTCCGGCGAATCGCGGCCGCCGCTGAGGTCATCGGCGTGCGCGCGGTGCTCATCCACTGCGAGACGGACGCCGCTCGCGACTTCTACCAGGGGCTGGCGAAGTTCGAGGCCAGCCCCACCGACCCGATGCACCTGCTGCTGTTGATGAAGGATCTCCGCCGCGCGCTCAGCGGCTGATCGGGTAGCTCCGCCGACGGCGGTTGGCAGTGTGGCGGTCCACGGGAAAGGATCACGCCACGTTTGATCCGAGGGTCCAGGGCGAGGGACGGTTGGTGGCGGGCACAGCGACCGGTGGTCGTCCGGAACGACTCACTGCGTGACAATCCTTGGCATGCGTTTCCGCATCCTGGGGCCGACCCAGGTGCTGCCTGCCGACGGACGTGAAATTCCCGTGGGCGGTCCACGGCTGCGTGCGCTGCTGGCGCTGCTGCTGCTCGACGCCGGCCGGGTGGTGCCCACCGAACGACTGATCGACGGTCTGTACGGCGAGCACCCACCGCGGGGGGCCGCCAACGCGCTTCAGTCCCTCGTGTCGCGCCTGCGGCAGGCGCTGCCCGCCGAGCACACCCCTGTCGAGTTCCATCCGGCCGGTTACCGCCTCGCCGTGGATCCCGCCGACGTCGACGCGTACCGGTTCGAGCGGCTCGCCGATGCCGGACGTCGCGCGCTCGCCGGTGGTGACTGGCCGCGCGCGGCGGCACTGTTGCGCGAGGCGCTGGAGCTGTGGCGTGGCCCTGCCCTTGCCGACGTCATCGACGTGGCCGGCGTACCCGCGCAGGCGGCCCGGCTGGACGAGTTGCGGTTGGCCGCCACCGAAGATCGGATCGAGGCCGAGTTGGCGCTGGGCGGGCACGCCGAACTGGTCCCGGAACTGCGGCAAATCGTCGTGGCGCATCCGCTGCGGGAGCGGTCGCGAGGCCAACTGATGCGTGCCCTGTCCGCACAGGGCCGGTCGGCCGAGGCGCTTGCCGAGTTCGAGGACGCCCGCCACAGCCTGGCCGAGCAGCTCGGGGTCGACCCGTCGGCGGCGCTCGCCGCGATCCACCTGGCCGTGCTGCGGGGCGATGACAGCTCTGCGGTGCCGCGCGGAGGGGAAAGCTCCGCTGTGCGTCTGACGACCGAGCAGGCGTTGCCGGGCCAGCTCACCACCTTCGTCGGGCGGGAGGAGGAACTCCGCCGCGTTCGCGCGTTGCTCGGCGAACGAAGGCTTGTCACCCTCACCGGCCCGGGCGGAGCCGGCAAGACGCGCCTGGCGATCGAGGCTGCGGGCCGGGTCGACGGCGACGTCCACTTCGTCGAGCTGGCCGGGCTGGCCGACGGTTCGGACGTACCGCAGGCGGTGCTGAGCGCGCTCGGTCTGCGGGACGCGGGGCTGCGGGCCCCGGCCGAGCCGGGCCGACGGTCCACCGACCGACTTGTCGAGGCGCTTGCCGAGCGGCGGCTGTTGCTGGTGCTCGACAACTGCGAGCACGTCATCGCCGACGTGGCACAGCTCGCCGCACGACTGCTGGGGGCGTGCCCGGCGCTGCGTGTCCTCGCCACCAGTCGCGAGCCGCTCGGGCTGGCCGGCGAGGCACTGTGCCAGTTGTCCGGGCTCAGCCTGCCGCCACCGGGCGCGTCGACGGAGGATGCCGACGACTACGCGGCGGTAAGCCTCTTCGTCCAACGGGCCGTCGACGTGGCACCCGACTTCACCGTCACGCCGGCCAACGTCGACGTGGTGCTGCGGATCTGCCGTACCCTCGACGGCCTGCCGTTGGCGATCGAGCTGGCCGCCGCGCGGCTGCGGGCGTTGCCCGTCGCCGAGGTGGCCGCCCGTCTCGACGACCGGTTCCGGCTGCTGTCAATGGGCAGCCGGGCCGCGTCGCCCCGACACCGCACGCTCCGGGCCGTTGTCGAGTGGAGTTGGGACCTGCTCGACGACGCGGAACGCAGACTGGCCCGCCGGCTTACCGTCTTCGCCGGCGGCGCCACGCTGGAGGCCGCCGGGCGGGTCTCCGGCCTTCCCACTGCGGAGTTCGTCGACGCGTTGAGCGGCCTGGTCGACAAGTCCTTCGTGGAGCTGAGCGGCGGCCGGTACCGGATGCTGGAGACGGTGCGTGCCTTCTGCGCGGAGCATCTCGCCGAGGCCGGCGAGGCCGACCAGCTCCGTCGTGCGCACACCGCGTACTTCCTGGAGTTCGCCTGGACCGCAAGCGACCACCTGCGGCAGGCCGAACAGCTGCACTGGTTGCGGCGGCTCGACGCCGAGCGGGACAACCTGCACACCTCGCTGCGCCGGGCCACCGCGGCCGGCGACGCGCCCGAGGCGGCCGGGTTGGTAGCGGCCCTGTCGTTCTACTGGTGGCTGCGGGGCATGCGCGGGGAAGCGGCCCGGCTGGCCGCCGATGTTCTCGACCTGCTGGGCTCCGAGGCGCCGCCGGGGCTGACGGAGGAGTTCGCGCTCTGCGTCTACAACACCTCGCTTGCCGGGGCCGGTGACCTGCCGTCGCTCGGCACGCAGCAGTCGGTGATCGGCAGCCTCGACCGGCCCCCTCGTCAGCCGTTCCTGCTGTACCTGTCGGGGATCTCGACCGGACCGCCGTCCGGCGGCGCCGAGCACGTCGAAGAGCTGATGCGGGAACTGCGGTTGCTGTTCGGCCCGGACGCCTGGATCAACGCGCTCGGCGCGATGGGAAGCGGCTCGGCGCTGATGTGGAGTGGCAGGTGGGACCGGGCCGGGGCCGCGCTGGCCAGCGCGCTCGACGGCTTCCGGAGCACCGGGGACCGGTGGGGTTGCATGATCACACTCGGTGCGCTCGGCGAGCTGGCTGCCTGGCAGGGCGACCCGGAGGCGGCGGGCGCCCACATGGATGAGGCCATGGGACTTGTCGAGGCGCTCGGGTCGGCGGTCGACCAGGCCGACATGCTGCGGACCCGGGGCGAGATCCGACTGCGGGCCGGTGACCTCGCCGCGGCACGGGACGACTTCGCCGGCGCGCTGCTGCTGGCGCAGCGCAGCGGCGCACCCGAGTTCGTGGCCAGCGCCCGTCTCGGCCTCGCCCAGGTGGCCCGGCTGCGCGGCGATCTGGTGGAGGCGAGACAGCTCTGTGAGGAGGCGTTGGTGGGTGGGCTCACCGGGTGGTACGTCGGCGAGACCACCCGATCGGAGATCATCTCGGTGCGCGACGAGATCATTGAGGCAGCGCGAGTCGGAGCCGCGAGCCGGCCCGGTGCGCCGCCGTCAGCGGACGGTGCGTGACCCGTCAGCGCCCGACCGCACCCTGGCGGCATGACCACATTCGACGTGCTAGCCGAAGGGCTGGGCAAGCGGTACGGCCCGACCCGAGCACTTGACTCCTTCGACCTGACAGTGCCCACCGGCACTGTGTACGGACTGCTGGGGCCGAACGGCGCCGGTAAGACGACTGCCGTTCGGATCCTCACCACGCTGCTGCGCTTCGACGCGGGTCGGGCCAGTGTGGCCGGGTTCGACGTGCGGCGTCAGCCGGACGAGGTGCGGGCTCGGATCGCGTTGACCGGGCAGTACGCGGCGGTCGACGAGACCCTCAGTGGCCGGCAGAACCTGGAACTGTTCGGTCGGCTGTTCCGGCTCGGCCGACGGGAGGCCCGCCGACGCGCCGACGAGCTGCTGGAACGGTTCGGGCTGACCGAGGCGGCGAATCGGTCCGCCGGTGAGTACTCGGGCGGGATGCGCCGACGGCTGGACCTCGCCGCCAGCCTGATCCGTACCCCCCGGGTGCTCTTCCTCGACGAGCCGACCACCGGCCTGGACCCGCGTAGCCGCAACCAGGTGTGGGACCTGGTCCGTGGCCTGGTCGCGGACGGGACCACAGTCCTGCTCACCACGCAGTACCTGGAGGAGGCCGACCAGTTGGCCGACCGGATCTCGGTGATCGACGCCGGTCGGGTGGTGGCCGAGGGGTCGCCGGACGAGCTGAAGTCGATGACCGGTGGCGACCGGATCGAGGTGGTGGTGCGCGATGCGGCAGACCTGAGCCGTGCCGCCCACATCGTCGCGTCGATCTGCGCCGCCGAGCCGGAACAGGATCCGGAGGTGCGACGGCTCAGCGTGCCGGTGACGGACCGGGTCGCCGGACTTGTCGGTGTGGCGCGGGCGTTGGACGACGCCGGAGTCTCGGTGGAGGACATCGGCCTGCGGCGCGCGACGTTGGACGAGGCGTTCCTGGAGCTGACCGGGCACCGACCGGACGAGGCCCGCGAGCCCGTCGGCGTGGGACGAAAGGCGGACGCGGCATGACAGCGGCACTGGCTGACAGTTGGACGATGACCCGTCGGAACATGATCCACGTGATCCGCGCACCGGAGGAGCTGATCCTCTACTTCACGCTGCCGATCATGTTCGTGCTCGTCTTCGGGTACGTGTTCGGCAGCGGCATGCAGGTGGCCGGCGGCGGCAACTACCGCGAGTTCCTGTTGCCCGGCGTCTTCGTGATGACGATGCTGTACGGCCTCGGCGCCACCGCGAGCGGCGTGGCGCTGGACCTCAGCCGGGGTGTCGTCGACAGGTTCCGGTCGATGCCGATGGCCCGGTCCGCCCTGATGACCGGCCGTGGTGCCGCCGACCTGCTCCGGGCGCTGCTGGAGATGTCCACACTGCTGATCTGCGGCCTGCTCGTCGGTTGGCAGTGGCGACTCGGGGTGGGCAAGGCGTTGCTCGCCGTCGGGCTGCTCCTGCTGCTCCGGGTCGCGATCACCTGGATCGGGATCTACCTGGCGCTGCTGGTTCGCAACCCGGACACGGTCGGCGTGATCGTCTTTCCGGCCGCGTTTCCGCTCACCGCGATCTCGAACGTCTTCGTGTCGCCCGAGCTGATGCCGTCGGTCATTGGCGCGATCTCGGAGTGGAACCCGCTCTCGGCCACCGTCGCCGCGATCCGGCAACTGTTCGGCAACCCCGGTCTGGGGGGCGACTCCTGGCCGGCGGAGCACGCCATGCTGTTGGCGGTGGCGTGGCCGGTGCTGCTGATCGCGACGTTCGCGCCGCTGGCGGTACGCAGGTACCGGCGGCTGAGCCGCTGACCCCCGACCGCCGGTGGCCTGCTCAGGTCACCGGCGGACGGGGCGCAGCGCGTACCAGGCGGCGCCGACGGCGAGCACCCCGAAGCCAGCGAGCACGCTGCCGGTCGGCAGGTTGACCGCGAGCAGCAGACAGCCGACCAGCCCCAGACCGGCGAGCAGCCGCACCGGCAGCTTCCGCGCCGGTTCCCGGCCCAGCGTCAGCGCCGCCGCGTTGGTGATCGCGTAGTAGACAAGCACTGTGCAGCTGGAGAAGCCGATGGCGCCGCGCACGTCGCCGAGCAGCACCACCACGATGACCACGGCGGCCACCGCCAGCTCGGCCCGGTGCGGCACCTGGTGCACCTGGTGCACGGCGGCCAGCGCGGCGGGCAGGTCGCGGCGGCGAGCCATCGCCAGGGTGGTCCGACCGACCCCGGCGACCAGGGAGAGCAGCACCCCGACGACGGCGATGGTGGCTCCGGCGCGGACCACCCAGGCCAGGCCGGGCAGCCCGGCGGCGGTCACCACGTCGACAAGGGGCGCGGCGGATCCGGCCAGCCGGTCGGCACCGAGCACGCCGAGTGCGATCACCGCCAGCACCAGGTAGATCGCGAGCACCAGCCCGAGTGCCAGCGGCACCGCCCGGGGAATGGTCCGCTGCGGGTCGCGGACCTCCTCGCCGAGCGTGGCGATCCGGGCGTACCCGGCGAACGCGAAGAACAGCAGCCCGGCGGCGGTGAGCACGCCCCGGGCGGAGCCGCCGGGCTCGCCGAGCCGATCCAGGTGCACCGGCCCGCCCAGCAGACCGACGACCGCGACCAGGGCCAGCACCGCGAGCACCAGCGCGACGAGTGCTCTGGTCACGGTGGCCGTCTTGCCGATGCCGCGAAGGTTCACAGCGGTCACCGCGAGCACCGCGCCGACGGCGACCAGCCGGGCCTGCCCTGGCCACAGGTACGCCCCGATGGTCAACGCCATCGCCGCGCAGCTCGCCGTCTTGCCGACCACGAAGCCCCAGCCAGCCAGGAACCCGGCGAACGGCCCGAGGCGCTCCCGGCCGTAGACGTAGGTGCCGCCGGACTCCGGGTAGCGGGCCGCCAGCCGCGCCGAACTCGTCGCGTTGCAGAAGGCGATGAAGCCGGCCAGCACCAGCGCGGGCAGTAGACCGGCACCGCCGGCCGCCGCCGCGGCCGGACCGAAGACCACGAAGACGCCCGCGCCGAGCATCGAGCCCAACCCGATGACCACCGCATCGGGTACGCCCAGCCGCCGCGCCAGTTGATCCACGATCAGAAACCCTAGGGGTACGAGGTGAACGGCCGGTCCCATTCGCGTAGCCGGCCGGGGAGGGGCACATCGTCCCACGGCACCCGGTGCAGCAACCGGTCCAGGAACAGCCCGATCAGCAGGGCCGCCAGGCCGTCGGTGAGCCAGTGGAAGTTCAGGTAGGTAGTGGTGACAAGCAGGATGGCCGGCGGGGCGAACCGGATCAGTCGGTGCACGCTCGGGTGCAGTCGCCCAGCCGTCAGCGCGGTCAGCAGGACGGCTATCACCCCGTACCAGAGGATCGCATTGACGACGTGCCCGGACGGGTAGGACAGGTCGTACTCCGTGGGTGGCAGGTCGTTGAAGATCCGGACCGACTGGCTCGGCGGCAGGTCGGAGCTGGGCGCGGCCCGGTCGGTGAGCACCTTGAGCGGCCCGACCGTCAGGTAGAGCAGCACGAACGCCCCCGCCACCAACAGCAGCGGCCGGACGGTGCGGCCCCGCCAGGCGATCAGCACGGCGAGCGCCCCGGCGAGGGGCGTCAACAGCCAGCCGCCCTGGCCGATCAGGTTGAACACCCGTGCCGTCCAGTAGATCGGTGCCGGGTGGTGGGCGTACGCCCATTCCCGGACCGCCAGATCCAGCCCGAGCAACGCACCTGTGGCGAGGGCCAGGGTCACCGCACCGAATCCGACAAGCAGGAGCGCGTCGAACCACCAGCCGGCCGGGCGGACAGGCCGTAGCCGCAGGTCACGTCGTACCGCCGAGGGTTTGAGCACGCGACCACGCTACCGGCCCGGCGCGAGCCCGGGGTGTGCGGCGCTGTGGGCCCAACCACGATCAGAGGCGGATGCGGGGGGCGAGGCGTCATGCTTGTGCCCGTGCGGATCACGTCTGCCCTCGTGGACCCGGCGCTGCTCGACCTGCCCTGGTCGACACCGCTGGAGGAGTGGCCTGCCCAACACCTGGTGGCGTTGCCGCAGGGCATCTCCCGACACATCGTCCGGTTCGTCCGGCTTGGTGACTACGTTTACGCGTTCAAGGAGACCCGCGAGCGGATCGCCGAGCGGGAGTACGACCTGCTCCGGGCCCTGGAGCGGATCGACTTCCCGTCGGTCGAGGCGGTGGCCGTCGTCGCCGACCGGCAGACCGAGGACGGGGAACCCCTCGAATCGGTGCTGATCACCCGGCACCTGCAGTTCTCCCTGCCGTACCGGGCGCTCTTCTCGCACACCCTGCGGCCGGAGACGATGAGCCGGCTGCTCGACGCGCTCGCCGCCCTGATCGTGCGGATGCACCTCACCGGCTTCTTCTGGGGTGACTGCTCGCTGTCGAACACGCTGTTCCGGCGGGACGCGGGCGCGTTCGCCGCCTATCTGGTGGACGCGGAGACGGGCGCGTTGCACAACTCGCTCTCCAACGGTCAGCGCGGCGAGGACCTGGAGATCGCCCGGGTGAACATCTTCGGCGAGGCGCTGGACCTGCAGGCTGCCGGTCTGCTGCACGAGTCCATCGATCCGGAGGTGGTCTGCGAGGAGGTCGTGCAGCGCTACGAGCGGCTCTGGTACGAGATCACCTACGAGCAGGCGGTCGAGCGGGAGGCCCGGCACGACATCGAGGGCCGGATTCGCCGCCTCAACGAGCTGGGCTTCGACGTGGCCGAGGTGGCGATGTCCTCCATCGACGACGGGCGTTATCTGGTCCGGCCGAAGGTCGTCGACGCCGGCTACCACACCCGGCGGCTGCTGCGGCTCACCGGCCTGGACGCCGAGGAGAACCAGGCGCGCAAGCTGCTCAACGACCTGGACGCCTACCGGGCCGAGAGCGACCTGATCGACGAGCAGCAGGCCGCGCACCGCTGGCTCACCGAGGTCTTCGAGCCGGTGGTCCGGGCCGTTCCCGCGCACCTGCGCCGCAAGCTGGAGCCGCAGGAGCTGTTCGCGCAGATCATCGAGCACAAGTGGCTGCTCTCCGAGCAGGCCGGCCGGGACGTCGGGATGCGCCACGCGGTGCAGTCCTACCTGGCCGACGTGCTCGTGCACCGCCCCGACGAGCAGGCGGTCCTCGGCGTCGACGTCCCCGCACTCGGCTGACGGACCGGCTGATCCCACGGGATGCCCGGACCTGGCTGGTCCGTGCCCCCGTCGCCCCACTGCGGTACTGGTGGGGTTGTCGCGCCACCGCGTAGTCGCCCGACTGCGGTACTGGTGGGGTTGTCGCGCCACCGCGTAGTCGCCCGACTGCGGTATTGGTGGCCGCATCCTTTGGAGCTGATGTCGTAAACGAATCGGCTCGTCGTGGCCAATGCTGCCGACTGTGCCGCGTCCAGTCGTAGGCTGGGCGGCCGATGTCGTAAACGGTTCAGCTCCAGAGCGTCCGGATGGCAGTAGGCGGGTCGGAGTGGCGCGGGGTGGCATTGCGCCACGACCGATCGCGCAGCGGGGGGTGCGTCACTCCAGCCAGGAACCGCCGCGCAGCACCCGTACCACATTGAGGTCGTCGTCGAGCACGACCAGGTCGGCGCGCAGGCCAACCTGGACGGAGCCCACCCGGTTGCCCAGGCCGATGGCGCGCGCCGGGGTGGTGGCCACCATCCGCGCCGCGTCGGCGATCGGGATTCCGGCATTCACCGCGTGCCGCAGCGCGGCGTCCATGGTCAGGGTGCTGCCGGCGATGGAGCCGTCGCGGGCGAGTCGGGCCACCCCGTCGGTCACGGCGACGGCCTGGCCACCCAGCTCGTACTCGCCGTCGGGCATTCCGGCGGCGGCCATCGCGTCGGTGATCAGCGCCGCCCGGTCCGGGCCGGCGGTCGCGGTGGCGAAGGTCAGCATGCCGTCGTGCAGGTGCACCCCGTCGGCGACCAGCTCGCAGATGACTGTGGGCGCGTCGAGCAGAGCCACCACCGGCCCGGGCTCGCGGTGGTGCACCGGGCGCATGCCGTTGAACAGATGGGTGCCGACACTCGCGCCGGCGGCGACAGCGGCACGGGTCTGCTCGTAGGTCGCGTCGGTGTGGCCCACCGCAGCCACCACCCGGTGTGCGGTGAGCAGCTTGATCGCCTCCAACGCGCCGTCGCGTTCCGGAGCGAGGGTGACCATCCGGATCGCGCCCCGGCCCAGCTCGATCAGCTCGGTCAACTCGTCGGTCGACGGGTCGCGCAGGTACTCCGGGTTCTGCGCCCCGCAACGGGCCGCGGAGAGGTAGGGACCTTCGAAGTGGACTCCCGCCAGCACGCCCTCGTCGACGAGCGGAGCGAACGCCTCGGTGGCCGCGCGCATCAGCGGGAAGGGCGCACTTACCAGACTGGCCAGCAGGGTGGTCGTGCCGTGTGCGAGGTGGAAGTCGGCCGCCGCCCGGGCCTCGTCGGCGTCCCCGGTGGTGAAGGTGTGCCCACCACCGCCGTGGGTGTGCATGTCGACGAAGCCGGGCAGGATCCAGTTGCCGTCGCGGACCGACGGATATTCGGCGACCGCGGTGATCCGATCGCCGTCCCACTCGACGCAGCCCTGTCGGATGACACCGGTCGGGGTCACCACTCGGCCGTCCACCCGCACGGTCATCGCTTCTCCTGATGGTCACTGACGCGCTTGGCGTCATGGTCACGGACGCGTACCGCGTCCAGGGCGAGCAGGGCGGCGCCGAGGCAGCCGGCCTCGTCGCCGAGGGCCGCCGCGACCAGCCGCGGCTCCCGGTGGAAGGTCATCCGTTCGTGCAACGCCGCCCGCAGCGGGGTCAGCAGTTGATCCCCGGCCTGGGCCAGGCCGCCGCCGAGCACGATCGTCGCCACGTCGAACAGGGCCTGCCCGGAGGCGAGGCCATCCGCGAGCGCCTCGATCGCCTCCTGCCAGACCTGGCCGGCGAGGGGTTCCCCGGCCGCGGCCCGTTCGGCGACATCGGCCGCCGTGCCCGGAGTGCCAGCCAGCTCGGCGTAGCGGCGGCCGATGGCGGCGGCCGAGGCGATCGTCTCCAGGCAGCCGGGTCGACCGCAGCCGCAGCGCGGCCCGTCGGGCCGGACCAGGATGTGGCCGATCTCCCCGGCGGCGCCGTGCGCGCCCACCGAGGCCGAGCCGTCCACCACGTGCGCGGCGGCGATGCCGGTGCCGATCGCCACGAACAGCACGTGCCCCGCACCGCGCCCGGCACCGAGCCGCGCCTCCGCGAGGCCACCGGCACGCACGTCGTGGCCGAGCGCCGTGGGCAGGCCGAGCCGCGTCACCGCCAGGTCCCGCAGGGGTACGTCCCGGAAGCCCACGTTCGCCGACCAGACCGCCACGCCACGCGCCTCGTCCACCACGCCGGGCACGGCGAGGCCGACCGCGATCGGGTTGAGCCCGTCGGCGCGGGCCTTGTCGGCCAGCCCGGCGGCCACGTCCAGGATCGTGCCGATCACGGCCGCCGGGCCGCGTGCGGCGTTCGTGGGGTGCCGCTCGGTTGTCACCGCGACGCCGTCGGGTCGGACCAGGGCGCACTTCATGCCGGTGCCGCCCACATCCAGCGCGACGACGACCTGGCCGGTGGCCCCGGCGTCGCCGCTTGTCACGTCAACACCACCGACCGTGACAGGTGTCGGGGTGCGTCCGGGTCGAGGCCACGGCTGGTCGCCAGCGCGACCGCGAAGCGTTGCGCCAGGATCAGGTCGGCCATCGGGTCGACAGGGGTACGACCGGCCGACCAACTGCCAAGCACCGTGCGCCAACCGTGCGTGCGGCTGTGCACGAACGCAGCCCCGGTGGCGGCCACATCCTCGGGTAGCCCGTCGGGTAGCTCGCCGAACGCCCAGACCAGTCTGCCGGGCGCGGAGACCGAGATGGGGCCGTGCCGGTAGTCCATCGCCGGGTACGCCTCGGCCCAGAAGGTGGCCGCCTCGCGGCACTTGAGCGCTGCCTCCTGGGCCAGCCCGATCGTCCACCCTCGACCGAGGAAGGTGGCCTGCCCGATGGTGGCCGGGTCGATCGGCAGCGGGGATCGCACCGCGACCTCGGCGTCGGCGGCGAGCGCGGTCACCGGGTCGCCGAGGTGGGCCCGGAGCAGGGCCAGGGCGGTCGTCGCGAAGCGGGTCTGCACCACCGACCGCTCGTCGGCGAAGGGCATGGTCACCGCGGCGGTGGCCAGCTCGGCCGCCGGTGCCGCCGGGTCGCCGACGATGACTGTGGTGGGGGTCCGCCCGCGCAGCGCGGCGAGCAGGTCCAGCACCTCTGTCGTGGTGCCGGAGCGGGTGATCGCGATCAACCGGTCGTAGCGGCGGCCGGCGGGAAACTCGGACGCCTGGAACGCGTCGGTCTCGCCCTGGCCGGCCTGCTCGCGGCGGCCCGCGTACGCCATCGCCATGAACCACGACGTGCCGCAACCGACGACTGCCACCCGCTCGCCGGGGCGGGGCAGGTCACCGTGGACGACTCCGGCCAGTGCGGCTGCCTCCCGCCAGCAGTCGGGCTGGCTCGCTATCTCCGCGTCCACGTACGCCATGGGAAACTCCTCGCAGGGGCGACCGGTGCGCAATACGGCTCGTTAGGCACGCATTTCGCGCGTTATTCTGCGCGAACGCCGGTGGCCGTGGCAACTGGCCTACCGATCGCGCAGGCCAGCCTTTTGCGCCAGCCTAGTTTCGCGCACTAGTGTGCACGCAATCAATCACCGTCCGTGCAGTCACTGGAAGGGCCCCCGCGGTGGACCGGTACGCCAGATGGAACGCCCTGCTCGAGATGCTCACCGACAACGGCCGGGTAAGCGTCGAGGCGGCAGCCGAGCGGCTGGACGTCTCCCAGGCCACCATCCGGCGTGACTTCGACCAGCTCGCCCAGCAGCAGATGATCACCAGGACCCGGGGCGGTGCGGTTGCGAACGGCGTGTCGTACGACCTGCCGCTGCGCTACAAGACAGCCAAGCACTCGGCGGAGAAGCAGCGGATCGGCGCGGCGGCCGCCGCGCTCGTCGCGCCGGGCACCGTGGTCGGTCTCAACGGCGGCACCACGAGCACCGAGGTGGCCAGGGCGCTCGCCGTCCGGCCGGACCTGAACACCAACGCCGAGGGCGCCCAGCTCACCGTGGTGACAAACGCGCTCAACATCGCCAACGAGCTGCTGGTCCGGTCGCGGATGAAGGTGGTGGTGGCCGGCGGGGTGGTGCGCCCGAAGTCGTTCGAACTCGTCGGCCCGCTGGGTGGGGCGCTGCTGCGCGAGGTCACTCTGGACGTCGCGCTGCTCGGCGTGGACGCCATCGATCCGCAGCTCGGTGCCGCCGCCCACCACGAGGGGGAGGCCGCGATGAACAACCTGATGGTGGCCCGCGCCAAACGCGTGGTGATCATCGCGGACTCGTCCAAGCTGGGGGCTCACGCCTTCGCGCGGATCTGTCCGGTCGAGCGGGTCGAGACGCTGGTGACCGATTCCGGTGCCGCGCCGGAGGTGGTGGAGTCGTTCCGCGCCGCCGGCGTACAGGTCATTTGCGCCTGAGTGGTCACGCTACGTCAATGAATTAACCCCTGCGGCGCGTCGATGCATGCCGGGCATTGTGTGCGCCTGCATACCGCGTATGGTGTCGGCTGTCACGCCCACCCATCGGGGGAGGTGCAGCTTGCCAGCTGTCCTGGAGATCGAAGGTCTACGTAAGACGTACAAGAGTCGTCGACGCGGCACCCGCAACGCGCTCGACGGCTTCGACATGCGGGTCGACGCGGGGCAGGTGCACGGCTTCCTGGGTCCCAACGGGTCCGGCAAGACCACCACGCTGCGTACCCTGCTCGGCCTGATCCGACCCGACGGCGGCCGGATGGCGCTGCTCGGGCACGAGGTGCCCGACGCGCTGCCCGCGGTCGCCGGCCAGGTCGGCGCGATCGTGGAGAGCCCGCAGTTCTTCCCGCACTTCACCGCACGGGACACGCTGTCCCTGCTGGCCGGGGCGGGCGAGGTGCCGGCCACCCGGGTCGACGAGGTATTGGAACTCGTCGGTTTGCGCGATCGGGCCGGTGAGCGGGTCAAGACGTACTCGCTGGGCATGAAGCAACGCCTCGCGGTGGCCTCGGCCCTGCTGAAGGAACCGAAGCTGCTCATCCTCGACGAGCCGGCAAACGGCCTCGACCCGGGCGGCATCCGGGAGATGCGCACGCTGATGCGCAACCTCGCCGAATCGGGGATGACAGTGGTGCTGTCCAGCCACATCCTCGGCGAGATCCAGCTGATCTGTGACTCGGTCACCATCATCTCGCTCGGTCGACGGGTCGCGTTCGGCCCGGTCGACGAGGTGCTCGCGCAGCACTCGTCGGGTGCGGTCCGGATCCGGTTGGAGGCGGTCAGCGACCTGCCGGCGGCCACCGAGACGCTCACCCGGGCGGGGATCCGGGTGACCGGTCACCCCGACCACCTGATGCTGGCCGGCATCGACAAGCCGGCGTCGGTGACGCGGCTGCTCGCCGAGCAGAACCTCTACGTCAGCGAGTTGGCACCGATCGCCGTCGATCTGGAGAGCGTCTTCCTCGAATTGACCGCCACCGCACCGGTCCCCGGTCAGAACCGGCAGGTCGACGAGTCCATGAAGGTCGGCGGGGCGGGTCAGCCCGGTGCCGCCGCGGGAGGGTGGGGCGCGTGAGCCTCTTTCGTACCGAGCTGCGCCGACTCGCCAAGCGGCGCTTCACCCGCTACATGACGCTGCTCGGCCTGCTGGTGCTGGCCGCGGTGGTGGTCGGCGTGTTCTTCACCAACCAGAAGATCGACGCCGGTCAGCTCGCCAAGGCCGAGCGCCAGGCCGAACAGCAGTACCAGGAGCAGGTGCGCTGGAGCGAGCAGGAGCGGGCCGCCTGTACGCAGGCCAAGGCTTCCGGCGCGCCGAACGACGGCCGCTACCCCGACGACTGCTCGGTGATCACTCCACCGCCGCGGGACCAGATCGAGGCGGAGTGGTTCCTGCCGTCGACGTTCGACTTCCGGAAGACGTTCGACGAGACGCTGGTGCCGTTCGCGGCGATTCTCGCGCTTGTCGGGTTCGTGATCGGCGCGTCCTTCGTCGGGGCCGAGTGGAGCACCGGCGGCATGATGAACCTGCTGCTCTGGCGGCCGAAGCGGCTCACCGTACTGCTCACCAAGCTGGCCGCGCTGCTCACCGGCATCCTGGCGGTGACGCTGCCCGCCGCGGTGCTGTGGTTCGCCGGCTTCTGGGCGGTCGCCAGCTTCCGGGGTAGCACCGAGAAGATGACCTCAGGGGCCTGGCAGTCGTTCGTCCTCACCGGCTTGCGCGGCGTGGCGCTGGTGCTGGTGATCACCACCATCGGCTTCGCGCTGGCCTCGCTGGGCCGGCACACCGCGATGGCCCTCGGCGGTGTCGTGGCGCTCATGGTGGTCGGCCAGTTCGGCCTCGGCATCCTGCTGTCGATGGCGAACGTCAAGTTCGCCGAGGCGTGGTTGCTGCCCACGTATGCGCTGGCCTGGATGACGAAGACGGTGACGTTGAAGGACTGGAACTCCTGTAACGCGACCTACTACGGGGAGTGTGAACCAGCCACGCTGGACATCACCTGGCAGCAGTCGTCGGCGCTGTTCTCGGTCGGGTTGGTGGTGATCCTCGGGGCGGCGCTCTGGGCGATGCGTCGCCGCGACATCTCCTGACGTTCGGCTGCTTCCGACGTTCGGCTGCTTCTGACGTTCGGCTGCGAAGGCCCCCGGCGCGAGTCGGGGGCCTTCGGGTGTCCGGGCACCGCCGCGCCGGCTGCTGCGACAGGGGTCCTCGCTGGCTAGGCTGAGCAGATGTCCGCCGACGCCACCACCCCGGAGCCGTCCACCGACGCTCGTCCGGGCGGCGTCGGCCAGTCCGTGCCGGCTCCCCGGCCCGCTCCGTCAATCGAGACCGCCGACGAGCCGGCGCTGCCGGTCGAGCCGATCGGAACCGCCGACGATTCGGCGCTGCCGGTCGAACCGGTGGATGTCCAGCCGGTCGACCCGGCGGCGGCGTTGACCGAGCGGGAGCGCGCCATCCTCGCCTTCGAGCAGCAGTGGTGGCGACACGCCGGCGCGAAGGAGCAGGCCGTCCGGGACACCTTCGGGGTCTCCTCGACCCGCTACTACCAACTGCTCAACGGGCTGCTGGACAATCCGGCCGCACTCGCCGCCGATCCCGTGCTGATCGGTCGGCTTCGGCGGCTGCGTTCGTCGCGGGCCCGGAACCGTCGCCGCTGAACGCGCTCGCGCCGGTCGTGCCCTTCGCGACCGACCTCGCCGGTTCGTCCCGGTGTCTCCCTGGCTGCCGGGTCCGGCCGCCTGGCCAGCCGGCACACCGCATGGCTGTTGGCCAGGTGGGTAGGCGGGAGATGTTCCGGGGTCGCCAGGCGACCGAGCACCCAGGAGGGGAGCGGAGCATGACGGCAACGAATCAGAGCGGGCGTGCGCAGCAGGCCCGGCAGGAGGCCTCCCGAGTGGGCCACCAGGCCAGCCAGGCGGGCGGTCAGGTCGCCCACACCGCCGCCGAACAGGGCGGTCAGGTGGCCGCCGAGGCGCGACGACAAGCCCAGCAGTTGACCGGTCAAGCCACCGGCCAGCTACGTGACCAGGCGCAGACGCAGCAGCGGCGTGCGGCCGACGGTCTGCGCGATCTGGGTCAGAACCTCACTTCGATGGCCGACCGGGACGGCGATTCCGGACTGGCCGGTCAGGTGGTACGCCGAGCCGGCGACGCCGCCCAGCAGGCCGCGGGGTGGCTCGACGAACGCGAACCCGGTGAGGTGCTCGACGAGGTGCGCAGCTACGCGCGCCAACACCCGGGGACGTTCCTGGCGGGTGCGGCTGTCGCCGGGCTGCTGGTCGGGCGACTCACCCGTGGCCTGACCGCGCCGGCATCCGGCAACGGTGCGAGTGGGAGCGCGGGCGGCGCCCCGCCGGCACCGCAGGGCGCACCAATGGATGCCGGCGAGCAGCCGTACGTCGGGACGGCGCGGGCGCAGAACGTTTCGCCGGCCGGTCGTCCCGAGTCGGACCTGCCCGGTGGGGTGGCACCGTGAGCGCCCCGGAGAAGGAACGCACCCAGGCGTCGGTCGGCGAACTGCTCGGTGACGTGACCCGGGACATGTCGACGCTGGTGCGCAAGGAGGTCGAGCTGGCCAAGGCCGAGCTGCGCGAGGAGGTCAGCCAGGCGGGCAAGGCCGGCGGCATGTTCGGCGGTGCGGGGCTCGCCGGGTTCCTGGCCGTGCTGTTCGTGTCGTACGCGGTGTGGTGGGGGCTGTCCAACGCGATGGACCAGGGATGGGCGGCGCTGATCGTCGCGATTCTCTGGGCGGCCGTCGCCGGCGGTCTCTTCCTCAACGCGCGGACCCAGCTGAAGCGCGCGCGTGCCGTACTGCCCCGGACGAAGCAGACCGCCCGGGACTTGCCGGACGCCCTGCGGGGTCGGTGAACCAGTCGGGAGGAGACAACTCATGTCCAGTGATCCGGACCGGATCCGGCGGGAGATCGAGACCACCCGCAACGAGTTGAGCAGTGACGTCGACGCCCTGACCGACAAGGTCAACCCGCGTCGGATCGCCGGTGACAGCGTCGGGCAGGCGCGCGGCGCGCTCACCCGAGCGAAGGAGAAGATGATGGGCAGCTCGAGTCACATGGGGCAGGAGGCCAGCCAGCGGATGTCGCACGCGGCCGGCGCGGTACGTGACGAGACCCGGTCGCTCGGGCAACAGTCCCGCGAGCAGGCCCAGGGCAACCCACTGGCCGCCGGTCTGGTCGCGTTCGGTGTCGGTCTGCTGGCCGCCTCGCTGATCCCGCCGAGCGGGCGGGAGCGGCAACTCGCCGGCCGGGCCCGCGGCATGGTCAGTGAGCACTCCGACCAGCTTCGCCAACAGGCGAGCCAGGTCGGCCACCAGATGCAGGACAACCTGCGCGGGCCCGCGCAGCAGGCGGCACAGTCGGTGCGGTCAAGCGCCCAGCAGGGAGTGTCAGCGGTACGCGACCAGGGCCGCTCGGCCGCCGGTCAGGTGCAGGGGGAAACCCATGCGGCGGCTGATGATCTCCGGCAGCGCTGACCCGGTCGGCGCGGCGGGGTCGGCGCCGGTGATGCGGGTGCGATCCGCGTCCGCGCCGGCCCCGGGTCGGCCGGTCAACGAGGACCTGGTGTTCCAGATCGGGCCGCTTGTCGGTGTCCTCGACGGTGCGACGGTGCCGGAGGGTTTCGACACCGGCTGCGTGCACGGGCCGGAGTGGTACGTCCGGCACCTCGCCGCCCGGCTCGCCGTGGCGGAGGCGGTCCGTCCGGCGGCCCGGCTGACCAGCAACCTGGCCGCCGCGATCCTCGCGGTCCGCGCCGACCACGGTGAGCAGTGCGACCTCGACCATCCCGGCACCCCGTCCAGCACCGTGTGCCTCCTGCGCGACTGCGGCGATCAGGTCGACTACCTGGTGCTCTGCGACAGCCCGCTGGTGCTGGACTGCGGCGGTCAGGTCAGCGTGGTGACCGACGACCGGTTGGACGCCTCGATCGCGGAGCTGCGGGAGACGGTCGCCATGGTGCCGGGCGGGGCCGTGGACCCGGTCACCCGTTTCCGGCACGCCGTGAGCGTCCAGCGGGAGCGGATGAACCGTACCCACGGCTACTGGGTCGCGGCGGCCGATCCGGACGCGGCCTTCCACGCGGTGACCGGCACCCTGCCCCGGCACGGGGCGACGGCGCTGCGCCGGGCGGCGCTGCTCAGCGACGGCGCGTCAAGCGCTGTGGAGCAGTTCGGGTTGACCGACTGGCCCGGCCTGCTGGACCTGCTGAGCGCGGACGGGCCGGGCGCGTTGCTCGACCGGGTCCGGGCCGCCGAGCGTGACCACCCCGACCGGTTGCGCAGGCACAAGCCCACCGACGACGCGTCTGTGGTGTTCTGCGAGTTCGGGCCGGCGGTTTGAGCCTCTTACACCCGGTCGGGTGACAACAGAGCGTGATGCGGAACACCCCGCCCGCCCGACCGGCCGGTACCGCTGTCCGGACCGCCAGTGGATGGCCGATAGGGTGGACTTCGGCCGATGAGCGCGGCAGACTGCGGCACGTGGCGGGTGCGGTCCGGCTGGAGCCGGTGGACGAGCAGAACCTGGAGCCGTTGCTCTCCGTAGCGGCTGCCGAGGCGGAGCCTAGCGATGTGATGCCTCCGGTCGAGGCCCCCGCCGGCTGGTCGCTCGCCCGCCGAGAGGCGTTTCGGGAGTTCCATCGGGCCAGCTTCGGCGGGCTGGACGGCCCGACCCGTTCGCAGATGTACGCGATCCTCGTCGGCGGCGAGGTGCTGGGTATGGTCAGGATGACGCGCTGTGACGAGCCCGGCACTGTGGAGACCGGCCTGTGGCTCGGACGCTCAGCGCGCGGGCAGGGGATCGGGGCGGCGGCGCTGCGGGAGTTGCTGAACGCCGCCGCTCGGGCCGGCATGCGGGTGGTGGTCGCCGAAACGACGCCGGACAACTTCGGCGCGGTCGCCGTATTGCAGAAGTGTGGCGCGAAATTGTACGAGGCCGACGGCAAGGTGCGCGCCGAGATCTGTCTCGACTCGACACTGCCCACACTCTGAGGTGTCCCGGTCTGCCCCGGTCCGGTCGGCGGCGACCGCAGGGTCACCGCCGACCGCTCTCGACTTAGGCCGGTACGCGGACGATGTCGTAGTCGGTGCTCGGCGTCGACTCCACGTCGAACCTGCCGTTCACCACGTACAGCGCCGAACCGAGCAGGTCGCCGGTGGCCGGTGAGCGCAGCTGCGGACCGGTGATCTCCCGCTGCACCGTCCCGGAGGTGTAACCGGCGTTGAGTCGGACCACAGCTATGACGTTCGTCAGGTTCCGGATCACGTACAGGGTGCGACCGCGTAGCACCAGCCCGTCGGCCCGGTCCACCGAGTAGCCGCCCAGGTCGAAGACGCGGCTGGCACCGGTGCGCGGGTCGACGCGGACGAGTTGCCCGATGAGCATCTGCGCGACAAGCAGGTCGCCGTCCGGAAGCGCCGCGATTCCGTTGTTGAACGCGTCAGGTGTCGCCCCCGGACCGGTGAGGGGCAGCACCCGGACGGCGGCCGGGGCAGGCAGGTGGCCACCCTGGCCGAGCGGCACCACGTACAGCACGGGTCGGGTGGAGTCGGTGAAGTAGACCGCCCGGTCGGTGATCACCAGGTCGTTGACCAGGCTGTTGGGGTCGGTGGTGAACTGGTAGTGGGCCAGCCTGGCGCCGCTGCCCGGGTCGTACACGCTGGCTCCACCGCCGGTGAAGTCGGCGGTCCAGAGCCGGCCCCTCGGGTCGATCTTGAGCCCTGCCTTGGCGGTGCCGGGCGTGCCGGGGATCAGCACCGAGCCGCGCCCGGTGCGTAGGTCACCGCGCCACACCGCGCCGTCCAGGACGGACCCGACGTACACGGTCGTCCCCCGACCGATCGTCAGCCCTTCCGGGGTGAAACCGTCGGGCAGGGCGATCCGGGCCGGGAACGGCTTCGCCGGTTGGGCGGCCGCCGACGCACCGACAGTGGCCAGTGTCGCCGCCGCGACCAGCGGGGTGAGGAGGAGGGACAGCAGTTTGCGCAACGGACACCGCCTGACGTCCAGGTGGAGGACTCCACAGAGGAATGTGACGCCCTAATAACACTCCGAGACCGCCAAAAGGTTGGGAACGGTGTTCAGCCCCGGCGGGCGGCGTACCCGGCGAGCGCGGCGACCTGGGCCGGGTCCAACGACGGGCGCACCCGGGCCCGTGCCGTCGCCACGTGCCCGGCGGTGACAGTGGCGGCGGCAAGTGACTCCCGCATCGCGGCCAGCGCCGCCTCCCGGACCAGCGCCGCGCAGTCCGCCGCGGAGAAGCCGGTCAGCTCGTCGCCGAGGGCCGTGAGGTCGACGTCCGGCGCCAGCGGCACCTGCCGGGACGCGGCTCGCAGGATCTCCGCGCGGGCGGGTCCGTCCGGCGGTGGCACGTAGACCAGCCGCTCCAACCGGCCCGGCCGCAGCAGCGCCGGGTCGACCAGGTCGGGGCGGTTGGTGGCACCGACCACCACCACGTTGCGCAGCGTCTCCACCCCGTCCAACTCGGTGAGCAGCGCGGCGACCACCCGGTCCGTGGTGCCCCCGTCGGTGGCCTGGCCGCGCACCGGCGCCAGGGCGTCCACCTCGTCCAGGAAGATCAGGGTGGGGGCCGCCTCCCGGGCCCGACGGAACAGTTCGCGGACCGCCCGTTCGCTCTCGCCGACCCACTTGGAGAGCAGTTCCGCGCCCTTCACCGACAGCACGTTGGCCCGCCCGGACCCGGCGAGCGCGGTGACCAGATAGGTCTTGCCGCAGCCCGGTGGCCCGTAGAGCAGCACACCGCGGGGCGGCTGCACCCCGAGCCGGGCGAAGGTGTCCGGGTAGGTCAACGGCCACAGCACCGACTCGGTGAGCGTCTGCTTGACCTCGTCCAGGCCACCCACGTCGTCAAGGGTCACCGACGCCAGATCCAGGGTCGAGGCCGCCATCGTGGTCGGCCGGACCACCTCCCGGGCGGCGGTGAAGTCCGCCATCGACACCGTCGGCGTCTCGGCGGACTTCTGCCGCAACGCCGCGCGTACCCCGGCCTCCCGGACCAGCGCGGCCAGGTCCGCCGCGACGAACCCGGGGGTACGCGCGGCCACCTCGTCCAACCGGACGTCTTCGGCGAGCGGCACCTGCCGGGTCAGCACTGTGAGCTGTTCGCGGCGTAACGCCTGGTCGGGAAGCGGAATGCTGATCCGCAGCGACAGCAGATCGGGTGCGCGCAGCCCGGGGTCGACCGCCTCCGGTCGGCCGGTTGCGCAGACCACCGCGACACCGGCCCGGACACACTCGGCGAGCACCTGGCGGAACACAGTCGCCACCGGACCGGGGTGCTCCGCCGGTGCGAGCGCTTCGACGTCGCTGACCAGCAGCACCGCCGGCCCGCCGGCTCGGGCCGCCGTCGCCGCGGCCCGCAACCGGTCGGCGGCGGCCTGGTTCGTCGACGCGGCCACCTCGGGTGCCCACAGCGGGTGGACGCGGGCTCCCACCCGAGCGGCAACGGCCCGGACCAGCGCCGACTTGCCGGAGCCGGCCGGACCGACGAGCAGCACCCCCAGCGAGACGGCGGTGCCCAACCGGCCCAACACCTCCCGGTGGTGGAAGCCGAGGTCGAGCAGTTCGGTCAACTCCTCGGCCTGGGGCCGCAATCCGGGCAGCTCGTCCACGTCCGGTGGGTCGTCGGGCTGGTCCACCGCCGGGGCCGCGTCGTCCGTCCGGGACGGCCGCGTCCACCCGGCGTCGACCGGGGCAGGTCCGCCGTGGGTGACCGGGCCGTGCTCCCAGCCGACCACCGTGTCCATCGTGACAAGCGCGCCGACGGCCGGCTCGACGGTCCGAACGGTCAGCAGAGTGCTGGTCCAGGCGACACCGACGGTGTTGGCGAGGCTGCGCCGAGCCGCCTCGACCAGGCTGCGCACCGAGGCGTCCGGCAGCACGTCCTGGGGCAGCAGCGACACGTCGTCTCCGGCGGTGAGCACCTTGCCCAGCAGAGCCAGCCGGAGCATCTCCGGACTCACCGCCGCGACCACCTCCACCGGCCCGGCCAGGATGACCCGGGTCGCCGGCACCAGCGGCACCGGGCCGACCCGCACCTGGGCGCCGTCGCGTACGCCCAGGTTTCCCAGGGTCAGGTCGTCCGCGTACAGCAGGGCGCTGCTCGCGCCCGGTGCGGCGGTCGCCACGATCCCCGCCGTCTCCCGGCGGCCGGCGAGCCGGACCGGGTCGCCGGGCCGCAGTCCCAGCGCGGTGAGCGCCTCCGGATGCAGCCGTACGATGCCCCGTCGGGCGTCCAGCGCGGCCGGTCGTAGGCTCGCCGTCAAGGTCAGGTCGGGTTGTGCCACCGCCCGACCGTAGCCGCCGCCGGCCAGCCCCACCGGTCAGCGCCGCGGATCCAACTCGTCCAACAACGACGGGTCCTGCCGGATCAGCTCGGCCAACCGGGCCGCCGGGTCCGGGGTCAACGCGTCCGGGCCGGGCGCCCACTCGGGGACCGTCCGGCCGGACAGCGGCCAGGCCGGCGGGGGTTCCACCGGCGCCGCCGGGGGCACCGGCCCGACCGTGACGGCCGGCCCGTCCCAGCAGACCCGCATCGGGTACGTCCGCCCCTCATGCTGCACCTGCACTGTCACCGCCAGCCCGGGATGGCTGCCGACGACCTGGCGGACCGCCTCGGCCACCTCCTCGACCGGCCCCCATCCGGCCACCTCGCCCGGCGAGTCCGCCCCCGCGTGCCGGGGATCGTGGCGCCCCGACCCGGCGCTGCGGACGTCGTCCGGACCGGGACCGGACGGCCCCGGCGGTGACGCGCTGACGTCACGCTCGTTGGCCAGCCGGCGCCGCGCCTCCTCGCGCCGGGCCAGTCGGGCCAGCGTCTCGTCCAGGTCGCCCCTCACCAGATCACCCCTTCCCGCACGCTCGGAGCCGGTCGGCTCAGGCCTGTCTGTCCCGGGTGGCACGTTCCAGCGCGCGGTCCAGGACGACAAGCAGGGCGTCCCGTACCGAGAGCCGGTCCCGGGCGTCGAACTGCACAAGTGGCACGTGGTCACCGATGGCCAGGGCCCAGCGGATCTCACCGAGTTCCAGGGCCAACCGTCCGTCGAAGGCGTTGACCCCGACCACGAACGGCAGGCCGGCCCGTTCGAAGAAGTCGATGGCGGGGAAGCAGTCGTCGAGTCGGGCGCTGTCCACCACCACCAGCGCACCGAGTGCCCCGCGGGCGAGGTCCTCCCACATGAAGCCGAACCGGGCCTGCCCGGGCGTGCCGAACAGGTAGAGCTTCAGACTGCGGTCGATGGTCACGCAGCCGAAGTCCATCGCCACAGTCGTGGTGGTCTTGTTGGAACGGATACCCGGATCGTCCACGCCGATCCCGGCGCTTGTCATCTCGGCCTCGGTGGTCAGGGGAGCGATCTCGGAGATCGCACCCACTGTGGTGGTCTTACCCACCCCGAAGCCACCGGCCACCAGGATCTTGACCGGGATCGGCGGTGCCGCCGGCCTACCGACCGGCGGCACGGACGCCCCCGCGCCGGACGGCGGCTGGTACGGCGGAGGCGGCAGTCCGGCCCGTCCGACTGCCGGCCCAGCGGGCACGGCGTACCGGGCGGCGGCGCTGTTTGCGGCGACCCCGCCGAGCGGGGCGACCGGCCATTCAGGAGATCGCACGAAGTCCATCAATCACTCGCAGGATGAGGTCGGGGTCGGCGGCGTCGTTGGTGTCGGTGACGTGCACGTCCAGGTGTCCGGCCGCCCGTAGGTCGCCGACCAGGACCCGCGTCACGCCCAGGTGCAGCCGGGCGCGGGCCGAGATCTCGGCGACCGAGATCGGTGCGGCGCAGAGCGCGATGATCGCCTGGGATTCCGGTGCCAGCAGGGCGCCGGGCGGGCCCGTCGGCCAGCCGCCGTCCATCCGGGCGGTCACCTGCGTCTCCAGCCCGATCGCCGGGTCGGCACCCGCCACCCGTCCGGAGGTGAGCACGAACGGCCGGGGACCGGCGGGCCGACACTCCTCCGGCTCCGGCTCCGTGAACGCCGGCACCACCACCTCGCCCGCGTCGGTGGGGGGCGGCGTGTGCAGGTACGGGCGGACCCGGGCCCTCGGTTCCGGGTCCGGATCCTCACCGGCGACGTCGGCTGTCACTGCTGAACGGCGTTCTTCAACTCGACGATCAGCCGCGGGGTCAGGGCACCACCGGCCCGCCCGGCGAAGAGCGTCATCTCGTACGCGACGGTGCCCAGGTTGGCCGACCGGTCGGCGACCACCCCGAGCACGGAACCGCTGCTGATCGCGCTGATCAGCAGGTAGCCGTCGGCCATGTCGACGATCACCCGGTTCAAGCCACCGAGCGCGTACCAACTGGCCGCCCCACCGGCGAGACTCGTCATCCCGGAGACCACAGCGGCCAACCGCTCCGCGTTGGACCGGTCCTTGATCGCCGACATGGCCATCAGCAGGCCGTCCGAGGAGACCGCGATCGCCTCCAGCACCCCGGCCGTGCCGGAGGTGAAGGAGTCCAGCAGCCAGTTGAACGTACGGGCCTCCGGGCTGAGGTCCCCGCTGGCGCCGGTCTGGCTCTGGTCGACGTTGTCGTGCAGGAAGGGACTGGTCACCGTGATGATCCTTCTTCGTTCCGGCGGTCGGGGCCGACTTCGAGGAGGGCACGGGCAACGCCCTCCTCGAACTCGTTGATGCGCTTGCGGACCTCGGCCGGGTCACCGAGGTGCGTGCTGGGTGGCTGACAGGCCGGGACGACAGTGAGGTTCGCCCCCGGCACCCGTCGGTTCAGTAGGGACCGACCCGGGACGGTGTCGGACGGACCGGCACCACCGGTCACCGTAGGGCCGGCGCCCCCCGGTGCGCTCGGCAGGTCGACAGTGTTCAATTCGGCCCGGCGTACCCCGGCCTGGAACGCCTCGACAAGCGCCTGGGCGGCAGCGGGGTCCGCGTCGGTCGCGTCCACCGGCCGGGTCGGGTTGGCGGTGGCGTGCAGGCTTGCTCCCGGCACCCGCTGCCGGACCCGCGGCGTGGTCGGTGTGCCAGCCGGTTCCGACTCCTCGACGACGGGGGTGGTCTGCTGTTGCTGGCCGCCGAACGCGTTCCAGGACGGGCTGGTCTCCAGGCTGCGGGTGGCCCGGCTGAGCAGGTCCGAGTCGAAGCGGGCCGCTTCGTCGACGGCCGCTGTGATGGCCCGCGCGGCGCGCTGGGATGCGGCTGCCGTACGCCGGTCCCGCTCCGGCACCGAGGCTCGGGCGACTGCGCTCCCGGCCGGGTCGGCGCGGCGAAGCACCAGCGACGTCGATGGGATCTCCAGGTGTGCGGTCACCCCGCCGCCGCCGGTGGCGGCCAGGCCCACCTCCCAGCCGTGGCGGCGGGCCAACCGGCCCACCACGAAGAGACCGAGCACCTCGGTCGGTGCCAGGTCGAGTCGTTCCCGGCGGGTGAGCCGGGCGTTCTCCTCGGCCAGCCGTTGCTCAGCCATGCCGATGCCGTGGTCCACCACGGTGATCCGGGCGCCGAGGCCGGAGGCGTCGGCGGCCACCAGTACGCGGGTGTGCGGTGGGGAGAAGGCTGTGGCGTTCTCCATGAGTTCGGCAAGCGCCAGGATGAGGTCGCCGACCACCGCCGGCGCGGCCGAGATGCCCGCCGGCACCCGCACCTCGACCCGGGTGTAGTCCTCGATCTCGCCGAGCGCCAACCGGACCACGTCGGCAAGCGGCACCGGCGCGGTGTGGGCGTCGGCGCCGGCCGAACCGGAGAGCACCACAAGGCTGCCGGCGTTGCGCCGCAACCGGCTGGAGATGTGGTCGAGCCGGTACAGGTGTTCCAGTCGGCCCGGGTCGGCCTCCTGCTGCTCCAACCGGTCGATCAGCGCGAGTTGCCGGCCCACCAGGTTCTGGGTTCGCCGCCCGACGTGGCCGAACATCTGCGCCACGTTGCGTCGGCCGGCGACCTGCCGTTCGACCAGCCGGGCGGCGGTGTTCTGCACCCGGTCGAAGGCCCGCGCCAGGTCACCGATCTCGTCGTTGGCCCGGATGTCGACGGGTTCCAGCCGGACCGGTTGCGGGCTCTCCCCCTCGTCGTCGGTGACCCGGACCAGCTCCGCCTCGGCGACCCGGGCGACCCGGTCGGCCGAGCGGGTGAGTCGGGTAAGCGGTCGGGCCACCGTCCGCGCCACCGCCACGCTGAGCAGCACCACAAGCGCCAGGATCAGCGCCGCGGCGGCCCCGACCAGGTACGCGGCGGTGAGCGCCCGCCGCTGCTCTGCGGTGACCTCGGTGAGCACGTCGGCGACCAGCTTCTTCTCCACGAACTGACCGAGTCGGATCATCGTGCGGACGGCCGGGAAGAGCGCCTCCATCGGCACCGGGCGGACCGCGGCGGCCGGGTCCCGGGCACTCCTGAGCAGGAAGTCGGGGCTGGTACGCGCGGCCACGGCCGCGTCGTTGAGCTGGGCCACCGTGAGCTGCTCGGGCGTGATCAGGCTTCGGTAGCGTTGGTTGTCGACCATCAGCGCGGCGATGCACGCCACATATCCGGCGGTGGTGTCCGGGTTGCCGATCGCCTTGACCAGCAGGCTCAGGGTGGCGCAGGTGCCCAGGCCCTCGTCGGCGCGGAGCAGCCCGTCGAGGGCGAGCACCTGCCGGCCCGCCAACGTGTCGGTGTCCACTCCGATGACGAGCTGCAACGACTCGATGATCCCCTTGTTGACCGGGCCGAAAGCATCCATCACCTGACCCGGGTTGGCGGTCCGGGCCAGCACTGCCGTCCGCAGGTCGACGAGGTTGGACACCGCGTTGAGGGCGCGGTCGACCCGATCGGTGAACGCGTCGCCGCGCTCCGCCCGAAGGTCCGCCACCCGGTCGTCCACGTCGGCGGACTTACGGACCAGCTCACTGCCCTCGACCCGGCCGAGCAGGAAACCGACGGAGAGGATGCGCTCCTGCTGAAGGTCCTGGACCAGGCTGCCGACCCGACTGGCGAGTCGTACCCGCTCGGCGGTGTCGCCGGCCCGCTGCGCCGCGTTCACCCGGTCGAGCATCACGGGCACGGCCAGGCCGATCATGCTGAGCAGTGGGATCACCACGAGCAGCGCGAGCTTGCCGCGGATCCGGAGCCTACCGAGCAGCATCGAAGGCCCCCCACTGCGCGGGCTCCGCGTCGCGGGCCGCGCCGGCCGGTTGCAGCCCGAGCGGGTCGCCTGGCACCGGTTGCCACGATTCGGCAGGTGACGGGATGTCGCCGCTCTCCGCGTGGGTCGCCGCCATCGCCGCCCGGCGTCGGGCCCGGCCACGGGCGGCGACAAGCAGCGCGGCGAGCCAGCCCAGCAGGAGCACGGCGAGCGCCCCGGCCGCGCCGATCAGCCAGCGGTCCCGGTCGAACCCGTCGATGCGCTCGACGAGCAGGGCGTCCAGCTCGGCGAGGATGACCGGCTGAAGTTGACGGGCCGCGCGGTGCGTGTTGAGTGCGGCGGTTCTCAGCTGACCGGGGTCCAACACAGTTGTGCCAGTGGTCGGGGTGGAGGACGCGGCAAGGGCCTCCACCGAGCGCTGATAGGTGTCAAGTGGGGTCAGCACGTTGGCACCGAGGTCGGTGCTCTCCGAGCCGTCCACGGCGGAGCGCAGGTTGTCGACGAGGTCACCGGCGGGTGCCAGGGCGGTCACCCGCAGACCGGTCAGCTCCATCAGGCCGCGGGGTTGCTCGGCGGCTGGCCGCCGGGAGACAAGCGTGCCCAGGTCGGCGAGCCGGCCGGCGGCCACCACCGCCTCGGGTAGTTCCTGGCCGGCGCTGTCCTGGAGGAAGAAGGAGTCGGCGACGGGGTCGCGGACCAGCCCGGAACTCTCCCGAACCTTGCGGTGCAGGGCCAGCAGCAGGTCCGAGGCCTCGCCGTACGCCGTGTAGGCGGACTCCGGGTCGGCGGGGCTGCGCCCGCGCAGTGCCTCCAGCTTGGCTCGCACCCCGGCCCAGCGTTCCTGGCTGAGCAGTTCGGCGCCGATGCGGGCGTCCACCGCGGCGGCCTCCTCGACCGCCCGGTTCAGCGCGTCGCCGGTCACCGGTCGACCGCTGACCGCGGCGGACTGGGCCTCCACCAGGGCGTCGGTGACCGAGCCCAGCGCGGTGAGGTACTGCACGCCGAGTCGTTCCCGGACGGCCAGGGCCCGGTCGTCGGTGGTCTGCCGCCAGGCGGACGTGACGAGCAGCCCCACCGGTGCCAGTAGCGCCCCGATGAGCAGCAGCGGCAGCAGTCGGCCCAGGGTGGACGGACGTCGACGGGCCCGCGGCGCGGGGACTGTCATGGTTGTGTCTCCTCCGGCATGGGGCGCGGATCGGCGCGGCGTCGGGTGGCCCGACAAGTCCCGTGCACCGGACCGGAAAACTAACCGACCCCCCTGCTGGTCAGGCCTTCCTGGACGAGTCAGGTTCGCGTCAGTTCGAGCAATGTCACCATTCGCCCGCGTTCCCGACACGCTCTGTTTCGTCGATGGGTGTGACATGGAGGGATCCAGGTTGATATCTGTGAAAGATCGGAATTCACGGGATCCGAATTCAACTCACTGGGCCGCGCCCGACACGGCGCGCTCGCTGACCTCCGCACACCGATCGGGGCAACCGGACGGACGTACGGCGGATCTCAGCTAATGCTCAGCCTGCGCGCCGTACCGTGTGCCGCATGACATCGCCGTCGCCGGCCGCGTGGTTCCGGCGTGCCCTGCCCACCCGCCGTCGCGCGATCGCCGCCGCGGCTGTCGTCGTGCTGCTGGCCGCCGCCGTGACCTGGGCGGTGTGGCCGAAGGGGCCGGGCGTACGCACCGAGAGCGCGATGCTCACCGTCCGCTCCGGACCGTCCGGCGACCAGCCGGTCGACCTCGACACCACCTTCTACCTGCCCGACGACGCCTCGTCCGGTCGGAAGGTCCCGGCGGTGCTGTTGGCACACGGGTTCGGCGGCACGAAGGAGTCGGTGCGCTCCGACGCGGAGGAGTTCGCCGGGCGCGGCTACGCGGTGCTCACCTGGACCGCACGGGGTTTCGGCAAAAGTGGCGGCGAGATCCATCTGGACAACCCGGACTACGAGGTGCGCGACGCTCAGCGGTTGCTGGACTGGCTGGCCGCCCGACCCGAGGTCCGCACCGACGCCGCCGGTGACCCGAAGGTCGGTGTGGTCGGCGGCTCGTACGGCGGCGGGTTGGCGCTGCTGCTGGCCGCCCAGGACCAGCGGGTCGACGCGATCGTCCCCATGATCACCTGGAACGACCTGTCCCGTGCCTTCCTGCCGGAGAGCACCGGCGCGGCCCCGACCGAGGGTGTGTTCAAGAAGGGATGGGCCGGTCTCTTCTTCGGCGGCGGCGGCAACGTGGGTTCCGGCCCGGCGGGGCTCTCCGGCGGGACCGCGGCCCAGCCGCAGGGCGCACCGGCGTCGGCCGGCCCGCCCAGCCCGGGGCCGGGTGCCGGTCCGGGCAGCGGTCCCGGTGGTGCCCCGGCCGGTGCGGCCGACCCGTCCTGCGGACGGTTCGCGGCCGACGTGTGCGCCGCGTACCTGCGGATCGCCACCGCCGGGCAGGCCGACCAGGCGGCCGTGGACCTGCTGCGCCGCTCCAGCCCGGCCGGCGTACTGGACCGGATCAAGGCACCCACCCTGCTGGTGCAGGGCGAGGCGGACACCCTCTTCCCGCTCGGCGAGGCGGACGCGAACGCGAAGGGCATCGCCGCCGCCGGCACCCCGGTGCGGGTCGCCTGGTTCACCGGCGGTCACGACGGGGGCAGTGGACCCCGCTCGGACTCCGACCGGGTGAAGTTCCTGACCGTTCAGTGGCTCGACCACTACGTCAAGGGCGAGGGCGACGCGCCCGGCGACGGCTTCACCTGGTCGCGGATCGCCGGCTTCGACGCGCTCGACAGGGGTCTGGTCGCCACCGGCTTCCGCCGCGCGGACTATCCGGGCCTCACCGGAAACGCCCGCCGGGAGATCACCGTCGCCGGACCGGCCCAGCCGATCGCGAACCCGCCGAACGGCAACCCGGCCGCCATCTCCTCGATCCCGTTCGCCGGTGGGCTCACCTCCCTGCTGGACGGGGTGGCCGGCGACGTGCCGGGCCAACACGCCCGGTTCGAGTCGACCCCGCTCACCGAGGCGGTGGACGTGGCCGGTGCGCCCACCGTCACCCTGCGGGCCGCTTCGCCGACCGGCACGGCGGTGCTCTTCGTCAAGCTCTACGACGTCGACAAGGACGGCGCGGCGACCCTGCCGAACGGGCTGGTCGCCCCGATCCGGCTCACCGGCCTGCCGCAGCGGGTGCAGGACGCCCGCCCGGTCACCGTGACGTTGCCCGGGATCGTCCGCCGGGTGGAGGCCGGCCACCGGCTGCGCCTGGTGGTGGCGACCTCCGACCAGGCGTACACCACTCCCGCCGAACCGACCGTCTACACGGTGGCGGCCGACGGCGCGGTCAGCCTGCCCACTGTCGACGGTGAGCCGATCCCCACCGCCGCGACGATCTGGCGCTGGGTGCTCGCCGGCCTGCTCGCCGCCATCGCGATCGGCCTCGTCGTGGTCGTCGCCGTCCTGCGCCGCCGGCACCGCCGCCAGGACCGCTCGGTGCATCCGGAGTACGCGGACACGCCGTTGGCCGTGCGCGCGCTGCGCAAGGAGTACGCGGACGGCTTCGTGGCGGTGTCGAACGTCGACTTCGAGGTGCAGCCCGGTCAGGTGGTGGGTCTGCTCGGACCCAACGGCGCCGGTAAGACCACCACCCTGCGCGTGCTGATGGGGCTGACCCAGCCGACCGCCGGGGAGATCTACGTCTTCGGTCGCCGGCTGGTGCCCGGCTCGCCGGTGCTGTCCCGGATCGGCGCGCTTGTCGAAGGACCCGGCTTCCTGCCGCACCTGTCCGGGCTGGAGAACCTGAAGGCGTACTGGCGGGCCACCGGCCGACCGTGGGAGGACGCCCGGTTCGACGCGGCCCTGGAGATCGCCGGGCTGGGCGACTCCGTGCAGCGGAAGATCAAGAACTACAGCCACGGCATGCGTCAGCGCCTCGCCATCGCCCAGGCCATGCTCGGCCTGCCCGAGCTGCTCGTGTTGGACGAGCCGACCGACGGGCTCGACCCGCCGCAGATCGCCGAGATGCGCCGCGTGCTCCAGCGCTACGCCACTGACGGTCGGGCGGTGCTGGTCTCCAGCCACCTGTTGGCCGAGGTGGAGCAGACGTGCACCCACGCGGTGGTGGTCAACAAGGGCCGGATCGTGGCGTCCGGGCCGGTGGAGGAGATCGTCGGCGAGTCGCCGAGCGTGCTGTTCGACGTCACCGACCCGGTGGCGGCGCGGGCCGTACTGGACCGGCTGCACGGGGTCCGCGTGTTGCCGGAGAGCGACGGCCAGTTGGTGGTGGACACCAACGGCACGGCCCGCAGCGAGGTGGTGGCCGAGCTGGTGCGCGCCGGCATCGGGGTGGACCGGGTGGTGCCGCGGCGCCGCCTGGAGGACGCGTTCCTCGCCCTGGTGGGCGACAACTCTCGGGGAAGCGGTGACCGGTGATGGCTGTTGTCGACGCGGGTGAGGCCCGGGGCTACCGGCCGTCGGCCACCATGCCGTTCGCGGCGGAGTTCCGTCGGCAGGCGTCCCGGCGGCGGACCCAGCTGGCGCTCGGGTTCATGGTGCTGCTGCCACTGATCATCCTGATCGCCTTCCAGTTCAATTCCGGTGGCGATGACGACAACGGCAACAACGAGTTCGCCAGCCTTGTGGACCTGGCCACCTCCGGCGGCCTCAACTTCACCCTCTTCTCGATCTTCGTGTCGGCGTCGTTCCTGCTCGTGGTGGTCGTCGCGCTGTTCTGCGGCGACACGGTGGCCAGTGAGGCGAGCTGGGGCAGCCTGCGGTACCTGCTGGCGATCCCGGTGCCCCGGGCCCGGTTGTTGACGGTGAAGCTGGTGGTCGCGCTGGCGTACTCGGGACTGGCTCTGGTGCTGTTGGCCGGCACCGCCCTGCTGGCCGGCACCCTGCGCTACGGCTGGTCGCCGCTGCGCAGCACTGTCGCCGCCGAGCTGGAACCCACCGAGGGGTTGCTCCGGTTGCTTGCCGTGCTCGGCTATTTGGCGGTCGTCCTGCTTGTGGTGGCCGGGCTGGCGTTCCTGCTGTCGGTGACCACTGACGCCGCGCTCGGCGCGGTCGGCGGTGCGGTGCTGCTCTGGATCCTGTCCAGCATCCTGGACCAGATCACCGCCCTGGGCGCGCTGCGGGACTTCCTACCCACCCACTTCAGCACCGCCTGGTTGGGCCTGCTCTCCACCCCGGTGCAGACCGACGACGTGGTACGCGGCTGCATCTCGGCGATCAGCTACGCGACGCTGTTCTGGGGGCTGGCCTTCTGGCGCTTCACCCGCAAGGACATCACCTCCTAGGGTCGGGGCTCACAGCCGACCGTCGGGTGGGCTGACCGACGACGGCACCGCGCTCGGCACCGGTGGCGGGGTGGGGCGCGACGGCACCGGCGCGGACGGGTCGGCCTTCTTCCAGGCGCTGACCCCGATCCGGCCGGTGTTGCCCAGGTCGATCGGGCCGTCCGGGTCCACCTCTTCGCCCGGCTGGCCGGCCGCGGGCGCAACCGTCAGGAACTCACCGTTGGTGGCCACCACCGTCGAGTCGGTGACCAGGTTGCGCCAGAGCACCACGGCGGTGGCCCGCTCCCCGGCGGCGAGGGTGACCTGTCGGGGTGGTTGGTCGAAGCCCGAGGTGATCTCCTTCGCGCCGTTGACGACGCGCAACATGACCGGCTCGTGTTGCTCGTCGAACACGTGCAGCACGGGGTACCCGTTGAGCTGGTAGGGGCGGTCGCCGCAGTTGACCAGTTCCAGGCCGAGGGCGCGCAGTCCCATCGCGGCGTCCCCGCCGGTCGACCGGATCCGTACGCCGCTGGCCGGGCACGACGGCGGCGCGTCGACACTTGCCGACGGGCTCGGTGCGGTCGGCTGCCGGGGTGGAGCGTCCCCGCCCTGGCCCCGATGGTCGCCAGCGGCGCAGGCGCCGAGCGCGAGGGGCACCGCGACCACTGCGCTGATCCGTCGCCAGGCCGGGCTGTTGCGGGAGATCATCAAGCGATCCTCGCCCACGTGGGCGTGCCGCCACCGCCCGGCCCCCAGATCTCGGCTCTGCAAATCGGCGCGATCCGCCGCCGTCCGGTGAGCCTGCTCGTCGGCCTGCCGCTGCCCGGGGCAACTCGATGGGCCGTACCCACACTGTGGGAGCGTGCCCACGGCGGACGGCTCGGCCTAAATTCTCGCGTAACCGCAGCTCAGAAGCGTGCGCGCGGGTCTTTGCCGGCGCTGATGCTCGACGTGGGGCCGCGGACACCGGTACATTCCGACCGGGGACTTTCCCACCAGCAAGGAATTTATAACCTTCGATACTTTCATGCCTCACATTGAAGTGATCCGATTCCTTCGATGGAGGTACCGATGAACGTTCCTCGGCTCGGCGGGCCGACCCTGTCCCTGTTCCGCATCGTGATCGGCCTGCTGTTCGCACTACACGGCCTGGCCTCGGTCTTCGGGTTGTTCGGCGGCAACCCCGTGACCGGCCGGGCGATAGCGCTCGGCACCTGGCCAGGCTGGTGGGCCGCGCTGATCCAGTTGGTCTGCGGCACCCTCGTGCTGGCCGGGCTCTTCACCCGACCCGCCGCCCTACTCGCATCCGGCTCGATGGCGTACGCCTACTTCGTCGTGCACCAGCCGGATGATCTGCTGCCACTGCGCAACGGTGGCGAACTGTCGGCGCTCTTCTGCTGGTCTTTCCTGCTGATCGCGGCCCTCGGCCCGGGTTCCTGGGCGCTCGACACGCTGCTCTCCCGTCGCCGTGACGTGCCATCCACGCCCGAGGCACCGATGCCCGAGCGCAGCTCGATGGTCGTCTGACCGCACCCGTGCCGCGCGTCGCCGGGGCCTCGACGAGGCGGCTCCGGCGACGCGCCCGGTCAGGGATCGCCCCCGCAGTGCTCGGCGAGAGAGGGCGCGATCGGCACTCAGTCCTTGCGCTGATATCGCAAACGATTCAGCTCCAAAGCGCGCGAGTGGCAGGTGTTACCCGCCGCGCGGCAGCGCCCGGCGGCGACAGGGCCCGAGTGGCAGGTCTTACCCACCGCGCGGCAGCGCCCGTCGGCGACAAGGCCCGAGTGTCGAGCGATAGACGCGCGCGGGCCGGCGAAGCTGGGCGTCAGGCCGGCGTGCCGGTGCCGAGGACCGCGTCCAGGAGGCCCGGGTAGCGGTGGTCCAACTCGTCGCGGCGCAGTCGGACCAGGCGGCTGGTGCCGGCGGCCCGGGTGCGGGTCAGGCCGGCCTCGCGGAGCACCTTGAGGTGGTGGCTGCGGGTCGCCTTGGAGACGCCGAAGTCGAAGCTGCCGCAGGCTGCCTCGCCGCCATCGACAAGCGCCCGCACGATCTGTAGCCGCACGTCGTCGGCGAGGGCGGCAAGCACTGCGGTGACCGGTACGTCGGCCAGGTCGGGTTCGTGCGGCTCCATGTGACCAGTGTAACCCTTGTTCGACAACTTTCGAACAACACCCTATGGTCGGTTCCGTTGGTTCGACGATTCTCGAACATTGGAGCTGACGATGCGACCTCGCGCCGCCGCCTATCCGCTGCTCGCCGCACTCGGTTGGGGCGTGATGTTCCCGGTCCTGGCCAGTGCCCTGACCCGGGTTGACCCACTCAACCTGACCACCGCCCGTTACCTGCTCGCAAGCGTCGTCCTGGTCGCCATTCTGCTGCTCCGCGAAGGTGCCGGCGCGCTGCGGCACGGCGGCCGGACCGGCGAGATCGTGCTGCTCGGCGTGGTCGGCTTCGCCGGCTTCAACGTGCTCACCAACCTGGCCCTCGAACACGCCGCCCCGCAGCAGATCGCCCTCTTCGTGGCCACCACCCCGCTGATCACCCAGTTGGTCCGCTGGGCCCGGGACGGCGTACGGCCGAAGCCGCTCCTGCTGGCCCTCTCCCTGGTGGCGCTCCTCGGAGTCGGCCTGGTGATCACCCGCGGGAGCCTGGCCGGGCTCGGCCAGTTCGGTCTGGGTGGGCTGATGATGATCGGTGCGGTGCTCGGCTGGGGTATCTACACCCACGGTGCGAGCCGGTTCGGCGCCTGGTCCCCGCTGCGCTTCACCACCCTGACGGCGCTCGCCGGCACGGTGGCCATGCTGGCCGCGAGCATCGGCGCGGACGCCGTCGGGTGGCAGCACGCGCCGGCCGCCGCCGACCTCGCGGCGGTCACCCCGCAACTGGGGTACGCCGTGCTCGTCGGCGCGGTGGTCGCGGTCCTGGCCTGGAACACCGGTGTGCAGCGGCTCGGTGCCGCCAACGCCGCGCTGTTCATGAACCTGGTCCCGGTCACCACCTTCGCGGTGCAGATCGTCCGCGGCTACCGCCCGGAGCCGATCGAGCTGATCGGGGCCGCCATCACGATCGGGGCGCTGGTCGCGGCGAACCTCGCCACCAGGGTGCGGCCCCGGCCCTCGTCGCCGCCGCAGTCCACCGCGATCACCGACCAGCTCGCGGTGGTCGACCCCGTCGCGGTCAGCCGCCGCTGACCCGCCTGCCGTCGCTGGGCCCGGCAGCGCGGGGACGAAAGTTGCAGCGGATTCGTGGCACGATGAGCCGCCTGCCACCGACCCCGCCATCGATCCTGCGGATGGCCGCCCAGCGAGGGACATCGTTGTGACATCGATCGAGATTGACCGATGAACCCCGAGCAGCGCGCCCTGGTCACCATGGTGTCCGCTCTGGTCGGGATCCTCTTCGCGGGCGGTGCGGTCTGGCTGGTCGCCGGGGGCGGACGGCCCACCGGCGACGACATCCTGGCCGCGGGCTGGATCATGGCAGCTCTACTGGCCGCGTTCGGTGCCGTGGCGATCTGTCTCGGGAAGCGCCGCCGCCGGTAACTGGCTGAGTCGTTCGGCTCACAGCGTGGGATCCGCGGTAGAGGCGGCGGCCATCGTTGCCTAGACTCGACAACACAACTGCATACCTCATCCAGAGGGGCTGAGGGATACGGCCCGACGACGCCCCGGCAACCACCCCGCGCGCTCACCGCTGAGCGACCCGCGGGGCAGGTGCCAATTCCGTCCCCGCCGCACGGTGCGATGTGGGGAAAGATGAGAGGAACCTCGACATGACGTCGACGCTCGCCGCCTCCGGCATCGCCACCGCCGCCAGCCCCGCCCGCGCCCTGGTCTGCCGTGCCTGCTCGGCCCGTTACCCGCTGGTCGCCCAGCACGCCTGCTACGAGTGTTTCGGCCCGCTGGAGGTCGACTACGACTCCACCGCCCTGGCCGCCGTCACCCGCGAACAGATCGAGGCCGGCCCGGACAACATCTGGCGCTACGCCGCACTGCTCCCCGCCGGTCAGGACCCGGCCAGTCGGGTCACCCTCGACCCGGGGCTGACCCCGCTGGTGGCGGCCCCGCACCTCGCTGCCGAGCTGGGCATCACCGCACCGCTGTGGGTCAAGGACGACAGCGCCAACCCGACCCACTCGTTCAAGGACCGGGTCGTCTCGGTGGCGCTCACCGCCGCGAAGTCGCTCGGTTTCACGAGGTTCGCCTGCGCGTCGACCGGCAACCTGGCCAACTCGGTGGCCGCGCACGCCGCCCGTGTCGGGGCACCTTCAGTCGTCTTCATCCCCAGTGACCTGGAGCAGGGCAAGGTCGTCACCACCGCCGTCTACGGCGGTGAGCTGGTCGCCATCGACGGCTCGTACGACGACGTCAACCGGCTCTGCGGCGAGCTGGTGGAGACCGACGAATTCGAGGACACCGCGTTCGTCAACGTGAACGTCCGGCCGTACTACGCGGAGGGTTCCAAGACCCTCGGCTACGAGGTGGCCGAGCAGCTCGGCTGGCGCATCCCGGCGCAGGTGGTCATCCCGATGGCCAGCGGCGAGCTGCTCACCAAGATCGACAAGGCGTTTTCCGAGCTTGTGGAGATCGGCCTGGTCGAGGCGCCGGCCGGCGGTTGGAAGGTCTTCGGAGCCCAGTCCGCCGGCTGTAGCCCCATCGCCACCGCGCTGCACGCCGACACCGACACGATCATCCCGGTCAAGCCCACCGGCATCGCCAAGTCGCTGAACATCGGCGACCCGGCCGCCGGCGTCTACGCGCTGGAGGCGGTCCGCCGCACCGGCGGTTGGATGGAGTACGCCGACGACGACGAGATCCGCGCCGGCATCCGCGATCTGGCCCGCACCACGGGCGTCTTCGCCGAAACCGCAGGCGGGGTGACAGTGGCGGTGCTCCGCAAGCTTGTCGAATCAGGTCGCCTCGACCCGACCGCGGAGACCGTCGTGTTCAACACGGGTGAAGGTCTGAAGACCGTTGACGCGGTGGCCGGCCAGGTCGGACCGACCCACCACATCAAGCCCTCGCTGCGCGCCGCCCGCGACGCCGGCCTCCTCGGCTGACCCGTTTGATCCACTCGGGTTCCTGGAAACCGCGGTGTCCGCCCGGCCCGGACCGCCCGTTGTCATGAAACCCGAGTGGATCAAGGGCGGTGCGCATGGCGCCGTGCGGGGTGACGGTCTGCTGGGCGGGTTGGCGTGATGGATGGGCGGGGTTGTCCGAAAGGTCGAGTGGATCAGTCGGGTAACTGAGGTTTCGCTGTGAGTGTGGAAAACCCGCCGCTGCGGACTTGACGGCAGGAACCGGACGGCGCAAGATGCTCCGTGCGGGAGGGCATTTCGCCGAAGACTTTTGAAGTTCTTGCGACCCAACGCCGGAGGCGTTGTGCGAGTGTCCCTCCCGACCACGTTCGATCGGGCCAGCGAGTAATTCGCTGGCCCGATCGCTTTTCCGGATGCACGCTCAGCGGCATGACCATCACCATCGCGTCGTTCGACGGCGCCGACCGGACGTCGGTCGACGAGGCGTACCGGATCGGCGCGGCGGCCAACGAGGTCGACCTGCCGGACTTCCCGCCGTTCTGCAGGCGACGCTTCGACGCGCTGTTCCACACGCCGATGCCCGGCACCCGGTCGCTCTGGGCGCTGGCCCGGCTCGACGGCGCGCCGGCCGGTTTCCTCCAGCTGGACCTGCCGCAGCTCGACAACACCGACAACGCCACGGTCGAGCTGACAGTGCATCCGGAGCTGCGGCGTCGGGGCGTCGGTCGGGCACTGCACGAGTACGGCGTACGCCTGCTCCGCGAGCACGGACGCAAGCGGGTCGTGGCGATGGCCGTCTCCGCGCTGCCCGACGGTCCGGCGCGAAGCGCGGCGGGCGACGCGTTCGCCGCGACGACCGGAGCCCAGCCCGCACTCGCCGAGGTGCGCCGCCGTCTCGTGGTCGCCGACATCGACCGGGTCGCGCTGCGGACGGCGCTCGCCGAGGCCCGGCCGCGAGCCGAGGGCTACCGGTCGGTCTGCTGGCAGGGCGCCACGCCGCAGGAGTACATCGCGGACATCGCCTACCTGGACGGCCGGTTGATGATGGACGCGCCGATGGGTGACGTGCAGTGGGAGCCGGAGCAGGTGGACGCCGAACGCATCCGCGGCACCGAGCGCGCCCTGGAGGCCAGGGGTCGGCGGCGCTACCACCTCGGGATGCGACACGAGGCGTCCGGCCGGATCGTCGCCTGGACGCTGCTGGACGTCAGCGCCTCCGCCGACTGGCACGCGTACCAGCAGATCACCATCGTCGACCCGGCTCACCGGGGGCACCGGCTCGGCCTCATCGCCAAGGCCGAGAACCTGCACCACCTGCTCACCCACGAACCGGCGGTACGCGTCATCGACACCTGGAACGCGGCAAGCAACACCTACATGGTGGCGATCAACGAGCAGCTCGGCTTCCGCCCGGTGGACGCCTGGACCGACTGGCAGCTCACCCTCTGACGGGTATCGGCGCTACTGCTCGCCGAGGTGACTCAGGCATGATGGCGGGCATGACGGAGACCCCGCATCCCCTGTACGAGAGGCACGCCGACACCCTCAACCGTGCGCTGACCGCGATCACGGAGCGGGGCTACTGGTCCGCCTATCCCGAATCTCCCAGCCCCCGGGTGTACGGCGAGACCGCCGCCGCCGACGGTAAGGCCGCCTTCGAGGCGTACCTCGGTGGTGATTTCCCGCTCGACCAGCCGGGCACCGGCGCACGGGTCGCCACCGAGACGAGCCCGTTCGGGGTGGAGCTGGCGGTGCGGTACCCGCATGCCGGCCCCGGCGAGCTTGTCGACGCCGCCTCCGCCGCGCTGCCGGCCTGGCGTGACGCCGGCCCGCAGGCGAGGGTGGGGGTCTGCCTGGAGATTCTGGACCGGCTGCACAAGCACATCTTCGAGTTGGCGAACGCTGTGCAGTTCACCAGCGGGCAGGCGTTCGTGATGGCCTTCCAGGCCGGCGGCGCGCACGCACTGGACCGGGCGCTCGAGGCGTTGGCGTACGCGTACGCCGAGATGACCCGGCATCCGGGCACTGCCAGTTGGGAGAAGGCCGCCGGCAAGGGTGACCCGCTGCGGATGACCAAGACGTTCCACGTGGTGCCGCGCGGGGTGGCGTTGGTGATCGGTTGCAACACCTTCCCGACCTGGAACTCCTACCCGGGGTTGTTCGCCTCGCTGGTCACCGGCAACCCGGTGCTCGTCAAGCCGCACCCGCGAGCCGTGCTCCCGCTGGCGATCACCGTGAAGTACGCCCGGGAGGTGCTGGCCGAGGCTGGCTTCGACCCGAACCTGATCATGCTGGCGGCCGAGGCCCCCGGTGAGAAGCTCGCCAGCGACCTGGCCCTGCACCGCTCGGTGAAGATCGTCGACTTCACCGGCTCCACCGAGTACGGCGACTGGCTGGAGACGCACGCCCGGCAGGCGTCGGTCTACACCGAGAAGGCCGGCCTGAACACCGTCGTCATCGACTCCACCGACGACTTCGCCGGCATGTGCCGCAATCTCGGCTTCACGCTCACCCTGTACAGCGGTCAGATGTGCACCACCTCGCAGAACATCCTCATCCCGGCCGGTGGCATCGAAACCGACCAGGGGCACAAGAGCTTCGACGAGGTGGCCGGCGGGATCGCCGCCGCGGTCGGCAAGCTCACCGCCGACCCGGCCCGGGGCGTCGAGCTGACCGGCGCCATCGTCAACGACGGGGTGCTGGAGCGGCTGGCCGAGGTCACCAAGGTCGGCGAGCCGGTGCTGGAGTCGCGGGCGGTGACCCACCCGGTGTACGCCGACGCTGTGGTGCGTACCCCGACGATCGTGAAGCTGACCGCTGACGACGAGGAGACGTACGGCCGGGAGTGGTTCGGGCCGATCTCGTTCGCCATCGCGACCGACTCCACAGCGCACAGCCTGGAGTTGCTGCGCCGCACGGTCGGCGAGAAGGGTGCGCTCACCGCCGGGGTCTACTCGACCGACGAGGCGGTGCTGGACGCCACCGAGGCGGTGGCGGTCGAGGTCGGGGTGCACCTGTCCGGCAACCTCACCGGCGGGGTCTTCGTGAACCAGTCGGCGGCGTTCTCCGACTTCCACGGCAGTGGCGCCAACGCGGCGGCCAACGCCGCGCTCACCGACGGGGCGTACGTGGCCAACCGCTTCCGCATCGTCCAGTCTCGACGCCACGCCTGATCTCTGGCGGATTTCCGGGGGCAGCACCGTTCCTCGTTGCCCCCGGAAACGCGTCCCGTGTCGCGCCCCGGGGATCCCTCGGGTCAGGCCGATCGGCGCATCTGCAGCTCGGTCAGGGCCGGGATGGTGGGGTGGGGGACGCGCACGCCGGTGTCGGTGAAGCCCAGCCGTTTGTAGGCGCGGTAGGCGCGGTCGTTGCCGACCACCACCTCAAGCAGCAGGTCCGGTCGGCCGCAGGCGCGTGACCAGGCGGCCACCCCGTCGATCAGTTCACCGAGCAGGCCGCGCCCCCGCCAGGCCGGCGTGATGTAGACCGCGTAGATCACCGTGAGCCCGGGTTCGTGCGGGGAGACAGTGCCACCGGCGTGTCCGACGAGCCGGCCGCCCGGGTCGGCGATGAACTGCGCGTTGCCGGGGCCGGCCGAGGTGTACGCGACCCGGGCGGCGAATTCGGTGTGCGGCCGGGCCGCCGCGTCCGCCAGGGTCTCCAGGAAGGCCAACGGTGCGTCGGCGAGCATCTCCAGGCGCAGGGCCCGCATTCGGGCGGCGTCCTCCGGCCGGACCCGGCGGATCTCCGCCTGCCGCAGGGCTGTCGCGCCCGTATCGGTGGTCATGCCCGCATGCCTACCACAGGGGCGGTGGCCGTTACGGCAGCGCCGGCCCCGTCGGCCGGTCGGCCCGGTGCCCGGGAAGCGCGTCGGCCTGGATCCGGCGCGTCGAAAAACCGGACCGACAAGCGCGGTCGGCGTACCCCGGAATGCGCCCGATTTGTGGCCGTGCGCGGCGCTCACTCCTCGTGTAGCGTGCGATTTCGGTCACCTTTTTCAATGGTCGTCATCGATCGCTGAGGTGGTGGCCGGTGGGCGTCCGGCAGTGCCGTGCGCCAGGTCAGGCGACACCGCGCAGAGTGGGGGAAGTACACCGTGGCACAGGGCACCGTGAAGTGGTTCAACTCCGAAAAGGGCTATGGCTTCATCGCCGTCGACGGCGGTCAGGACGTGTTCGTTCACTTCTCCGCGATCGAGATGGACGGCTACAAGGCGCTTGACGACGGTCAGCGGGTGGAGTTTGAGATCGGCCAGGGTCAGAAGGGCCCGCAGGCCGAGCACGTACGCGTCGTCGCCTGAGCTCTCCTCCTCGATCGGCCCCGCGCGGCGGGGCTGCGGCATCGGCGGACAACCGGGAAGATCGTGGCCGTTCCAGCCGATGCTGAGGAGCGTTCATGACCGACCAGCCGCCCCCGCCCACCCCACCCTCTGGGCCGGGGGAGCCGGGCTCGTCCGATCCGACCGTCCCGTTCGGCGGTTCCGGCTCGGCCGGGGAGCCACCGGCCCCGTCGCAGCCGGGCGTACCACCGACTGGCCCGCCGCCCGGCTGGGACCCGGCGCCGCAGGGTTGGACGTTCCCGCCCACCGGCGGCTACCCGCCCGGGGCGGGTCCCTACGCCGCCCAGCAGTGGTACCCGGCGGCGCCGGTCGGCTGGTATCCGCCGGGTTACGGGCTCGACCCGAACGATCCCCTTGTCACTCCGCCCGGCGCCGGCCTGGCGGGCTGGTTCAGCAGGTGTGCGGGAGCGCTGCGCCGGGGTTGGCGGCAGTTGGTGCCCATCATGCTGCTCACCCAGGTGCTACCGGCGGCCGTGCTCTCGGTGATCTCCCTGGGCCTCGAACCGCCGGCCGATTGGGCCGTCCCGTCCGGGTCGGCGTCGGCTCCCGCACTGCCTGACAATTTCGCAGTCGATCTGGCGGGCCTTCTCGGGGCGCTGATCGGCGGCAGTCTGCTTGTCGGGCTGGTGCAGGCGGTCGGGTGGGCCGCGGGCAGTTGGGTGATCACGCAGCAGGCGTCCGGTCAGCCGGGCAGCCTGGACTCCGCACTGCGCTACGGCCTGCGTCGGGCCCTCGGGCTGTGGGGGTGGACCCTGCTGATCAGCGTGCTCGTCGGCATCGGGTTCTGCTGCTGCGTGCTGCCGGGCATCTACCTGACGTTCGCGCTGAGCATGGCGGGCCCGGTCTATCTCTTCGAACGCCAGGACCCGATCGGCAGGTCGTTCCGGATGTTCCACGACCGGCTCGGCCTCATGTTGGGTCGGGTGGCCCTGGTGGGCCTGGCGATCATCATCGTCAACGTGATCTCCGGCGGCCTGGAGGGGGTGGGCACCGCGGCGTTCGGCGACGAACCCTTCGCGTCGCCCGGCTCCGCGATCGGGGTGGTGGCGGTGATCGCGGTCACCGCCACGCTGGCCCTGCCGGCCCACCTGGCCCAGCTGCTCGGTCTGCTTGTGACGTACGTCGAGCAGCGCGCCCATGAGGCGCCGGTGAACAGCGCCGGACTGGCCGCCGAACTCGGCTGAGCGGCCCCATCGTGCTTGCACTCGGCAGGGGAGAGTGCTAAACAAGTCATTGGCACTCGCATACCGTGAGTGCCAATGGTCGGGACGGTGGGGCCAGGTTGCACCGGCGTGGAGACGCCGGGGCGGCACATGGCCGGTCGTCGCGGGCTATCCGGCCCGGCCGAAGGACGTCGTCGTCGCCAGGTGGCGACGTCCCAAGGTGCGTACACCAGGCGGCCCATTCGAGGCACACATCTCGGGTGGCCCGTGAGTGTCCAGGAGGACAACGCCGTATGGCCAAGATGATCGCGTTCGACGAAGAGGCGCGCCGCGGCCTCGAGCGGGGCATGAACCAGCTCGCCGACGCCGTAAAGGTGACCCTCGGCCCCAAGGGCCGCAACGTCGTGCTCGAGAAGAAGTGGGGTGCCCCCACCATCACCAACGATGGTGTGAGCATCGCCAAGGAGATCGAGCTCGAGGACCCGTACGAGAAGATCGGCGCTGAGCTGGTCAAGGAGGTCGCCAAGAAGACCGACGACGTTGCCGGTGACGGCACGACGACGGCGACCGTCCTGGCCCAGGCCCTGGTTCGCGAGGGCCTGCGCAACGTGGCCGCCGGCGCCAACCCGATGGCCCTGAAGCGGGGCATCGAGGCCGCTGTCGCGAGCGTCTCGGAGGAGCTGTCCAAGCTCGCCAAGGACGTCGAGACCAAGGAGCAGATCGCCTCCACCGCCTCCATCTCCGCTGGCGACAGCACCGTCGGCGAGATCATCGCCGAGGCGATGGACAAGGTCGGCAAGGAAGGCGTCATCACCGTCGAGGAGAGCAACACCTTCGGGCTGGAGCTGGAGCTCACCGAGGGTATGCGCTTCGACAAGGGCTACATCTCGGCCTACTTCATGACCGACCCGGAGCGTATGGAGGCCGTCTTCGACGACCCGTACATCCTGATCGCCAACAGCAAGATCTCGTCGGTGAAGGACCTGCTCCCGATCCTGGAGAAGGTCATGCAGTCGGGCAAGCCGCTGCTGATCATCGCCGAGGACCTGGAGGGCGAGGCTCTCGCCACCCTGGTGGTCAACAAGGTCCGTGGCACCTTCAAGTCGGTCGCCGTCAAGGCGCCGGGCTTCGGTGACCGCCGCAAGGCCATGCTGACCGACATCGCCATCCTCGCCGGTGGCCAGGTCATCAGCGAGGAGGTCGGCCTCAAGCTCGACGCCGCCAGCCTCGACATGCTGGGCCGCGCCCGCAAGGTCGTGGTGACCAAGGACGAGACCACCATCGTCGACGGTGCCGGTGACGCCGAGCAGATCCAGGGCCGGGTCAACCAGATCCGGGCCGAGATCGACAAGAGCGACTCCGACTACGACCGGGAGAAGCTGCAGGAGCGGTTGGCCAAGCTGGCCGGCGGCGTTGCGGTCATCAAGGTCGGCGCGGCCACCGAGGTCGAGCTCAAGGAGCGCAAGCACCGCATCGAGGACGCCGTTCGCAACGCGAAGGCCGCCGTCGAGGAGGGCATCGTCCCGGGTGGTGGCGTCGCGCTGGTCCAGGCCGGCAAGACCGCCTTCGACAAGCTCGACCTGGTCGGCGACGAGGCGACCGGTGCGAACATCGTCAAGGTCGCGCTGGACGCCCCGCTGCGGCAGATCGCCGTCAACGCCGGCCTCGAGGGCGGCGTCGTGGTGGAGAAGGTCCGTAACCTCGAAGCGGGTCACGGCCTCAACGCCGCCAACGGCGAGTACGTCGACCTGCTGGCTGCGGGCATCATCGACCCGGCCAAGGTGACGCGCTCGGCGCTGCAGAACGCCGCGTCCATCGCGGCGCTGTTCCTCACCACCGAGGCCGTCGTCGCGGACAAGCCGGAGAAGACCCCGGCTGCCCCGGCTGGCCCGGGTGGCGGGGACATGGACTTCTGAGTCCAGTTCCGACACCGAACGGGGCGGGCCGCTGACGCGGTCCGCCCCGTTCGTCGTCAGGTGGGCAGTGGTCGCTGGTTGCGCCGCTTCTGCGCCCGGCTGTACGGCGGAAGCAGTTGGATCGGCGCGTCCACCATCTCCCGTGGCTCCTCGGCGGCCACCGACTCGTCGTCGGTGGTCATCTCCGCCAGTTGCTCGGCGTCGCCGTAGTCGAGCCTGTCGAACGGCAGTTGGCCGGGGAGTTCGCCGACCGGTTTCCAGGTGATCGGCGGGCCGTCCTCGGTCTGGTCGTCATCCGTGGTCATGGCTGCCTCCTCTACCAAGACGGTAGGGGGCATCGATGGCCGACGCGGGCGAATGAATCAATGCCCTTTTTGCCCTGGTTAGCCCTGCGTCAGCGTTTTCCGGTACAGGAAGAAGACCCGCTCGATCCGGGCACCCGCGCTGCCGGAGTAGAACGGCACCGGCCCCACCCAGCCGATCTCCGCCCGGGTCAGCCCCGCCGCCTGCAGGTCCCGCAGGCAGCGCCGCAACAGGACGCCACCGATGCCCGACCCCTCGGCGGCCGGGGCGGTGCCCATCGGCCCGAACCAGCTCGGCCGGGACGACCCGTACGCGGCGAAACCCAGCACCTCGCCGTCCCGCTCCGCCAGGTGACAGCCGGCAGTGTCCCGCCCCACCGACCCGGCCAGCTCGCCGTCCCAGGTGCCACCGAAGGTGGACCGGGCGAACGCGGTCAACGCCGGCAGGTCCGCCAGCTCCGCCCGGCGTACGGTGACGCCCTGATCGGCCAGCCGCCGCTCGGCCGCCTCGGTGGACCGCAGTGCCGGCGACCCGTCGTAGGACAGGTCGGCTGTCATGTTCCAGGCCGTCCGGTCCTGCTGGTAGCCCAGACTGCGGGCGGCGCAGACCGCCGGCGTGTAGCGAACGTCGATGCCCGGCCACGCGTAGTACGGCGGGTTGCCGACCAGCAGCACCTCGGTCACCCCGCGCTCGGCCAGCACCTGTTCGGCCCGCCGCACCAGCGCCCGGCCGACGCCCCGGCGGCGGTGCGCCGGCAGGACCGCGACCAGGTCCACGTGCCCGATCCCCGGTTCGGTCGACGACACCGAGCAGAGCAGCACCCCGACCAGGTCCGCACCCCGGTACGCGCCAAGCCCCACCGCCGGCCGGCCCGCAGCGGCAGCCCGGGGCCAGAGCACGTCCACGATGGGGGCCGCCTCGGCGGCGTCCTCGGGCAGGTCGAGAGCCTGTTCGCAGAGTCGCGCCACGGTGGGGGCCAGGTCGGGAGTCAGTTCAGTGACGGTGATCTCGGCGTCCATGGTCGCCGACCCTAGATCACCGTCTGCTGATCCGCGCTCCCGCCCGTGGTGTCGGTAAAGGGTCCTTCCGGTACGCGAGGCGTCAGCAACGTGCCCTTGTCTAACGCTGGGCGGCGCGAACGGCGGCGTAGGCGTCGACCTGGCCGGCGCCGGTGATGTTCGACGGAGCGCCGCAGGCGTCGGACGGGTTGCTGGAGCGGTAGGTCGGGGTGGCCGCCGTGGCGGTGTCCCGCAGGATCTGCCGGGTGCGGTCCACGTCGCCGACAAGCGTCGGGTTCGCCGACCACATCAGCGCCACCACCCCCGCCACCTGTGGGGTCGCCATCGAGGTGCCGTCGAGCGCCGCGTACGTGCCGCCCGGCATCGCCGAGACCACCCCCACGCCCGGGGCCAGCACGTCCGGCTTACCCGGGCCACCCGGCGCCGGGCCGCGCGAGGAGAACTCCGCGACCCGGCCCTGCGCGTCCACCGCGCCCACTGTCAACACGTCCGGGTACGGCGCCGGTGGGTCGTCGATCGACGCGCACCACGGCCCGGTGTTACCGGCGGCGGCGACCACGAAGATCCCGGCGGCTTCCAGCGCGGCGGTGGCCGGTCGGAGTATGCCCCGGTCGCAGCCTTCGATCGGCGGGCAGCCCCACGAGTTGGTGAGCACCTGCGGGGCCCGCTCCGGACGACCGTCGGTGAACGGGTCACCACCAACCGGGAAGGGCGCCAGCATGAACTGCAGACAGTCCAGGTAGAGCGCGGGGCTGCCGAGGTTGCGGTCCAGGTTGACGCAGCCCACCCACTGCGCGTCCGGCGCCACCCCGATGCCGTCCCGCCCGACCGCGCTGCCCACCGTGTGGGTGCCGTGCCCGCCCTGGTCGGTCGGGCTGCGGGTGCCGTCCCACGGGTCGTACCAGGAGTCGTCTCCGCCACGGAATCCGGCGCGCAGCGCCGGATGGGTGCCGTCCACGCCCGAATCCGAACTGCCTACCACGATGCCGGCGCCGGTCACCCCGAGCTGCGACCACACCCGGTCGGCGCCGATCCGGCTGATGTTCCACTCCGGGCCGGTGGGCTTGGGCACCGTGCCCCGGGTCTGCCCGGCCGGGGCCGGCAGCGGTCGCAGGCGTTGGCTGACCAGCACCCGGGCCACCTCCGGTCGGCGGGCGAGCCAGGCCCGCACCGCCGGGCCGCCGTCCACCTCGACCGCGTTCACCAGGTAGTACGACACCGGGTCGAGGCGTAACCGGGTAAGCGTCGCGAGCAGGTCGGCCTGGCTCCGCTCGGCGGTCGTCACCAATCGCTTGTAGACCTTCGCCGCGCGGGCGTCCCGTCCGGCCCGACCTGGCTGGCCGGCGGGCAGACCGGACAGGTCGGCCTGGGCGCGCAGCACCACGAGCAGTCGCTCGCCGTACAGACCTGGCTGGCCGGGGCCGAGGTCGACCACGCCGAACGCCACAAGCAGCACCACGGCTGCCACCGCCGCGACCCGGCGGCTCGGGGTGCGTGCGGTCGGCCGGGCGAGCAGCACCGCGTACCCGATGGCGACCAGGGCGGCGACGGCGAGCCCGGCAGCGGCGGCGGCCGCCACCCAGAACGGGATGTCGCGGGTGCCGACAAGCAGCAGAGTGATCTCTTCCGGGTCGGTGAAGGCCAGCGGGCCGAGTGCGGCCAGGCCCACCAGCCAGCCGGTGGCCGTTCGCCCGGCGGGTCCGGCGTCGGCCGGGTCGGCGGTGGGTCGCCACGTCCCCGCCCAGAGCGAGGCCAGGGCGAAGCCCACAGGTGGCAGGGTCAGCAGCGCGGGCAACTGCGCGCCGGACTGGCCGGTGCCGGCCGCGAGCAGCAGCAGCACCACCCCGGCGACCAGGCCACCGACCAGCACCAGCCGAGCCGGCCGGGGTGGCCGGCCGACCGCGAACCGCGACCAGAAGGCCGCATCCAGCAGCGTCGCGGCCAGCACCCCGAGCGCCGCGGCCGCCAGCACTGCGAGCGCGGTCTCCAGGAGCCCGCCGAGCGCGCCCAGCCAGGCCCACGGCAGCAGCAGCGCCAGCCCGGCGGCGACCGCGAGCAGCGGCACCGGGCGGGGTCGGCGCACGCCCCGCCGGCGTCCGAGGGGCTGCTGGTCCTGGGCGGCCGAGCGTCGCGCCGACAGGCGCACGGCGAGCGCGGTGAGCAACGCCGCGCCGGCCAACGCGGCGAGGTACGCCTCGTGGTGCACAGGTGGCACGACCCGCAGCAGGGTGAGCGCCCCGAGGGCGAGGGCCCCGAGCAGCCAGACCCGCCCGGTGGCCCGGACCGCCGCCGACCGGGGCAGCACGGCCAGCAGCAGCGCGGGTGTGCCCACAAGCACTACGGTGGCCAGCCCGAGCACGGGCCAGAGCCAGCCGGCCCGGTCCCGTCCGAAACCCAACAGCACCTGATCGGCCACCCAGCCGCCGGCCTGGGTAGCCACCGTGACCGCCACCGTCCAGCAGCCGACAAGCACGGCCGCGACCACCGGCCACGGGGAACCACCGTCGCTGACCGGGGGGTGCGCAGGCTGACTGTGCATCCGAGAACCTTACGACCACGGGGGACAGATCCGGACCGGCAACTGGTGATCGAAGGGGGTGGCTGGGCTGGTCCGGCCGGGGCGGCGGCGAACGCGGTAGGTGCCGGCCCGGGGCGGCGACGAATGTCGACAGGCGGGCGCGGGGTTACCGTGGACGGGTGCGTGACCCCAATGTCTCCCGTTCCGTCGCCGGCCAACTGTCGCCGGTCCGCCGCGCGTCCGACCTGCGCCGACTGCGCGCCGAGCGCTTCGACGTACTGGTCATCGGGGGCGGGGTGACCGGTGCGGGGGCCGCCCTGGACGCGGCGTCCCGAGGCCTGAAGGTCGCCCTGGTCGAGGCACGTGATCTCGCCGCGGGCACCTCCAGCCGGTCCAGCAAGCTGATCCACGGTGGCCTGCGCTACCTGGAGCAGTTGGAGTTCCACCTGGTCCACGAGGCGCTCACCGAGCGAGGGCTGCTGGCCACCCGACTCGCGCCGCACCTGGTGCGTCCGGTGCCGTTCCTGGTGCCGCTGCCGGCCGGGCGGGGCCTGCGGGATCTGCCGGCCCGGCTCCTCCGCCGCTCGTACTACGGCGCCGGCGTGGCCGCCTACGACGCCTTCGCCGGCGTCTTCGGTCCCGGCCGGGGCATGCCGCTGCACCGGCACCTGACCCGGGAGGGCGCCCGGCGGATCTTTCCGAGCCTGCGGGCCGACGCCCTGGCTGGGGCGATCCGCTACTACGACGGTCAGGTCGACGACGCCCGACTGGTCGTCACCCTGGCCCGGACCGCGGCCAGCCTCGGTGCCACTGTGGTGAGCAGTGCGCGTGCGGTCGGGCTGATCCGGCAGGCGCGTGAGGTGACCGGGGTGCGCGTGCGCGACCTGGAGGCGCCGGAGGGCTCACCGGACGCGGAGTTCGAGGTGCATGCCCGTACCGTCATCGCCGCGACCGGGGTGTGGAGCGACGACATGTCGCGGATGCTCAACGACGTGGGCCTGCGGCCCGGCATCCGGGTGCGCGCCTCCAAGGGGGTGCACCTGGTGGTGCCCCGCTCGGCGATCACCGGCGAGACCGGGCTCATCCTGCGTACGGCGAAGTCGGTGCTCTTCGTCATCCCGTGGGGCGGGCACTGGATCATCGGCACGACGGACACCGACTGGCGACTGGACCGGTCCCACCCGGCCGCCTCGGCTCGCGACATCGACTACCTGCTGGAGCAGGTGAACACGGTGCTGGACCGGCCGTTGACCACCGCCGACATCGAGGGGGTGTACGCCGGGCTGCGACCGCTGCTGGCCGGCGAGGCCGACTCGACCTCGAAGCTCTCCCGTGAGCACGCGGTCTTCGAGCCGATGCTCGGGCTGCTGCTGGTGGCCGGTGGCAAGTACACGACGTACCGGGTGATGGCCTCCGACGTGGTCGACCGGGCCGCCCGCCGGCTCGGCGGCACCCGCCCGTCGCGGACGGCCGATCTGCCGCTGCTGGGGGCGGACGGTTACCCGGCGATGTGGCGGGACCGGGCCGATCTGGCCCGCCGGCACGGTGTGCCGGTGGGCGTGGTGGAGCATCTGCTGGAGCGGTACGGCACCCTCACCCTGGACCTGTTGGCGCTCATCGACGCCGATCCGTTGCTCGCGTCGCCGCTGGCCGGTGCGCCGGAATACCTGGCGGCGGAGGTGGCCTACGCGGCCCGGGCCGAGGGTGCGTTGCACCTGGAGGACGTGCTGACCCGGCGGACCCGGATCTCGTTCGAGACCAGCCACCGGGGGTTGGAGTCGGCGGAGCACGCCGCCGAGTTGATGGGCGCGGTGCTCGGCTGGGACGCGGCCACCCGGGTCCGGGAGGTGGAGCACTACCGCGCCCGGGTGGAGGCGGAGCGACAGTCGCAGTTGATGCCGGACGACGCCGCGGCGGACGCGGCCCGGCTCGGCATCCGGGACGTCCGGGGTTTCGCGGCCGATCGGGGTAGCGGCGACGATCAGGCTGAGCTACGCCCGTCCGCTAGGTGATGAATTGTAACGTTACCAATGGGTAACCATCGATACCAGCCCGGATGGTGGTTTCGGTCGCTACCTACGGTGAGGTAGGTTTCCGCGCGTGCTTCGCCGCGCGCACCCTCGTCTGCTATTGCCGGTCCTCGCCATCGTCCTCATCGGTGCGGTGGCCGGGTGCTCGCTGTTCGACCGGGAGCCACGGGGCACTCCGGCGACCCAGGCGCCCGCGCCGGCGGGCGCCGGCGCGCAACTGGAGATCCCCACCACTGTCGCCGCCGGCGAGGTCAGCCTGCTCCAGCGGCTCGGCGCCGACGGCCCGCTGCGCACCCTGAGCGTCGAACGCGACGGCGCGTGGCAGTGCGCCGACTGCGCCGGTGACGGGGTCACCTCCCGGGGCACCCTCGCCCCGGAGCTGACCGAACGGCTTCAGGTGCTGCTCGCCGACCCGGCGCTGGCAAACGAGACCGATCAGGCCCGGCGGTACCGCACCACCTGCATCGACGCGCTCACGTCCAGCCTGCTCACCTCGACCGGGCTGATCACCTCACAGGACTGCCCCGGCGAGGAGCGCACGCCGGTCGCCGGGGAGATCCTGCTGCTGCTCACCCAGGCCACCCCGGCCGAGGTCAAGGGCTGACGGGTCAGCTCAGAGCACCTTGCCCGGGTTGAGTAGACCGGCCGGGTCCAGTGCCGACTTGATCGCCTGGTGCACCCGCACGCCGACCGGGCCGATCTCCCGGGCCAGCCAGTCCCGCTTGAGCAGCCCCACCCCGTGCTCTCCGGTGCACGTGCCGCCCAGGTCCAGCCCGAGACGCATGATCTCGTCGAAGGCTCGCCGGCCGCGCCGCACGCTCGCCGGGTCGGCCCGGTCGACAACGATGTTCGGGTGCATGTTGCCGTCCCCGGCGTGCCCCACCACACCGATCGGCACCTCACACTCCACGGCGATCCGGGCCACCCCGTCCAGCAGCGCGGCGAGCGAACCGCGCGGCACCGCCACGTCGTCGATCACCAGACCGCCGTTGCCACCCGGGTACGCGTCGGCGGCGTACTTCTCCATCGCCGGGTGGGCCAGCCGGCGGGCCTGCAACAGGGCCGCGGCCTCCACCGCGTCGGTGGCCGCGTAGACCTCGTCGGCACCGGCCGCCGTGCACACCTCGGCCAGGCTGGCCAGGTCGTCGGCGGCCCGGGTGCCGGTGTCCGCGGCGGCCAGCAGCAGGGCCTGCGCGTCGGTCCGCAACCCCATCGGCTGGTACGCCTCGATCGCCCGCAGGTGGGTCTGGTCCAACAACTCCAACAGGCTGGGGGTGAGCCCGCGGGCCGCGATCTCGGCTACCGCCGCGCCGGCCGCCGCTGTCGATCCGAAGACCGCCACCATGGTCAGTGACTCGGCCGGGGCGGGCCGCAGCGCCACGGTCACCTCGGTGATCACCCCGAGGGTGCCCTCCGAGCCGACGAACAGCCGGGTCAGGTCGTAGCCGGCCACCCCCTTGGCCGTCCGCCGCCCGGTACGCAGCACCTCACCGGAGGCGAGCACCACCTCCAGACCGAGCACGTACTCGGTGGTCACCCCGTACTTCACGCAGCACATGCCGCCGGCGTTGGTGGCCACGTTGCCGCCGATCGTGGACGACTGCCAGGAGCCGGGGTCCGGTGGGTACCAGAGCCCCTGCTTGGCCACCGCGCCGGCCAGCGTCGCGTTGACCACCCCCGGCTGGACCACCGCGATCCGGCTCACCGGGTCGATCTCCCGGATCTCGTCCATCGCCACGGTGCTCAACACCACAGCGCCGTCCACCGCGTTCGCCGCGCCGGCCAGCCCGGTCCGCGCGCCCTGCGGCACCACCGGTACGCCGTGTCGGGCTGCCGCCCGGACCACCGCGACCACCTGTGCGGTGCTGCGCGGGCGGGTCACCACGAGCGGGGTGCCGGCCGCGCACAGGTCGGCCTCGTCCCGTTGGTGCATCCGCAGCAGGTCCGGGTCGGTGAGCACGGCGGCGGCACCGAGCGCGGCGCGGAGGTCGTCCAGGAGTGTGGTGGGGGCCATGCTGCCGAGGCTAGGTCGCCGGCCGACGATCATCAACATGATCAACTACGCGGGATAGCTTGGACGTCATGCTCTACCTGGACCGGCCGGCCTGGCCGTGGCGCGGCCGGCTCTGGTCACACCTGATCAGCGACGTCTCCTACGCCGAGCTGCACGCCTTCGCCGAGGCACTCGGCGCACCCCGGCGCGGCTTCGACCGGGACCACTACGACATTCCCGCCGACCGGTTCGCGGCGGCGGTCTGGCTCGGCGCTCAGGTGGTGCCGAGCCGGGAGCTGGTCCGGTTGCTCCGCGCCGCCGATCTACGCCGCCCGAAACACCTGGTCAGCCCGCTTCCGTCGGCGGCTCCGCTGCGGTGAGCGCGGCCAGTTCCCGGCGCACGTTGCCCCGGGCCGACTCCGCCCAGCGGGCCGCCAACGGCGGCAGCCGGAACAGCGCGGGCTGGGCCAGCAGAGCTTCGAGCACCGCCGCCCGTCCCGCCCGGAAGGCCGGCTCCGGCACGTGCGCGTACTCCCGTCGGACCGCCGCCGCGTACCTGTCGTACGCCGCCGGGGGTGCGGCAAGCACGGCGAGGTCCGCGTCGCAGAGCAGGGCGCCGTCCCGGTCGTCCGGATCCACGACGTGCCCGGCGGTGAGCAGCACCAGCCGGCGCACCTCGGCCGCCGTCGGCACCGGCACCCCGAGCCCGGTGAGCACGCTCTCGGCCAGCGCGGCGCTGTCCCGTTCGTTGGCGTCCCCCGTGGTCCGCGGGTCGTAGACCGCGTCGTGCCACCAGGCCGCCAGCCGGACCAGATCGGCCCGGTCGGCCAGCCCGGCGTGCTCGTCCACCACGTCGAGCACCGCCGTCAGGTGGGCCACCGTGTGGTAGTGCCGGTGCGGCTCCCGCCACCTGTCGAGCAGCCGCTCCCCGGCCCGGCTCCACCCCGTGCCCGGCTTCGCACCAGCACCCCGGGCTGCCGCCCGCCACCGCTCAAGCAGATCGACCACCGGCCGAGTCTGCCGCATCCCGGCCACGGCGCGCGACGCGGAAGGATTCAGCGGGCCTGTCCCGGGTAGTCGCGCCCATGGCCGTGGCCCGGGACAAGCGACCACCTGTGGTGCGACGTGCCGCGCTGCGCGATGGGCTGGTGGACGTCGACGGCGCCCGGATCGCCGAGGCCACCGAGCAACTGCGCCATCGCACCCGGGCCACCCTGCACGACCGGCTGCACCGGGTGCGGATGGCCGGTGGACTGGCCGTGCAGGCGGGTCTGGCCGCCGGACTGGCGTACCTGATCTCGCACAAGGTGCTCGGCAACCCGCAGCCGGTCTTCGCGCCGATCTCCGCGGTCGGCACCCTCGCCGCGTCGGTCGGCCAGCGGTTCCGCCGGACCGTCGAGCTGATCGCCGGGGTGGGGATCGGAGTGGCCATCGGTGACTTCCTGATCTACCTGCTCGGCACCGGGGCCTGGCAGCTCGGCCTGGTGGTCACTGTCGCGATCCTGTTCACGATCTTCGCCGGGGCGAGCGTCGCCATCGTCATCCAGGCGGCGGCCACGGCGGTGCTGATCGTGACGTTGAGCCCGTCCACCCAGAATCTGGAGATCCCGCGCTTCGTGGACGCCTTCCTCGGTGGCGGTGTCGCGCTCCTGGTGACCGCAGTGCTGCTGCCGCTGAACCCGCTCCGGGTGATCAACCGGGCCGCCCGGCCGGCGCTGGACCTGCTCGCCGCCCAGCTCGACGCCACAGCTGACGGGTTACGCAGTCGGGACCGCGCCAGCGTCCAGCGTGCCCTGGATCGGCTGCGTAACAACAAGGAGGAACTGGCCACGTTGGCCGAGGCGATCGAGGGGGCGAAGGAGACCGCCACCCTCTCCCCGGCTCGCTGGCACCGCCGCAGCGAGCTGATCCACTACGCGGAGGCGGCCGACCCGGTCGACCGGGCGATGCGCAACACCGGCACGCTGATCCGCAGGTCCGTCACGCTGATCGAGGACGAGGAGCCGGTGCCGGATCCGATGCCCGCCGCGATCGGCCACCTCGCAGAGTCGGTCCGGCTGCTCAAGCACGAGTTCGCCGCCGGCGAGGAGCCGGAGAAGGCCCGGGAACTGTCGCTGCGGGCGGTGAGCGAGGCCGGTCGGGCGTACGGCGACGGCGTCGGCTTCTCCGGCAGCGTGGTCGTCGCCCAGATCCGGACCACCGCCAGCGACCTGCTGGTGGCCTCCGGGATCGAGCAGGAGGAGGCGAACCGGTGGATCCGCACCGCCTTCGGGGAGCAGGAGCGGCCGATCGGTGAGGCGGCCGAGCCGGGCGAGGCGCCGAAACCCCCTACCGCCCCGCCCGTCGGATGACCCCTCAGCCCAGTTCGGCAAGCGCGGCGAGCAGCCGGTCGACGTGCGCCGCCGTGCTGCCCAGGCCGATGCTGGCGCGCAGCGCGGTGGGCGGCAGGTCCCGACGGCCGGTACGCCCCGCCGCCTCGGCGAGCAGCCGCCGGGCCAGCGGGTGGGCGCAGAACAACCCGTCGCGTACGCCGATCCGGTGCCCGCTGGCCAGCCGCGCGGCCACGTCTGCGGAGTCCCGGCCGGCGACCACGAACGAGACGATGCCGACCCGGGGTGCGTCCGAGCCGAAGGTGCGCAGCTCCACCACGTGTGGCAGGGCCTCGATGCCGGTCCGCAGCCGTGCCAGCAGCGCCTGCTCCCGGTCGGCCAGGGCGACCCGGTCTGCCGCGCCGAGCGCCGCGCACACCGCCGCCAGCGCGACCGCGCCGAGCAGGTTCGGGGTGCCACCCTCGTGCCGGGCCGGACCGGTCGCCCAGGTCACGTCGTGGGTGGCCGGGCCGACGTGGCTGGTGGCACCCCCACCCGCCAGGTACGGCGGGGCGGCGTCCAGCCAGTCCGCCCGGCCGATCAGCACGCCCGTGCCGAACGGCGCGTACAGCTTGTGGCCGGACACGGCCAGGTAGTCGACGTCCAGCGCGAGCAGGTCGACCGGGGCGTGCGGGGCGAGTTGCGCGGCATCGAGCACGATCCGGGCACCGTGCCGGTGCGCCACCCGGGCCAGCTCGGCGACCGGCCACCGCTCACCTGTCACGTTGCTCGCACCGGTCACCGCCACCAGCACCGGCAGCGCCGGGTTGCTGCCCCGGCGCAGCTCGCTGAGGGCGGCGGCGAGGGCGCGTACCGCCCCGGCGGGATCGGCGGGCACCGGCAGCCGTACCGAGCCGCGCGGCCAGGGCAGCAGGTTGGCGTGGTGCTCGCCGGCGAAGGTGACCACCGTGGTGCCGGTCGGCAGGGACCGGGCCAGCAGGTTGAGCGCGTCTGTGGTGTTGCGGGTGAAGATCACGTGATCGTCGGCGCGGGCGCCGAAGAAGTCGCCGACCGTCTGCCGGGCCCGCTCGTAGGCGAGGGTGCAGCGCCGCGACAGCGCGCCCGCGCCGCGATGCACGCTTGCGTACCAGGGCAGTAGCTCGGCCACCGCGTCGGCGGCGGCCCGCGCGCACGGCGCGCTGGCCGCGTAGTCCAGGTTGATCTCACCTGGCACGCCGAGGACGTCCAGCGGCGCTGACGGCGCGGGCGCGACAGTGGGCAGGGCGGGCAGCGAGGGAACGAGGGTGACGGGCATGCCGGAACCTCCGGGGTCAGGGACCCCGGGTGCGGCATCGGGACGGGGTCCGCGCTTGCCCAGCACACCGATCGGGCTGGGCCCGGTCATCACCCGGGGCACCCCACCGCGAACTCGACGAGGGTTGCCGGCCAGCAAGCCGGGGCTGAACGCTGGCACTCGTGACCTGCCGGCAGCATAGCGGCAACCGATGCGACCGGACCAGCCGGCGGCCGATGGCTACGCTGACGGCATGGCCGACATCCCGCCCGGTACGCCCCTGCCGTCGTCGCCCGCACCCGCGGCCCCGTCCGTCGGCGAGGCGCCCCGGATGCCGCGACGTCGGCTGGGCTGGCGGCGGTTCCTGGCGTTGGCCGGGGTGGTGCTGCTCATCGCCGCCTGCGCGGTGTTCATGGTCTTCACGCTCGGCCAGTCGCTCGGCGCGCAGGCCCTGCTGATCGGCGTTGCCGCCGCCGTCCTGCCGGTGCCGGTGCTTGTCGGCTGCTTCCTCTGGCTGGACCGGTACGAGCCGGAGCCGCTGAAATACCTCATCTTCTGCTTCGCCTGGGGCGCGTTCGTCTCCACCGCCGCCTCGCTCACGGTAAACGACTTCGCCGCCAATCGGTTCGCCGACTGGGGGCTGCCCGACGCGCTCACCGGCGTGCTGGTGGCGCCGTTCATCGAGGAGTTGACCAAGGCACTGGGCCCGATCCTGCTGCTGGTGTTCCGTCGGCGTCAGTGGTCCGGGATCACCGACGGCCTGGTCTACTGCGGCCTGTCCGCGGTCGGCTTCGCCATGGTGGAGAACATCCTCTACCTGGGTGGGTTGGGCTACGCGGCCGGCGCCGACCGGTACGGTCCGGTGACCGGCATCAACCAGGTCATCTCGATCTTCATCCTGCGGATCCTGCTGTTCGGGTTCGCCCATCCGCTTTTCACCTCGATGACCGGTGTGGGGTTGGGCATCGCGGCGCGGACGGCGGACCGTCGGGTCCGGGTGCTCGCCCCGATCGCCGGCCTGCTGCTGGCGATGATGTTGCACGGCACCTGGAACCTGCTGCCCACGCTCACCCAGGCCACCGGCCAGGCGTTGATCATGCTGTACGGCTTCCTGGGCCTGATGGTGCCTGTCTTCTTCGGCATGGTGGGTTTCGCGGTGTGGCTGCGCGCCTGGGAGGGGCGGCTCACCGAGCGGACCCTGCCCGACTACGTCCGGGCCGGCTGGCTGAGCCCACCCGAGGTGGCGGCGTTGAGCAGCCTCGGCCGGCGGCACGCGGCCCGCAGTTGGGCGCGGCGGGTGGCCGGCGACGCCGGGGTGCGGGCGATGCGCGGCTACCAGTCCGCCGCCACCCGCCTGGCCCTGCTGCGCGACGGCTCGCTCCGCGGCCTGGACCGCAAGCCCGCCGACCAGGAGCGGACCGCGCGGGAGGAGCGGGAGTTGCTTGACGCGATATGCGGGTACCGGTCGTTCTTCGCCGGCCGGGACCCGCAGGCCCCGACGGGAGTCTGGGACGGCACCCGCTACCACCTGCGTTTTCCAGACGGTACGCAGCGCCCGGTGGACGCCCCGGATGAGCCGGTGGTGCCGATCCCGGTGGTGCTGGCCCCGGCGCCGCCGGCGGGCTACGCCCCGCCCGGCTGGCCCGGCCTGCACTCGGCGCAGCCGTGGCCGCCGGGTCGCCCCTGACGGGTTGCCCCGGCCGGCGGCCTCAGGTCATCAGCGAGGTGAGGAAGTCACCGAAGCCCTGGAACATCGCCATCAGCGCACCACCGATGGCTTTGAAGATCTGCGCCGCACCGTCCGGCCGGAAGGCCATGAAGTAGATCAGGAACGCGACACTGCCCCAGGTCAACAGCTTCTTCACGAATACCGGCATCGTCCCTCCCCAGGGCCACGGTCGCCGGATGGCTTCCCGTCGTGCGGCCTGGCAAACGATGCGCGGTGCGGCCCGTTGGCCGGGGGAGGTGCGTCAGAGGTAGAGGCCGGTGGAGTCGTTCTCGATCCGCTCGGCGGCCACCGCGTGCACGTCGCGCTCCCGCAGCAGCACGTACCCGCGGCCGTGCAGCTCGACCTCGGAGCGGTCGTCCGGGTCGAACAGCACCCGGTCGCCGGAGACGATGGCGCGCACGTTCGGCCCGACCCCGACGGCGGTGGCCCAGGCGAGGCGTTTGCCGACCTGGGCGGTCGCCGGGATGACGATGCCAGCTGTGGAACGGCGCTCGCCCTCGCCGCCCTCCATGCGCACCAGCACACGGTCGTGCAGCAGCCGGATCGGCAGGCCGGCGTCGAGATCGTTGTCGGCGGTCACGTCGCAGACGCTACCGTGTGGCCGACGGCGGACCGTCGGTGGTTAGGCGGGTGGTGCCGAGGGCATTGTGTGGCGGAACTGCCCTACGGTGTCGGCAACGGACGTATGCTGTCCGACCTGCCGCCGTGGGCGGGCCGGCTTCTTCTGCCAGGAGGTGCGCTTGAGCCGCTTCGAGCGGGTACGCGGCCGACTCCGTCGCGCCTACCGGTCGCGAAAGGAGTCGGCGTGGGTCGACGAGGGCACCCCGAGCGACGAGTTGAGTGAGGTGTCGGACGAGGCCCGGGTGGCGTCTCCGGCCGTGCCGGGGCCGACCGCGCCGCCGACCGCCTCGGTCTACGGCGCGGAACCGCCGGTGGACCTGCACAGCTCGACCTCCAGCCGCGACGACGCCGACGTCCCGCACGGGCTGCGGATCGCCGCCGCGTGGTGCTGGCGGCTGATCGTGATCGGTGTGGTGGCCTGGGCGCTGCTCAGGATCGTCAGCACCGTCAAGATCGTGATCATTCCGCTGGCCATCGCGCTGCTGCTCTCCGCGTTGCTCGCGCCGGCGGTGGGCTGGTTGTTGCGGGCTCGCCTGCCCCGGTCGCTGGCGACGGCGGTGGTGCTTGTCGGCGGTCTCGTCGCGGTGATCGGCACGTTGACGCTCGTGGTGAACGAGTTCATCCGGGGCGTGCCGGAGCTGAGCGAGAAGTCCTCGGAGGGCGTCCGGCAGATCCAGAACTGGCTGAAGACAGGGCCGCTGCACCTCTCCGACACCCAGCTCGACCGCTACATCGACGAGGCGCAGAGCTGGATCAACAACAACACCTCCCGCTTCACAAGCGGTGCCCTGAGCACCGCCGCCACGCTTGCCGAGGTGCTGACCGGCACGCTGCTTGTGCTCTTCGCGACGTTCTTCTTCCTGCGCGACGGCAACCGGATCTGGCGCTTCCTGGTCCGGCTGTTGCCGGTGGCCGCCCGGTGGAAGGTCGACGACGCGGGCCGGGCCTCCTGGCAGACGCTCGTCGCCTACGTACGCGCGACAGTCCTGGTGGCCTTCATCGACGCGGTCGGCATCGGCATCTTCCTGGTCATCTTCGACATCCCGTTCGCCTTCCCGCTGGCCGCGCTGGTCTTCCTCGGGGCGTTCATCCCGATCGTCGGTGCGGCGCTCTCCGGCGGCGTGGCGGTGCTGGTGGCCCTGGTCGACAGCGGCCCGGTCACCGCGTTGATCATCCTGGGTGTGGTGATCGGGGTGCAGCAGGTGGAGGGGCACGTGCTCCAGCCGCTGATCATGGGCCGGGCGGTCGCCCTCCACCCGCTCGCGGTGATCATCGGCATCGCCGCCGGGGTGGTACTCGCCGGCATCACCGGTGCGCTGGTCTCCGTGCCGCTGATCGCGGTGCTGAACACCGCGGTCCGCCGGCTCGCCGCCCGCAGGGTCCCGGACACCCCACCCGACGCAGTGGTCGTCGCCTCCCAGGCACCCTGACCGGCCCGCGCGCCCCCGCGCGCCCCCGCGCGCCCCCGCGCGCCCCCGCGCGCCCCCGCGCGCCCCCGCGCGCCCCAAGATCGCGCAACAACATGGAAAGAGTGGCCTCCCGTAACGGGGAGGCCACTCTTTCCATGTTCGTGCGTGACCAAGCGGGCTGGCGACGCAGCGCAGGCGCCGGCCGGGGAAAACGCCGCGCGGGGCGGCCGGGGCGCGCGGGGCGGGCGGGCACGCGGGGCGCGCGGGGCGGGCGGGCACGCGGGGCGCGCGGGGCGCGCGGGGCGCGCGGGTGCGCGGGGCGCCTGGGTGCGCGGGGCGCCTGGGGCGGAGTGGGGCGGGACCGGGCACGGCCGGCCCCGGCGGCGTCAGGACTTGGCGAGGCGTTGCAGAGCGCCGCGGGCCACCTCGGGGCGGGTCGTGTACCAGAAAGGCGGCAGCGAACGGCGCAGGAACGGCCCGTAGCCACGAGCCGTCTCCAGCCGGGAGTCGAGCACCGCGACCACCCCCCGGTCGCCGGTCGCCCGGATCAGCCGGCCCACGCCCTGCGCCAGCCGCACCGCCGCGATCGGCACGCTGACCGCGGAGAAGCCGGAACCACCGCCCGCGTCCACTGCCGCGGCACGGGCTGCCGCCAACGGCTCGTCCGGGCGCGGGAAGGGCAGCCGGTCGATGACGACGAGCTGGCACGCGTCACCCGGCACGTCCACGCCCTGCCAGAGCGACATCACGCCGAACAGGCAGCTCGCCCGCTCCTCCCGGAACCGGCGGACCAGCAGTGGCAGCGCCTCCTCACCCTGCAACAGCACCGGCAGGTCGGTGCGGGCGCGCACCAGCTCCGCGGCCTGCTGCGCGGCCCGCCGGGAGGAGAAGAGCCCGAGGGTACGACCACCGAGCGCCTCGACCAGCGCGAGCAGCTCTTCCCCGGCGGCGTCGGGCAGCCCGGAGACGCTGGGGCGGGGCAGGTGCGCGGCGACGTACAGGATGCCCTGCCGGGCGTAGTCGAACGGCGAACCGACGTCGAGGGACCGCCAGCCGGGGCCTTCGGTCGCTGGCACTACGGCGTTCGGTACGACGGCGTTCGGGGCGGCGTCGCCGGCCAGCCGACGAACTGGCGTCTCGGCGGCCGGGCGGCCCGGGCCGGTGCGGGCGGCCAGCGCGGCCGCGGCGGGGGATGGCGGGGCGGGCGGCGGTGCGTCCAACCCGAGGGCGCGGGCCACCGTGTCGAACCGGCCGCCCAACGCCAGGGTCGCCGAGGTGGCGACGACTGTGCGTTCGTCGTACAGGTGGGTGGCGAGGGTGCCGGCCACCGACAGCGGCGCGACCACCAGGGCTCGGCGGCTGCCGCTGTCGTTCTTCTCCACCCAGGCCACGTCGTGGTCGGCCTCCTCCAGCAGTCGCTGCGCGGTGCCGGAGAGTTCGTCAAGTGCGGCCTTGGCCTGCTGCTTGCGGACCGGGTCGGGATCGTCGGACTTGATGTCGCCGATGGCGTCCAGGGCGGCCCGGGTCGCCGCGTCGAGCAGCGTGCACGCCTCCCGCAACGGTGTGGGCAGCCCGGCGGTGAGTCGCCCGGCCGGCGCCTCGGCCAGCCCGACCGCGAGGGCGTCGCCGGCCGCGGTGAGCGCCTCGGCGGTCTCCGGCCGTAGCAGCGTCCGGGCCCGCCGGGTGGTGCGGTCGATCTGCTCCGGCACCAGCTCCGCCTGGGCGGCGGAGGAGACCCGGTCGGCCAGCTCGTGCGCCTCGTCGACGATGAGCAGCTTGTGCGGCGGCACGATGTGCCGGTCGGCGAGCATGTCGACAGCGAGCAGGCTGTGGTTTGTCACGACGATGTCGGCCTCCCGGGCGCGCGCCCGGGACGCCTCGGCGAAGCACTCCTGCCCGAACGGGCAGCGGGCCGCCCCGACGCACTCCCGGGCCGGCATCGACACCAGCCGCCAGGCCTGATCGTCGACGCCCGGGTCCAGCTCATCCCGGTCGCCGGTGGCGGTCCGCTCGGCCCAGTCGCGCAGCCGCTCGACCTGCTTGCCCAACCGGCCCGCCTCACCGAGCCACTTCGTCCCGCCCCCGGGGCGGGCCGCCGGGGCGTCGAAGAGCGTGTCCTCCGGCTCTTCCTCGGTGGAGTTGTCGAGCCGGGCGAGGCAGAGGTAGTGGTGGCGGCCCTTGAGCACCGCGAACGTGGGCCGACGGCCGAGCAGCGGTTCGACCGCGTCGGCCAGCCGGGGCAGGTCGTGGTCGACAAGCTGCGACTGCAACGCCAGGGTGGCGGTGGAGACCACCACCGGGCCGTCCACGGTGAGCGCCGGTGCGAGGTAGGCGAGCGACTTGCCGGTGCCGGTGCCCGCCTGCACCAGCAGATGCTCGCCGCCGGCCACGCACTCCTCGATCGCGGTGGTCATCTGCTGTTGGCCGGGGCGTTCCGCTCCGCCGGGCACCGCGCCGACCGCCGCCGCCAGCAGCTCGCTGCCGCTGGGCCGGGCACCCCGCCGCCGGCCCTTGGCGCGGGCCGACGGGGTGGCGGAACCGGTGGTGGTGCGGGACGGAGTCACCGTGCGACGGTACCCGTCGCCGCCGACACCGGCCGTGCCCCTCCGCCGCGTGGCGCGCTGCCGACCCCGCCCGTCGTCGCTGTCGCGTCACCCGGTTACCGCCGCGCTACGACGGGTGGGCGGTATCGGTTAGGGTGCGAATCATGCCGAGCGACATGGTCCGAGTGATCTACCGCAAGTACGACGGCAGCGCCCACCGCGACTACCCGGCCCGCCGGCTGACGGAGGACGACCTCGGTATCTGGCTCGGCGTGCCGCAGGGCACCGAGTCGGTCTACCACGGTCGGCCGTCGGTGGAGAAGATTCCGTTCGTGCTGCTGGTTCCCCACCGTGCCTGGTGGACGGCCATGTTCAACCCTCCGCCCCGCACCAGCGAGGTCTACTGCGACATCGCCACCCCGGCCCGCTGGGAATCCGACGACACGGTCCACCTGATCGATCTGGACCTGGACGTCGTCCGGCGGCGGGCCACCGGCCTGGTGGAACTGCTGGACGAGGACGAGTTCGCCGAGCACCGGGCCCGGTTCGGCTACCCGGACGACGTGGTGGCCGAGGCCGAGGCCGCCGCCCAGCGACTCTTCGGAGCGCTCGGCGACGGCACCGAGCCGTTCGCCAGCGCGTACCGGAAGTGGTTGGCCCTGGTGGTCTGACGCCGCCACGCGCGGCCGGTTCACCACCGCACGGCCCACCACCACCCTCCTGTCGGGGTCGTACGCGGACCGCGCCGACCGGCGGTGGGTGGGCCTCGGCGGGCGGATCGACTGCGATTGGGCGATGATCCGTGGATGAGCGCACCCCGACAAGGGCAGATCGTGGCACCGGCCGGCGGTTCGGTGCGGGAGTTGTTGCGGGTCACCGCACCGGTGGACCTGGGCGCGGTGGACCCCCGGTCCACGCCCGGCGTGCCGGACACGGCAGGACGCGGCGAGCAGCGCAAGGCCTGGGCGCGGGAGCAGGTGGAGCTGGTCGGCGGCGAGCTGGCCCGGCAGCAGGAGATGCTCTACGCGATGGCCAAGGCCGGTTTGGACCGGCCGGCCCGCCGGGTGCTGCTGGTGCTCCAGGCGATGGACTGCGGCGGCAAGGACGGCACGATCAAGAGGGTGGCCGGCGCGATGAATCCGCTGGGCCTGCACATCCGCTCGTTCGGGCCGCCGACTCGCCAGGAGTTGCGGCACGACTTCCTGTGGCGGATCCGGCGGGAGTTGCCGCCACCGGGGTACGTGGGGATGTTCAACCGTTCGCACTACGAGGACGTGTTGATCGCCCGGGTCGCCGCGCTGGTGCCGGAGGCGACCTGGCGGGCCCGCTACGACGAGATCAACTCGTTCGAGCGGGAGTTGACCGAGGGTCGGCTGACAGTGCTCAAGGTGATGCTGCACATCTCGTACGCCGAGCAGGGCAAGCGCCTGCTGGAACGGCTCACCGACCCGCGCAAGCACTGGAAGTACAACCCCTCCGACGTCGACTCCCGATCGCACTGGGACGACTACCAGGCCGCGTACGCCGAGGCCCTCAGCCGGTGCGGCACGGACGCCGCGCCCTGGTTCGTGGTGCCGGCGGACCGTAAGTGGTACCGGGACTGGGCGGTGGCCCATCTGCTGCGTGAGACGTTCGGCACGCTCGACCTGGGGTATCCGGCTGCCGATTTCGACGTCGACAGTGAGCGCGAACGGTTGGTCGCTGGGGGAGCGGGTGCGGGTGGGACTGCCGAGATGAACAGCAGATGAACGACCGGTGAATGACGTCTGACCAGGGGTGGGCCGTCGAATTCGCGGTTCTGTCGTTTCCTAGCATTCACCGAGCGGGTGCCCGACGGGTGCCGCCACCCTTCCACCGACGCGACGAGGTCTGTGCTGTGAAGTTTTCCTTCCGCCCCACCGAGGGCGCCTTCTACGAGCTCTTCACCAGGGCCGCGCAGAACCTGGTCCGGGGCACCACGCTGCTCAACGAGCTGGCCCTGCCGGGCGTGGATGTGCAGTCCGTGAGTGAGCGGCTGACCGAGGTCGAGCACGACAGCGACCAGATCACCCACGACCTGTACAAGAAGATCAACTCAACCTTCATCACGCCGTTCGACAGGGAGGACATCTACCGGCTCGGCTCGCTGCTCGACGACGTGATGGACCACCTGGAGGCGGTGGGCGACCTGCTCTACCTGTACGGGCTGACCGAGCTGCCGGCGCTGCCCCGCGAGCTGCACGAGATGGTCAACGTGCTCGACCAGCAGGCCAAGCTGACCGCCGACGCGATGCCCCGGCTGAAGTCGATGAAGGATCTTGAGGACTACTGGATCGAGTGCAACCGGCTGGAGAACGAGGGCGACCGGATCAACCGGCAGTTGCTCGTCCGGCTCTTCTCCGGTGAGTACGACGCGTTGACGGTGCTGAAGATGAAGGAGGTCGCCGACGAGCTGGAGGCGGCCTGCGACGCCTTCGAGCACGTGGCCAACACTGTCGAGACCATCGCGGTCAAGGAGTCCTGAGCCGGTGACTGTGACACCCGAACTCATCGCCGTGTTGGCGGTGATCGGGGTAGCCCTGGCGTTCGACTACACCAACGGCTTCCACGACGCCGCCAACGCGATCGCGACAAGCGTCTCCACCCGGGCGTTGACCCCCCGGATCGCCCTCGGCCTCGCCGCCGTCGGCAACTTCGTCGGCGCACACTTCGGTGCCGGCGTGGCCAAGACGGTCGGCGACGGCCTGGTCACCCTGCCGACCGGGGTGAACAGCCTCGGCGTGGTCTTCGCCGGGGTGCTCGGGGCGATCGCCTGGAACCTGATCACCTGGTACTTCGGGCTGCCCTCGTCGTCCTCGCACGCGCTCTTCGGCGGCCTGGTCGGCGCGACCCTGCTGTCCACCGGGGGCATCGTGCAGTGGGGCAACATCGGCGAGAAGGTGCTGCTGCCGATGGTGCTCTCGCCGATCGTCGGCCTCACCCTCGGTTACGTGCTGATGCTGGCCATCCTCTGGCTGTTCCGCAAGGGGCAGCCGGGCAAGCTCAACCGGGGCTTCCGCTGGGCGCAGACCGTCTCCGCGGCGGCCATGTCGGTGGGCCACGGCATGCAGGACGCCGCCAAGACCATGGGCATCGTGGTGCTGGCGCTCTACACGGGTGGTTTCCAGGAGAGCAAGACGCACATCCCGGGCTGGGTGTTCTGGACCTCGGCGACGATGCTGGCGCTTGGCACGTACGCCGGCGGCTGGCGGATCATCCGCACCCTCGGTCGTAAGATCATCGACCTGGGGCCGCCGGAGGGCTTCGCCGCCGAGACGGTCGCCAGCGCGGTGCTCTACTTCAACGCCCTGGTGTTGAAGGCACCGATCTCCACCACCCACACCATCACCTCGGCGATCATGGGCGTGGGCGCGACCAAGCGGCTCTCCGCGGTCCGCTGGAACGTCGCAGGCAACATCGTGCTCGCCTGGATCATCACGTTCCCGGCCGCCGCACTCATCGCCTGCGTCACCTACCTGCTGGTCCGGCCGCTCTTCGGCTGACCGGACCCGGCACCACGACGGCCCCGGTCACCGCGACCGGGGCCGTTCGTCTCACTCGTAGCGCACGCCGATCTGCTCCCGCACCGTGTCCAGCAGCGCCATCACCTCAAGGGTCGTGGTGTGCGGCACGACAGGGCTCTCGGTCAGCCCGGCCGCCAGGCAGCGCTGCACCTCGATCGCCTCGTACTGGTAGCCGTTGCCGGCCCCGTCGGCGGCGATCGTCTCCGGCTCCGCGCCGGCCCGGTGCACCGTCACCGACCCCGGCCGGAAGAACGGCTCCGGCAGGTCGATCCGTCCCTCGGTGCCCGTGATCGAGGCGGTCTGCCCGCTCAACCCGACAATGCCGCAGCTCAGGGTTGCCAGCGCTCCGCTGTCGTAGCCGAACAGCAGGCCGGTGTTCTCGTCCGTCCCCTCCGGGCCGAGCTGCGCCCAGGACCTGATGTGCTGCGGCACCCCGAGCAACAGGTGGGCCAGGCTGATCGGGTAGATACCCAGGTCGAGCAGCGCGCCGCCGCCCAGCGCCGCGTTGCGCATCCGGTGCTCCGGCGGGAACGGCCCGGACACCCCGAAGTCGGCCCGGACACCGGTCACCGTGCCGATCGCCCCCTGCGAGATCAGCTCGACCACCCGCAGGATCATCGGGTTCAGCCGCATCCACATGGCCTCCATCAGGAAGACCCCGGCGGCGCGGGCGGTGTCCACCAGTTCGGTGCTGGTGGCCAGGTCGAGGGTGAACGGCTTCTCCAACAGCACCGCGCGACCGGCGGTCAGGCAGGTCATCGCGGCCTCGTGGTGCGCGGAGTGCGGCGTCGCCACGTAGATCGCGTCCACCTCCGGGTCGGCGGCCAGCTCCACCCAGGAGCCGTACGCGCGCTTCGCGCCGTACGTGTCGGCGAAGCGCCGCGCGCTCTCGACGGCGCGCGAGCCGACCGCGACCAGTTCGGCGTCCGGCACTAACCGGAGGTCTTCGGCGAAACGGCTGGCGATGTGGCCGGTGGCCAGGATGCCCCAACGAGTCATGCCGGAACGCTAACCCCTGTGCCTGCGGGGCGAACGCCGCCCCTCGCCGCCCGGCCACCCCTCGGTTCCCCCTTTGCTCTGCTTCAGCCCAGGCAACACCGACGAGCCGTTTCTGTTGCCTCCGCTGAAGCAGAGCAATTCTGTTGCCTCCGCTGAAGCAGAGCAAAGGGGCTGAGCATGGGTTCGCGGCGCCCCGGCAGTGCGGTGTGGCGGCGAACTAGGCTCGCGGCATGACGATCGACAGTGCCGGCTTCGTCGCGCCCGCCGCCCTGGTCGAGCACGCCCGCCGGTTCCAGGCCGAGGGTGGCACTCCGGCCACGCCGCGGGTCGCGGCAACCGTCTTGCTGCTGCGTCCGACCGACACCGACTTCGAGGTGTACGTCATCCGCCGGGTCGCCGCGATGACCTTCGGCGGGATGTACGCCTTCCCCGGCGGCGGGGTGGACCGCTCCGACTCCGAGGCACATCTGGACTGGGCGGGGCCGGCACCGGACGAGTGGGCGGACCGGCTCGGGGTGGCCCCGGACGCCGCCCAGGCGGTGGTCTGCGCCGCCGCGCGGGAGGTCTTCGAGGAGGCTGGCGTACTGCTCGCCGGCCCGGACCGGGGGACAGTGGTCGGCGACGTCAGCGGCGACGACTGGGAGGCGGCCCGGCAGGACCTGGAGGGGCGTCGGCTGGGCTTCGCGGCGCTGCTCGCCGACCGTCAGCTCACCCTGCGGTCGGACCTGCTGCTGCCCTGGAGCCGGTGGATCACTCCCGAGTTCGAGCCGCGCCGCTTCGACACGTACTTCTTCGTCGCCCTGCTGCCGGCGGGACAGCGGACCCGCGACGTCTCCGGCGAGGCCGACCACACGCTGTGGATCCGGCCGGCGGACGCGCTGGCCCGGGCTGAGGCCGGCGAGCTGACGATGCTGCCGCCGACCCTGGTCACGCTGGCCCAGGTGGCGGCGGCCGGCGACCTGGCCGGCGTGGCCCGTGCGGCGGCCGACCGGGACGCCGCCACCCCGGTCACCCCGCGTCTGGACCTGCCCCCGAACGGCGAACCCCGCTTCGTCCTCGATTGAGCCGCTCGCTGCCCCGTCGCGCGTCGCCCGCTGCCCGTCTGCAAGATCGTGCTCGATCCTTGAAGTAGTGGCATCGTCGTGCGGGGGAGGCCACTACTTCCATGTTCCAGCACGATCTTGCGCGGGCGCGGGCGCGGGCGCGGGCGCCGGGCGCCGGGCGCCGGGCGGCGGTGCCGGGGCGGCGGTGGCGGTGGGGCAGCGGGCGGGCGTGGTTGGTGGTGGTGGCGGGGGGATGGCGTGGGAAACGGCACCGGCGCCCACGCCGGGAGGGCGGGGCGCCGGTGACCGGTCGCTGTCGGCTCAGCCGAAGCGGCCGGTGATGTAGTCCTCGGTCTTCTTCACGCTCGGGTTGCTGAAGATCTTCTGGGTGTTGTCGTACTCGATCAGTCGGCCCGGGTCGCCGGTCTTCTCGATCGAGAAGAAGGCGGTCCGGTCCGACACCCGGGCGGCCTGCTGCATGTTGTGCGTCACGATGATGATCGTGAACTTGTCCTTGAGCTGGAACATCAGGTCCTCGATCGCCAGCGTGGAGATCGGGTCCAGGGCCGAGCACGGCTCGTCCATCAGGACGACCTGCGGCTCGACTGCGATGGTCCGGGCGATGCAGAGCCGCTGCTGCTGACCGCCGGAGAGGCCCGCGCCGGGCTTGCCCAGCCGGTCCTTGACCTCGCCCCACAGGTTCGCGGCGCGCAGCGCCTTCTCGGCCGCGTCCTCCAGGATCGACTTCTTGCGGACCCCGTTGAGCTTCAGCCCGGCCACCACGTTCTCGAAGATGCTCATGGTGGGGAACGGGTTCGGCCGCTGGAAGACCATGCCGATGGTGCGCCGGACCGCCGTGACGTCCACGTCCCGGTCGTAGATGTCCTGGTCGTCGATTGTCAGGCTGCCCTCGACGCGGGCGCCCGGCAGCACCTCGTGCATCCGGTTGATCGACCGCAGGAAGGTCGACTTGCCGCAACCGGATGGCCCGATCAGGGCGGTGACGGTCTTCGGCTCGATGGTCAGGTTGATGTTCTCGATCGCCTTGAACCCGCCGTAGTACGCGGTGACGTTCGAGGCTTCGACGCGCTTGGCCATTGTGGTACCTCCGGGGTTCATCGGCTGAGCCTGTTGCGACGGGCCAGCAACTTCGCCGCGATCGTCAGGATGAGCACGAGGGCGACCAGGGTGAGTGCCGCGGTCCACGCCCGTGCCGGCGAATACTTGGACGCCTCGCCGGCCTGCTGGTAGACGAAGAGGGCCAGCGACGACTGGTTGTTCTCGAAGGGGTTGAAGTTGATCGCCGCGCCACCGCCGGCGACCAGGAGCACCGGCGCGGTCTCGCCTGCCGCGCGGGCGATCGCGAGCATGACGCCGGTGACGATGCCGGGCAGTGCCGTCGGCACCACCACCCGCAGGATGGTCTTCCACTTGGGTACGCCGAGCGCGTAGGCGCCCTCGCGCAGCGGGGCCGGTACGAGGCGGAGCATCTCCTCGGTGGACCGGACGATGGTGGGCAGCATCAGGACGGCGAGGGCCAGCGCGGCGGCGAAGCCGGAGAAGCTCGGCCGGCCGTCGTTGAACCACGGCGAGACGATCAGCACCCAGAACGCCAGCACGAAGAGGCCTGTGACGATCGACGGGATACCCGTCATTACGTCCACGAAGAACCGGATCGCGAAGGCGAAGCGGCCGCGGCCGTACTCGACGATGTAGATGGCGCAGAGGATGCCGAGCGGCACGGTGATCAGGGTGGCGATGCCCACCTGCTCCAACGTGCCGATGATCGCGTGGTACGCGCCGCCGTTGGGGTCGCGGGCCCCGATGTTGTTCATCGAGCTGTTGAAGAAGTCGCCGTCCAGGCGCTCGGTGCCCTTGCTGACGAGCGTCCAGACGACCGAGGCGAGCGGCAGCACCGCGAGCACGAACGCGGAGTGGATCAGCGCGCTCCAGGTGCGGTTGCGGGCGGAGCGGCGCCCCTCGACCGCGTTGGCCGCGGCGAAGAGCCCGGCCAGGTAGAGGACCGCGCCCAGGACGATCACCAGGACCGGGCCGCCGATGCCCGCGCCGTAGACGATCACGGCGGAGAGCGCGAAAGCCGCCACGGCGATGACAGGTGCGGCGTACCAGGGCAGCCGCCGGGCCCGCAGTGACGCTGGCGGGGCCGGTGGCCGGTTGCGGTGGGAGGTGACGGTTGTGCTCATGCGGCGGACTCCGTGAACTCCCGGCGGCGGTAGATGATCGCCCGCGCGATGATGTTGACGATCAAGGTGATCGCGAACAGCACCAGGCCGGAGGCGATCAGGGCGCCCCGCCCGGTCTCGTTCGCCTCGGCGAACCGGTTGGCGATGTTGGCCGCGATGGTGTTGCCACCGGATTCGAGCAGGTTGAACGAGATGGCGTAGGTGGAACCGAGGGTCAACGCCAGCGCGATGGTCTCACCCAGCGCGCGACCCAGGCCGAGCATGACCGCGGCGATGATGCCGGGGCGGCCGTACGGCAGCACCGCGGTACGCAGCATCTCCCAGCGGGTTGCGCCCAGGGCGATGGCGGCCTCCTCGTTGGCCGTCGGCGTCTGGAGGAACACCTCGCGGGTGAGCGAGGTGACGATCGGCAGGATCATGATCGCCAGTACCAGGGAGCCGAGCAGGATCGAGTTGCCGTAGGGGCCGTCGCCGCCGAAGATCGGGATCCAGCTGAAGTACTTGTTGAGCCACACCGAGAGGTCCGACACCGGGCCGATGAGGTAGTCGCGGCCCCAGAGACCGAACACCACGCTTGGTACGGCGGCCAGCAGGTCGATCAGAAAGCCGAGGCTGTTGCCGAGCCTGCGGGGGGCGTAGTGGGACAGGTAGAGCGCGATGCCCATGGCCACCGGCACCGCCATCAGCAGCGCCAGGGCGGCGGTGAGAACGGTGCCGAAGGCGAGCGCGCCGATGCCGAACGTGGGCGGGCTGTCGTTCGGGAACCAGCCCTCGAAGGTCCAGAAGTTCGCGGAGTTGGCACATAGGGCCGGGATCGCCTTGGCGATCAGGAAGACCGCGATGGCCACGATGATGACCAACACCGTCGTTCCGGCAGCCAGGGTGAGGCCACGGAAGGCCCGCTCGGCGCCGAACTTCCGGTTTCGGGGCAGCGCGCCGCCGCCGCCGAACCCGGCGCCGCCCGGGGAACGGGTGCTGACTGGTGCCTCGGCCACACGCGCCGAGGCACCGGCGGGCCACTCGTGACTCTGGGTCACGCGCGTCCCGCCGGTGCCGGCGTCGGCCGAGCGGTGAGGGGTTTCACCCATCTGCTCGCTCGATTCGGTTGCGGAGGTGGTGGATTCGGGTCAGGAGAGGTTCTTGACCGCGGTCTCGACCTTGGTCCGGACGGTCTCCGGCAGCGGGGCGTAGCCCAGCTCGGTCAGCGAGTTCTGGCCCTCGGTGCTGGCGGCGTGGGTCAGCAGGCCCTTGACCAGCGGCAGCTTGTCGGCCGCGAGGCCCTTGCTGCAGACGATCTCGTACGTCGCCAGGACGATCGGGTACGCCCCGGCCTCCTTGGTGTTGTAGTCGATCGACAGCTTGAGGTCGTCGCCCTGGCCCTCGACCTTGGCCCCGGCGATGGTCTTGCCGGCGGACTCGGCGGTCAGCGCCGCCCACTCGCCGGCGCCGTTCTGCACCTTGGCCTTGTTCAGCCCGGAGTTCTCGGCGTACGACCACTCGACGTAGCTGATGGTGCCGACGGTGCTCTTGACCTTGCTGGCGACACCGTCGGACTTGGCGGCACCGACGCCACCCGGGGCCTTCCACGCCTTGGCGTTGCCGAAGGTCCAGTCCGCCTCGGCGGTCTTCGACAGGTACTTGGTGAAGTTGTCGGTGGTGCCCGACTCGTCCGAGCGGTGAACGGTCTGGATGGTGGCGGACGGGAGCTTGGCGTCCGGGTTGTCGGCCTTGATCGCCGGGTCGTCCCACTTGGTCACCGTGCCGGCGAAGATCTTCGCCAGGGTGGCCGGCTTGAACTGGAGGTCCTTCACGTCGCCGCCGGCGTTGTATACGACCGCGACCGGGCCGATCACCATCGGCAGGTGGATGGCCTTGCCGCCGGCGCACTTGGCGTCGGCCTGCGGCTGCTCCTCCGGCTTGAGCGCGGAGTCGGAGCCGGCGAAGTCGGCGGTCCCGGCGATGAACGCCTGGACGCCGGCACCCGATCCGGAGGACTCGTAGTTGATCGTGGTGCCCTGGCACTTCTGCTGGTACGCCTTGATCCACTCGGCCATGGCGTTCTTCTGCGCCGACGAGCCCTGGGCGTTCAGCGTGCCGGTAGCGCAGTCGACCGCGGCGGCCGAGCCCGCGGCAGTTGCGCCGGAGGCGGGCTCGTTGTTGTCCGAGCCGCATGCGCTGAGACCGAGCGTCGCGGCAAGAGCGAGGCCGGCAATAGCGCCGTACCGCTGGAGCTTCACCTGAGGGGTTTCCCTTCGCGTCTGACTTGGCGCCCCGATCCCGGGGCCCGAGGACCGGCTTTGACCGGCTGACACGAAAGTTAGAAGTGCCAGGTAGCCGGTTCGCCGGTCGCAAGTGAACGCGAGGTGAACACGTACGGCCCCCGAGGTGACCGCTTGCTGAGGGTGAGTTGTCCGGTAAGTGAACCGGGATACACCTGTCGGAAGTATGGCTATATTTCCGGTTCGGCGTTATGCCGCCGACGCCCGGCCGTTACCCGCCGGTGACCCGGTCGGCGCGCCGGCCGGCGGTCAGCCCAGGTGGTAGTTGATGTGCGCGGACCAGCGGGCGAAACCCAACCGCTCGTAGAGCGCTACCGCCCCGGCGTTCGACTCGTCCACGTAGAGCATCACCCGGTCCAGGCCGCGCTTGTCCCGCAGGTACGCCAGCCCGGCAGTGGTCAGGGCCCGGCCGAGCCCGCCGCCGTGCGCGGTCGGCTCCACGCCCAGCACGTACACCTCGCCGATCCGCGCCGATCCCGGGCGTTCGTGCACCTTGGTCCAGTGGAAGCCGAGCAGTCGACCGGTGGCGGTCTCCTCGGCGAGCAGGAAACCGGCCGGGTCGAACCACGGTTCGGCGAGGCGGACGCGCAGGTCGTCCGAGGTCCACCGCCCCTGCTCGGGGTGCTCGGCGAAAGCGCGCGAGTTGAGCGTCAGCCAGGCCGCGTCGTCCACCCCCGGCCGGAACGGGCGCAGCGCCACCCCGTCGGGCAGGCGCGGCTCGCCCAGCGGGGCGGTCAACGGCCGGCGCAGCTGCCAGAGCACCCGCGCCCGGGTGAACCCGAGATCGACGGCGAGCGCCGCGGCCGACGGGTGGTCGCCGTGAGCCCACGCCCGCAGTGGCCCGGTGGCCGAGGCGAGTACGCCCCGGGCCAACGCGCGACCGGTGCCGCGCCGCCGGTACGCGGGGTGCACCACCAGCTCGACCCCGATCCCGCCGACCGGGTCGGTGGTGTCCAGGTGCGCGTACCCGGTGAGGGTGCCGTCGTCGGCGCGGGCGATCAGGTGCAGGGCCGGGGCGTCCGGGTCACGCAGGCGGAGCAGGACGTGCTCGTCCAGCGGGTTCGCGCCGTCGGTGTCGCCCGCGGCGCTGGCGAGGGCCAGAATCTCGCCGATCTCCGCCGGTGTCGGGCGGTCGGTCCGGGTCACCTGGTCGCTTGTCGGCTCCGCGCTGCTCATTCCGCCACCGTATCCGCTGCCTGTCCGGACGCCCGGAGCGTCGCCGAGTAAAGCCGTGCCTCAGGTCGGGTCGGTGGGCAGCGCCTCCAGCTCGAACCTGCCGGTCAGGTCGGGCAGGATCCGGCGCAGCGCGTCCACGGTGCCCTGCCGGTTGCCGCCGGCGTCGTGCAGCAGCACCACCGAACCGGGTTCGGCCTGCGTCAACACGGTCGCGGTGATCTTGTTGGCGCCGGGTAGGTCCCAATCCGACGGGTCCACCGACCAGTGCAACGGGGTCATGCCGAGTTGCCGAGCCACCGACACCACGGGGTACGTCCAGGCGCCGCCCGGCTGGCGGTACCAGACGATCGGTGCGTTCGGTACCGCCGCCCGGATCGCCTGGTTGGTGCGCAGCAGGTCGGCGCGGATCGCGTCGGTCGAGCGGGTACCCAGGCTGACGTCGTGGTGCCACGAGTGGTTGCACAGGGTGTGCCCCTCGTTGACGATCGCCTGGATCAGGTCGGGGTGGTCCTGCGCGTTCTCGCCCACCACACAGAACGTGGCGTGCACGTGGTACTCGCGTAGCAGGGCGAGGACCTGTGGGGTGTAGCGCGGGTCGGGGCCGTCGTCGAAGGTGAGCGCGAGTCGTGCGGAGCCCGAGGTGGCGTGCGCGCCGAACAGCTTGTCGGTGCCCGCGTCAGGGGTCGACCCGTCCTGACCGGTCTCGGCCGGACCGGTGCGGGCACTCGGGGTGCCGCTGGGCTCGCCGCCGCTGGGCTGGTCGGCGTAGTGCGGCCCGTCGGCACTCGTCGTGGCCCCGGTGGAGTGCCCCGGAACCTGGTCGGGGACGAGACTGCGGCCCAGCGCGTACGCCGAGCCGAGCAGTGCCGCCACCACCACGGTCACGATCCCGGCCGCCCTGGCGGTCGAGTTGCCCCGCGTCACGGCGTCTGCCTGGCTGGCCGGTCAGTCCGGCCCGTTGCCCCCGTCGTCACTGCCCGCACCGCCGCCCCCTTTTCCGACAAACCCGGCAGTCAGAATAGGACTGCCAAGCCGTGCAAAAAGGGCATATGGGAAATCGCCCAGGGCTTCCCCAGGATCAGACCGGCAGCGGCGCGTGCTCTGCCTCCGCCAGCGATCGCGACGGCGGAACGACGAACTTGTAGCCGACCTGGCGGACGGTGCCGATCATCGACTCGTACTCCGAGCCGAGCTTGGCGCGCAACCGCCGGACGTGCACGTCCACGGTGCGGGTGCCGCCGAAGTAGTCGTAGCCCCAGACCTCGCGCAGGAGCTGGTCCCGGGTGAAGACCCGGCCCGGGTGCTGGGCCAGGAACTTCAACAGCTCGAACTCCTTGTAGGTGAGGTCGAGCGGTCGACCCTTCAGCTTGGCCGCGTACGTGTCCGGGTCGATGGTCAACTCGCCGGCCCGGATCGAGCCGCCCGCGCCAGCCGTCGCGTTGCTCAGCCGGCCCACCGCCAGCCGCAGCCGTGCCTCGACCTCGGCGGGGCCGGCCGAGGCGAGGATGACGTCGTCCACGCCCCAGTCCGCGTTCAACGCGATCAGACCGGCTTCGGTCACCACCGCGACAAGCGGCACGCCGAGCCCGGTGGCGTGCAACATGCGGCAGGTCGCGCGGGCCTCGCTCAACTCCGACCGGGCGTCCACCATCACCGCGTCCGGGCTGGGGCCCGCGACCAGGGTGCGAACGTCGCGCGGTGCGGTGCGCACCGAGTGCGGTAGCAGGTCGAGCGCCGGCAGCACGGCCGACGGTTCGCCGGCCCGCGCGGTCACCAACAGCAGGATCTCCACGATCACCTCCGTCCCGGCGGCGCATGGCCGCACGCGACCAGACACACTCACGAGGGAGCGCGCTGAGAAATTGCGTGGTCCCGGCGTCGCTGACGGGCGGGGTAACGGGTTGAGCGTAACCGATCGCCTCGGCCGCGCCGGTAGGCCATTTCCTGTTTGTCTACCTTGCCCCTGATCGTGGCCCAGGTTTTAACGTTGTTGAAACCCGTGACCGCCGTGTCGGGCCGCCGGTCTGGCACGATCGGGTCGTGTTTCCCTCCACGTCGCCCGAGGCCGGCCGCGAATCGTGGCCCGCCGGGCCCCACCCGGGCCCGGCCGCCACACCGACCCGCGGCCAACCGCCCGCGCCGCGTACCGGCCCGGCCACCACCGACGGCGATCGCCGCGACCGGGGTGGGCCCCGCCGGGCCCGACGGGCCGGTGAGCCGGCCCGCCGAGCCGAGGACGAGGTCGACGAGCCGGAGGAGGAGGTGATCCCCCCGGTCGAGGTGCGCCGCCAACTGGCGGTGACCATCGCCGGCTTCGCCGCGCTGCTCGGTGTCGGTCTGGTGCTCGGCGCGCAGACGTCGGGCCCCGGCCACCGCCTGCCGTTCGCGTTCATCATCTTCGGCGTCCAGTTGCTGTTCGTGCTGGCCTGGACCATGGCCATGCGACCGCCCGCGCTGCTCGTGGTGGCCGGGATCAGCGCCGCGGTCGCGGCGCTGGTCGACATCGCCGCCGTGCAGACCGACGTCGCCGGCTTGGCGCCGCTGGGCTACCTGGCTGTCGGCGGGTTCGTCGCTGCCGTGCTCGGCCAGCTCTTCCGTCGGGTCGACCGGGTCCGGGTCACCGACTCACTCGGCGCCACGCTGCTCATCGTGGTCGGGGTGGTCGCGTTCGGCACCCTGATCGTGCTCAGTCGGATCCCGGCCGGCACCCAGGCGATCACCGTCTGCCTGTCCGCCAGTGGCGTCGCGCTAACCGTCGCCCGGCTCACCGACGCCGTGCTGCCCTGGCCCCGGCTGGCTCCGCAGGTGCCCCGGGGCGCCGCCGGTGTGGTGGCCGGCGCGATGGTCGGCACGCTCACCAGTGGGCTCCTGGGCAGCTACCTGGTGGCTCCCTTCACGCCGACCCGGGCCGCCGTGATCGGCCTGGTCGCGGCGGTCACCGCCGTCCTCTCCGATCTCGCCGTGGGGTACGCGGAGGCGGGTCGGCTGATGGCCGGCGAGACGCCAACGATGTGGGTGGCCCGGCACATGCAGGGTCCACTCGGCGGCTTCGCCCTCGCGGCGCCGGCCGCGTACGCCATGTGCATGCTCCTCCTCTGAGGAACGGTTGAGCGCGGAGCGGGTCGGGTACCTACGGGTGCGCCGCCCTGCGGCGTCGGTACGAACGATCCGTCGCGGCGCGACGGGCGGAGACAGGAGGCGGCGTGGCGCAGGACAATCCGGTGGACGAGGCGCGACCCCGACGGCGTGGCCGCAAGCTGCTCATCGGGCTTGCCGTTCTGCTCCTGCTGCTGGCCGGGCTGGTGGTGGTCGCCGATCGGGTGGCGGTCGGGATCGCCGAGCGGACCATCGCCGACCGGGTGCGTCAGGAGATCGCCAAGCAGGGCGCGCAGTCGGCAGCACCCGACGTGGAGGTGGGCGGAACCCCGTTCCTCACCCAGGTCCTGAACGGTCGTTACGAGCGGATCACCATCAACCTGCGGGACGTGCAGGCCCAGGTCGAGGGTGACGCGGTTCGACTGCCGGTGCTCGATGTGACAGCCCGCAACGTGCGAGCCTCGCTCGACACCCTGCGCTCCGGCCAGGGTGACGTCGTGGCGGAGACCGTCAACGGTGCCGGCACGATCAGCTACGAGAGTCTGACCGCGCTGCTGAAGCGCCCGGGGCTCACCCTCGGCGAGCAGAACGGCAAGCTCGCCGTCAACGGCCCGGCCGACATCCTCGGTCAGAAGATCACGATCAGCGGCACCGCCGACGTCGTCGTCGCCGACAACGGCGCGGTCTCCCTGCGTTTCAACGACCTGGACGCCGCGGGTCTGCCGAACCTGCCGCTGGCCCGTACCTTCCTGAACAACTTCGCGAAGAGCATCTCCATCGACGTGCCCCTGCCCGACCTGCCGTTCCAGCTCGCCGTCCGGGAGGTCCGTCCGCTGCCGGAAGGCCTGGCGGTCACCGCCGACGCGAAGAACGTACCGATCAATTCCGCCAGCTGAGGTGCGACCCGGGCCGGACGGCGGCCCGGGGCGTTCCCGGATGGTGGTCGGCTCAGTGGCAGCACGGTCACCGGCTGGTAGGCTGCCTGCTCATGGGGACCCACCTCACCAAACGGCGCGCGGTCGACCTGTGTCGCGTGGCCACCTGCCTGTGTCGCCCCGTCATCTGACGGCGGGGCTGTCTCCGGCCGCCTGACGGCGGTCACCGGCACAGGGTTCTCGTACCCTCCGGTAATCCCACCGAACGCCCGGCAGCGGCGCCGTCGCACGAACCCGTGATCCCGTCCTTCCGCTGGGTCCCGCGCGGTGCGACAGTTACACACATCGATACTCGCGCGTTGGCTCACCATCCATCCTCACCAGGGAGTGATTCGATGAGTCGCGACACCGCACTCGTTTCGGCCGAGTGGGCCGAGAAGAACCTCGACGCCCCGGGCGTCGTCTTCGTCGAGGTCGACGAGGACACCTCGGCCTACGACACCGGCCACATCGCCGGCGCCATCAAGATTGACTGGAAGACCGACCTGCAGGACCAGGTCCGCCGGGACTTCGTCAACAAGACCCAGTTCGAGGCGTTGCTCTCCGAGCGGGGCATCAGCAACGACGACACCGTCATCCTCTACGGCGGTAACAACAACTGGTTCGCCGCGTACGCCTACTGGTACTTCAAGCTCTACGGCCACCGCGACGTCAAGCTGCTCGACGGCGGTCGCAAGAAGTGGGAGCTGGACGCCCGCCCGCTGGTCACCGACGCGGTGTCCCGCCCGGCGACCCAGTACGTCGCGCAGGAGCCGGACACCTCCATCCGGGCGTTCCGCGACGAGGTCGTCGCTGCGATCGGCACCAAGAACCTTGTCGACGTGCGCAGCCCCGACGAGTTCGCCGGCCGGCTGCTCGCCCCCGCCCACCTGCCGCAGGAGCAGGCGCAGCGGGCCGGTCACATCCCCACCGCGATCAGCGTCCCGTGGTCCAAGGCGGCGAACGAGGACGGCACCTTCCGCTCCGACGACGAGCTGCGCCGGATCTACGGCGACGCGGGCCTCGACGACGGCAAGGAGACCATCGCCTACTGCCGGATCGGTGAGCGCTCGTCGCACACCTGGTTCGTGCTCCAGGAGCTGCTGGGCCACCGCAACGTCAAGAACTACGACGGCTCCTGGACCGAGTACGGCTCCCTCGTCGGCGTGCCTGTCGCGCTCGGTGACGAACCCGGGGAGGCCTGATCATGACGCTTCCCACCGCCGCGAGTTGCGCCGCACCCGACCAGGCCGCGCCGCTGCCGGCCAGCCTGGACCTGGAGAAGGAAACAGTCATCACCGGCATCGTCCGCTCCGCCGCCGACGAGCCGGTGCCGGGCGCGTACGTCCGGCTGCTCGACTCGACGGGTGAGTTCACCGCCGAGGTGGTGACCTCGGCCGCCGGCCAGTTCCGGTTCTTCGCCGCACCGGGCTCCTGGACGCTGCGGGCCCTGTCCCGGCACGGCAACGGCGACACCGCCGTCACCGCCGGCCGGGGTGTCAACGAGGTCGCCGTCACCGTCGCCTGACCCACCGCTCTGATCGACCGGGGCCGGTCACCCGCCGTGGGTGATCGGCCCCGGTCGTTGGCGTCAGTATGCCTGCAACCTGCTGTGATTCTCGGCAGGAGCGGAGTCGGGTGGCACCACCTTGTAGTCCAGCTCCTCAAGTGCCTGAGCGGCAGTTCCCGGGGCGTCGCGCACCGCGGCGAGCAACTGGATCTGCGCCACTCTTCCCGGCCCGCGCCGACAGCGCTCCGCCACCCCGTGACCGTGTCGACGCAGAATTCCTCAACCACTGCCTGCAAGACATCCTCGACGCAGGGACGGAATCGGTGCCCGCCGAGCGGGAAGTGGAACTTTGCCAGCCTCGGCACCTCGTGTCGCCGTCGTCTGGCTTTGGGGCGCCCGCTCGGCCCGTCCTGCATCACGAAGGCGAACTCGTCGCGATGACCGTGTACGTGCAGGTGCGCGGAGGGAACGCCAGGTTGTGCCTCGCGGACGTACTCGTAGCGGAACAAGGGCGCCTTGTCGCCCTTGGCTGTCACATGGAGCCAGGAAGCCTCCACGGCCAGGTGTCTACCGCTCGAATCCAGGCAGCAGTTGAACTTGATCAGCAGGTCAAGACGGTGCTTGTTGTCGATGTACAGCGGGAAGGTGCCGAAATCGTCCCCCTCGACGATGCCGACCATGACGCGGCCGCCGTTCCTGCCGGGCATCAGGAGCGCGGACAGTCGCTTCTCTGTCCGCACCACACGGTGCAGCCGGCTGGTGATGTCATCGGCGAAGGCGCTGGCTTTGGCGATCAGGTCGGGAGAGACGGGTGCCCCGTCAGCTGTCATCGCCGAGCAGGTAGTCGATGGAGCGGACCATCTCGTAGACGCTGCGTTCCTCGGGACGAAGCTCGAAGTTGCGCCCCAGCTCGTACAGCGTCTCCTTGTCCATGTGGACGCGCTCCAGGAGCCGGGTGCGCCACTCGCGTAGCTGATCGGCGGTCTTGACGATGGCGGTGCCCATTGCTGGTCCTCTCGCCGTCGACGACGTCGCTGTTGGCGTCACTCTAGTGCCTCCCTCCGACGGCGCGGACCGCGTCCTGGATCCCCGCGTCACTGTCCACAACCATGGTTTATCGACGGCGCCGGCTCTTCGGGTGCGCTGATGTCGGCTCTATGACAGTCGGGGGAGGCCTGCGGACCCGGTTGGTCGCGCCCGGATATCACTGAATGCACCTCTGCTGTCACTTGTTGGTGAGATCGATTCATTGCACCGATCGGTATGCGCCACAATTCAGGCGGATCTGCCGCTGGCCCGGCGGCGCACGCGTGACACCATGGCCGGGTGAGCGGTGTTGTCCAGTCGGGTTGGGCCCCTTCGGAGAGTCCCGCCACGCCGGTGCCGGCCCGGCCGTGGCGGCGCTGGCTGCTGGCCGCGACAGTGGCCTGGGCCGTGCTGTTGGCCGCGCTCACCTGGATGTCGGTCCGCAGCGACCCGCCTACCGTTCGCGAGCAGCGTTCCCTCGACCAGGCCGGCCCGGTAGTCGACCGGGCGGTCGGCGAACTCGCCCGTGCGGCCGGTGCTGCCGGTCTGCTGGAGCTGAGCCCGCCGCGGATCGCGGCGGGCTGCCGGGTCACCCCGTTCGAGGAGGGGGCAAGGCTGCGCCGCGAGGTCGGCGTGCTCGCCCCCGCCGGCACCGAGCGGGCCGTGTTGGCTGGCATCGCCGATCGGCTGCCGACGAGGTGGCGGGCCGGGGTCGGCACCGGGCTGGAAGGCACGGAACTGCGCGCCGACGCGGGTGAGTTCGTGGCCGTCGAGGGACGGCCGACGGTGGACGGCCGGGTGCTGCTGCTCGTCGACACCGGATGCCGACCGGTCGGCTCCGGCTACCGGCCGGCCCAGCCGACCGCCGCCGGTCCGGAAGCCGCCGCCCTGACCGCCGCCCTGGTGGCGCTCGGCCGGCCCGGTGACGCCGCGCCCGAACTGGTCACCGCGCCCTGTCCGGGCGGCGGGTCGGCCCGCACCGTGCGGTCGGCCGGCGGTCCCGGCCCAGCCGCGTCGACGGACGCCCTCGCCCCGCTCACCGACACCACTCCACTGCTGGACCAGCCACCGGTGTACGCGTACCGCACCGGCCCGGTCACTGTGCTCGCCGAACTCGCCGCGGACGACACCCGGCTCGCCGCCACCGTCGGCTGCCCCAGCTGAGCCGGGCCGGTGCCCGGTCAGCCGTCGCCCGGCTGGTCCGATGGCTCCCGGCTGCGGCCCAGCGCGTCGACCAGGCCCCACCGGCCGGGGATGTCCAGCAGCTCGACCCGACCCATCCCCGGTGGCACGGCCGGGTCGATGATCAGGTGCTCGCCCTGCGGCTCCAACCCCAGCATTACCCGGAGCAGCAGCAGGGGGGTGCCGGTCGACCAGGCCTGCGGGCTGCACGCGGTCGGGTACTCCACCGGGTAGTCGGTGAGGTCCCGGTCGTAGCCGGCGAACGCCTCCGGCAGCTGCCCCCCGAAGTATCGGGACGCCGCCAGCAGGGTGTCGCAGAGCGTGCCCGCCTCGTCCCGAAAGCCGTACCGCCACAACCCCCAGGCGATTATCGAGTTGTCGAACGGCCAGACCGTGCCGACGTGGTAGCCGATCGGGTTGTACCGTCCCTCGTCCGCGGCGAGCGTGCGCACGCCCCACCCGGAGAACAGTCGCGGCCCGAGCAGGTGCTCGACCACCTTGCCGGCACGGGACTCGTCCACGATGCCGCTCCACAGCAGGTGCCCGATGTTCGAGGTCAACGCGTCCACCTGCCGGCCGTCGGCGTCCAACGCGACAGCGTAGTACCCGCGGTCGGCGATCCAGAAGTCACGATCGAACCGCCGTTTGAGGTCGGCGGCCTCCCGCTCCAGCCGGTCGGCGTACGCCGGGTCGTTCCAGAACGTCCGGGCCAGTCGGGCGGCGCGCATCTTCGCGTCGTACGCGTAACCCTGCAGTTCGCAGGTCGCCCGGGGAAAGCCGGGAAACCGGCCGTCGGCGTACGAGATGGCGTCCCAGGAGTCCTTCCAGCACTGGTTCTGCAGACCGGTCTGCGGGTTGCGGGTCTGGTACCAGAGGTAGCCGGTGCCGAGCAGGTCGCCGTACGTGTCGATCCACTGCACCGCCGCGCGGACGTGCGGCTCCAGCCGCCGGACCAGCGCGGAGTCGCCCGTCCAGCGCTCGTACTCGTCGATCAGGATGATGAACAGTGGTGTCGAGTCGGCCGACCCGTAGTACGGCGAATGCGGCTGCTCCTCGAAGCCGGCGGTCTCCCCGTACCGCAGTTCGTGCAGGATCTTGCCGGGTTCCTCGTCCCGGAAGTCGTCCACCCGGTGCCCCTGGAGCCCGGCCAGCATGAGGATGGTCGGTGGGACGAGTTCCGGCAGGAACGGCAGCACCTGTAGTGAGGTGATGATGCTGTCCCTGCCGAACAGGGTCATGAACCAGGGCAGTCCCGCGGCGATCAGCCGCACGCCCAGGGTGATCGACTCGTAGCGCAGGGCGGCCAGGTCGTTGAGGCTGCGCCGGTACGCCCCGGCCAGTGGCTCGCAGTCGCAGCCGAGCTTCGGTGCCCGGTCGATCAGCTCCTGCTGCTCGGCCCGGATGGCGTCCGCGCTGCGGCTGCCCCCGTACGGCAGGGTGGCCCGGATGTCCTGGCCGCGGGCCCCGTAGACGACGCTCGACACGTGCAGCCGGGTGGTCCACCTGCTGTTGCGGGCGATCCGGATCCGGAAGGTCATTCCGGTGGCGTCGACCTCCGCCGGCGTACTGGTGCTGACCACCGCCTCCCGGTGGAACGCCTCCCGCCGGTAGGCCAGCCGCAGCTCGTTCTCGGCGACCGAGATCGTGGTCTGGCCCCGCTTGCGCCGCGAATCCTTGATCTCGAACAGGTCGGCGAAGTCGGCAGCGATCTCGATCCGGAGGACGCACTCGACCTCCGCGCCGAGGTGGTTGAGCACTGTCAGTTCCTCCGCGAAGCTGCCCACGATCTCCCGGCTGCGGATCACCGACGCCTTCGCGTCCAGATAGTGCGTGGGTTCCCCGGGGGCGAGGAAGAACGTGGTGCGGTACGACTCGGCGTCGTCGACGGAGAGGGCGTGCAGCCGTTCACCGTCCAGGGTGAGCACCCACTTGGACAGGAATCGGGTGTCGAAGGAGAACAGCCCGGTGGGGAAGTCGTAGGACGGTTCGATGTCGCCCCGCCTGTCACTTACCAGGAAGGTGTTGCCGTCCAGGATGCTGACGAGTTGCCTCACGCCGGTCGTCCGGCTGCTCTACGCGCCGTCTCCCGGGGGTCGCGGGTGCCGGGCGGGTCCGGGAAGAACCGGCGGAAGGCGAGGAAGAGCACCACGTTGCCGCTGAACGTGCTCTCGTTGCGCAGCACCGCCGCGACCCCCTGGGCCTCACCCGTGACCAGTCTGTCGAAGAGGGCGGCGCTGCTGTACCAGAGGGCGTCGGCCGGCCCACGTCCGCGGGTGACCTGCACCGACCCGGGTCGCATGCGGACCAGCCAGTGCTCGGTCCGGTGGTCGTCGCCGAGGTCGATCTGGAGGGTCCCGTCGGCCAGGCCGCCGAGGATGTCGGGGGCGCGGGACGGCAGCGCTTCGAAGAACCTCTCCGTCGCCTCGGTCACATCCGAATCGTAGGCAGCCGTCCGGGATGTCGGGTCGGTATCGGCACTCCGCTCGAACCGACGAACCGGGTCGGGTGGTCAGTAGACGAGCGCCTGCGCGCCCTCGGCCATCGCCTCCTCGACGAAGACGGCGGCACCCGCGATCCGGACCCCGGGCAGCACGTCGTCCGGGCCGATCTCGCGGCGGGCCGCGCACTGGGTGCACGCGGTCACCCGACCACTTGTCAGGATGACGTGCAGCAACTCGGCGAGCGGCGCGGAGTGCGGCAGGTCGAACTGTTGGGCACGACCGGGTAGGGCGAACCAGGTCGACTCGCCGGTGAGCCAGAGCGACACGTCCACCCCGGCCGCGACCGCCGTCGCGGCTACAGTGAATGCCTGCGCGCACCGCTCCGGGGCGTCCGCCCCAGCGGTGGCCTTGACGACGAGAGTGCGGGTCATGTGGCCCAGCATAGGATGGCCGGGATGGTTACCGAGATCGGGTTTGTCAGCCTGTTGGTCGCTGGCCTGGGCGGGCTCGCCGGTGGCCTGGTCTACCTTGCGGTTCGCATTTCGAGAGGACGTTGGTGAGCGAGAACCCGCTGCAACCGCCGTGGCTGAACGCGCCGCCGGTCGAGGAGTACCCGTTCGCGGAGAGCCACGACCTGCGGGTCGGGCCGAAGTTGCACCCCGCCCTCGATGGCCTGCTGCCCTACATCGGCCTCTGGCGTGGCCGGGGCAAGGGTGGTTTCCCCACCATCGAGGATTTCGACTACGCGCAGGAGATCCGGATCAGCCACGACGGCCGACCGTTCCTGCACTACGAGTCGCGCGCCTGGATCCTGGACGAGCAGAGCAAGCCGGTCCGGCCGGCCGGCCGCGAGGTCGGCTGGTGGCGGCCGGTGCTGGTGGACGGGCGGGCGACCGACGAGCTGGAGGTGCTGCTGACCACGCCGACCGGGGTGATGGAGCTGCACCTGGGCAAGCGCACCGGCACCCAGGTGGAGTTCGCCACCGACGCGGTGGTGCGGACACCGACCGCGAAGGAGGTCACGGGCGGTAAGCGGCTCTTCGGCATCGTCGAGGGCGCGTTGCTCTACGCCCAGGAGATGGCCGCGATGGGGCACGGGCTCAGCCCACACCTCTCCGCCCGGCTCGTCCGGGTCGGCGGATGACTAGCTGGGAAAACCCAGCAGTGCCTGGAGGGCGGGGGTGCGGGGGCAGCGGGCGCGACGCACCCCGTCCAGCGTGTGGACCTCGACGGCCCCACGCACCGACGAGGTGAACCAGACGCCGTCCGCCGCGTGCAGTTCGGCCGCTGTGACCATCCGCTCGGCCGCGCGTAGCCCCAACTGGGCGGCGTGGGCGAGCAGCCAGGCCACTGTCGTGCCGGCAAGGATGCCGGTGGTGGCGGCCGGCACCGTGCAGAGCGTGTCGTCGGTGAGCCACACCACGTTGGCCCAGGGACCCTCCAGCGCGTAACCGTCGGAGGAGATCCAGAGCACGTCGTCCACGCCGGCCCGGTCGGCCCAGCGACGGGCGGCGCTGTTCACCGCGTACGACGTCGACTTGATCCCGGCCGGCAGCCAGCTCAGCCCGTTGCGGGCGGCGGCGGGCACCCCCAGCGGCAGGGTTGCCACGCTGATCCCGGCCCGCCGGGCCGCCCGGGAGGTCGCCGGCACCTCGGCCAGCGTGGCGTAGACCGTCGGCGGCCCGCCGGTCTCCGGTCCCCGGGTGCAGACCAGCCGAAGCGCCCCCTCCACAGCCACTGGCCAGCCCGCGCACGTCTGGTCGAGCAGGTCGACGAGCACCGGGGTGGGGGGCACTGCCAGGTCGACGGCGTCGGCCGCGGCGGCCAGCCGGGCCAGGTGTTCGTCACGCAGCCACGGCCGGCCCTGCCGCAGGTGCATGGTCTCGAAGAGGCCGTCACCCCGGAGTACGCCCAGGTCGTCACCGCGGAGCACGGGGTCACCGGCCGGCACCGGACCGCGCCCGAGGACGACGATCCGCGCGGTCGGATCGGCCCCGACCTTCCCGGCGGGCGACATCACCATGACCATCGAGCCTAGTGGCGGTCGATCGCGGTGCGCGGACCGACCTGGCGGCCGAACTATGATCGGACGGTGTCCGAAACCTCCCTCGCGGAAATGCTGCGGGCCCGTGGGCTGCGGCTGACGCCCCAGCGGCAGCTCGTCCTGCAGGCGGTGCTCGATCTGGGGCACGCCAGCCCGGAGCAGGTGCACACCGCCGTCCGGGAGGTCGCCGCCGGCGTCAACATCACCACCATCTATCGCACGCTTGAGCTGTTGGAACGGCTCGGCCTGGTCACCCACACACACCTGTCGCACGGCTCACCTACCTATCACGCGGCAGGTGAGCACCAACACGTCCACCTGGTCTGCCGGGAGTGCGGGGCGATCGACGAGATCGATCCGGGGCTGCTCCGGCCGCTCGCCGACGAGTTGGCCGCGCAGCGGGGGTTCCGGGTGGACATCGGGCACGTGTCACTTTTCGGCGTCTGCGTACGCTGCGAGAACGGGGACGACAAGTGATCGACATCGCGGGTGCGGTGGCCGTCGAGAGCATCGACGAGGCGAGTCGCGACCAGCCGGACCCGGCGCACGTCGCGGCCGGGGTACGCGGGGTGGCCGCGCACTACGGGGACCCGCTGCGCGAGCAGCGCACCCTCGACACCGAGGTCGGCCTGGTCGACAGGTCGCACCGGGGGGTCATCGCGGTGCCCGGGGAGGAGCGCGCCAGTTGGTTGCACACGATCACCTCGCAGCACCTGACGACGCTGTCCGCGGGTGAGGGCACCGAGCTGCTGGTGCTCTCCCCGCACGGGCACGTCGAGCAGCACGCGCTGGTGGCCGAGGATGGCGAGACGGCCTGGCTGGACACCGAGCCGGGGGCGACCGAGGGCCTGCTCGGGTACCTGGAGAAGATGCGGTTCTTCAGCCGGGTCGACCCGCGCGACGCGACCGCCGAACGGGCGTTGTTGTCGCTTGTCGGGCCGGCCGCGACGGAGGCGCTGGCCACGCTCGGCGTGACCGGGCTGGCCGCACCGGACCTGGTCGCGGTGCCCGGTCCGAAGTTCGCCGCCGGTGCCGTGCCACAGCGGGCGAGTGTTCGGTACGACGTCAAACCCCTGCCGATCGGTGGCTGGGCGCGGCGCGGCCCGCTCGGGGTGGACCTGCTGGTGCCCCGCTCCGCGATGGAGCAGGTGGTGGCCGAGTTGCGCGGCGCGGGCGTGCCGGTCGCCGGCCTGTGGGCGTACGAGGCGATCCGGGTGGCCGCCCGGCAACCGCGGGTCGGGGTGGACACCGACCACCGGACCATTCCGGCCGAGGTGGATCTGATCGGCCCGGCGGTACATCTCGACAAGGGTTGTTACCGGGGGCAGGAGACGGTGGCCCGGGTGCACAACATGGGTCGGCCGCCGCGTCGCCTCGTACTGCTGCACCTCGACGGGGTGACCACCGATCAACCGCCGACGGCCGGTACGCCGGTGACCCTCGACGGCCGGGCGGTGGGCTTCGTCGGCACCGCCGTGCTGCACCACGAGCTGGGTCAGGTGGCGCTCGCCGTGCTGAAGCGAAACGTCCCGGACGACGCCGCGCTGATGATCGGCGAGACCGCGGCGGCGATCGACCCGTCCTGAGCATGGCGTCTAGGATCGCCGGCATGACGACAGGGACGTTGATCACGGTGGCTCCGACCGGCGCGGAGTCGGCCAAGGCGGAGGTACCGGCGCTGCCGGTGACCCTCGACGAGTTGCTGCTCACGGCCAAGGAGTGCGAGGCGCTCGGCGCCGCCGTGATCCACGTCCACATCCGGGACGACGAGGCCCGGCCGACCCTCGACCCGGTGCGGCTGGCCGACACTGTGGCGGCGCTGCGGGACAGCACGGACCTGATCGTGCAGCTCTCCTCCGGCGGCGCGGTGACCGACCCGGAGGCGGCCCGGCTCGCCGTGCTCGACGCCCGGCCGGACATGGCCTCCTGCACCATGGGCACCGTCAACTTCGGCGACGACGTCTTCCTCAACCGCTGGGAGTTCATCGTCGACCTGCACACCCGGATGCAGGAGCGCGGGATCGTGCCGGAGTACGAGATCTTCGACCTCGGCCACCTGTCCGCGTTGCAGCGACTGCTCGGCAAGTACGGGCTGCCGGCCGGCGGGCACGTGCACGTCGACTTCGTGATGGGCGTGCCGGGCGGCATGCCGGGCACCACCGAGACGCTCGTCGCCGCCCACCGGATGCTGCGCGACCTGCCCGAGGGCACCACCTTCTCGGCCACCGGCGTCGGCCGCAGCACCCTGCCGGTGCTGCTTGCCGCGCTGTCGACGGGCGGGCACCTGCGGGTCGGCATGGAAGACACAGTGACGTACGCGAAGGGTCGCCCGGTGGAGTCCAACATGCAACTGGTCGCCCGCGCCGTGGGTTTCGCCCAGCTCGCGCAGCGCCCGCCGCTCACCACCACCGAGGCTCGCGAGTTGCTCGGGTTGTAAGGCCGGCCGGGTCCAGCGCTCCTGTCACCCGCGCGGAGTACCACCTGGTCACCCCGCCGACGGGCACCCCGGGACCGTCGGTACCGTCCAGCGCGTGACGAAGACGTACGAGGGTGGCGCGCCACTCGCCGAGGTGGTCCGGTCCGGGTTCGTGGAGGGCGTACACCGGGGCTCGGTGGTCGTGCTCGACGCCGCCGGGCTGCCGGTGGCGTCCGCCGGGGACGTGACGTCGCCGGTCTTTCCCCGTTCGGCGAGCAAACCGATGCAGGCGATCGGGATGCTGCGCGCCGGTCTGACGCTCGACGATCCGGCTGACCTGGCTCTGGTGTCGGCGAGCCACGCGGGTGAGGATTTCCACCTGGCCCGGGTCGGTGCGCTGCTGGAGCGGGCCGGGTTGGACGCGGAAGCGTTGCACTGCCCACCCGACCTGCCGGCGGGCGTGGCGGCCCGGGAGGCGGTGCTGCGCGCCGGTGGCGGGCCGAGCAGGGTGCAGATGAACTGCTCCGGCAAGCACAGCGGGATGCTGCTCACCTGCGCGGCCGCCGGTTGGCCGCGCGATGGTTACTGGCGGCCGGAGCACCCGTTGCAGCAGCGGCTGCGGGCGGCCATCGAGGAGTTCACGGGTGAGCCGGCGGCGGCGGTGGGCGTGGACGGCTGCGGCGCCCCGGTGCTCGCCGTGTCGCTCACCGGTCTGGCCGGGGCGTTCCTCCGGCTGGTCGACGCCGAGCCCGGCTCGGTGCCCCGCGCCGTGGCCGATGCCATGCGCGGGTACCCGGAGATCGTCGGCGGCACCCAGGCCGACGACACCCGGCTCATGCGTGGTGTCCCGGGCCTGCTGGCCAAGGTCGGTGCCGAGGGTGTGATCGCGGTGGCCCTGCCGGGCGTCGGCGCGGTCGCACTGAAGATCGACGACGGCGCCGACCGCGCCCGGATGCCGGTGCTGGTCTCCGCGCTGCGCCGGCTCGGCGTGGACGCCCCGGTGCTTACCGAGTACGCCGAGGTGCCGCTCTTCGGCGGTGGCGTCCCGGTCGGCGCGGTCCGTCCGCTCTGGTGACACAAACGGTCCGCCGGTCAGCGCCGCAGAAGCACAGCACCGCGCCGCGCGGTCAGCTCAGGAAGTCGAGCAGGGCGGCGTTCACCGGCTCGGGGCGCTCCAGCGGCAGCAGGTGGCCAGCGTCCGGCACGTCGGGTAGCCGTACCCCGTGGGGTGCCTCGGCGGCGATCCGGTCGGCGAGCCGCCTGATGTCCGGCACGTCCGCGGCGCCGGCGGTGACCAGGACCGGCACCGTCAGCTCGCCGAGACGACCGATGGCCGGCGGCGTCAGTTCACCCACCTCGACCGCGCCGAGCGCCAGTTCGGCGGCGAGGGCCCGCTGGTCCATCTCCTGGGCGAACGCGATCAGCTCGGGGGCGACGTCTGCCGGCTGGCGGGCCGGGCCGACCACCCAGAACCGCACCTCGCCTGCCGCTCCGGCGACGAAGTCGTCGGGGTCGACCTCGCCGACCAGGTTGTCCCAGAGGTCGTTCGCCTCCTCGGACCACTCGTTGCCGGAGACGGCGGTGTCGAACAGCGCGAGCGCGCTCACCCGGTCGGGGTGGGCCAGCGCGGTGTCGATGGCGACCGACCCACCGAAGGAGCAGCCGACCAGGGCGGCCCGGGGCAGGTCGAGCGCGTCCAGCAGTCCGGCCACGTCGTCGTGGTGCGCGAACGGGCTCGGCGGCAGTTCCGAGTCTCCGTAGCCGCGAAGGTCCGGCACGATCACCCGGTGCCGGGTGGCGAGCGCCGGCAACTGTCCCCGCCACATCCGTCGGTCGGCGATACCGGCGTGCAGCAGTACGACCGGCGAGCCGGTGCCGGCCTCGTCGTACGCGATGCTTGCTCCATTGACTGTGATCTTGTGCACGAACGGACCGTACGGATCGGCGAAGCGGTGTGCAAACGGACGTTGAGACCTTGCTAACTGTGGCTAGCGTTTTGCTTGCAAGAGTTAGCGCGACCGGTTAGCGTCGCTGTCATGGCCACACCCAAGGACCTTCCCGACGTCGGCGGGTTCATCCGCGATCTGCGGCACAACGCCAAGATCTCGCTGCGGCAGCTCGCCGAGCAGGCGGGGGTCAGCAACCCGTACCTCAGCCAGGTCGAACGCGGCCTGCGCAAGCCGAGCGCCGAGGTGCTTCAGCAACTGGCGAGCGCGCTGCGGGTCTCCACCCCGGCGATGTACCTGCGTGCCGGGCTGCTCGACGACAAGGAGGGCCACGGCGTGCTGGCCGCCATCGCGGTGGACACCGACCTGACGATGGCCCAGAAGCAGTCGCTCAGCCAGATCTACGAGACGTTCCGCCGGGAGAACACCCGGCTGGCCGAGGCCCAGGCCAGCGCCGAGGGCACCGGAGCGACCGGAGCGACGACCACCCCGACCGACGTCGCCGACCAGCCCGCCGACGTGGCCAACCTGGCCGCCACCGGCCCCACCACCCCGGCCGGCACCCCGACCGAAGCCGTACTCGAGTCGGTCGCCGTCACCGAGGCGGGCACCGCCCCCGCCCCGGGCAGCACCAGCACCCCCGAGAAGAAGGCCGCCGGTCCGGCGGCCCGTGAGGCCGCCACGGTGGCCGAGGAGGAGACCTCATGAGCGAGCCGAAGACCAACCGCATCCCCGCCCCGATCTACGCCGCCGCCGGCGCCGGCGAGTTGGCCATCGAGCACCTGCGCAAGCTGCCGGCAGTGGTCGGCGTCCTCGGCACCCGGGTCGTCGCCGACCTGGGCGGCCGGGCCGTGCTCACCGGCTTCGAGTTGCGGCAGAAGGCCACCGAGACGCTGCGTACCGCGAACGAGACCGCCGGGACGCTGCGCGAGCGGGCCCAGGCCGAACTGGACCTGGCCAAGCTCCGCGAGTCGGCCGACGTGGCCAAGCTGCGCGAGGCCGCCGACCTCGACAAGCTGCGCGCCGCCGCGACCCGCAACGCCATGATGGTGTACGCGGGCGCGCAGGCCGCCCAGGAGCGGGCCTACGCCGCGTACGGTGCACTTGTCGCCCGTGGCGAGCGGGTCGTCGGTGCCGGCGTGCTGGAGGCCGCCGAGACGGTCAACTCCGACATCGAGGCGACCGAGGCCGTGGCACCCGTTACCGACGCCCCGGCGAAGACCCCGGCCGAGGTGCCGACCCCGGCCGCCGTGGCCGAGATCGCCGAGGCCAAGCCGGCCGCCGTCAAGAAGGCCACCCGGGCGCCGAAGGCCACCAAGCCGGCCGCGACCCCGTCGGCGAAGCTCCCCGGCGGCACCAAGCGGACCCGCCCGGCGGCCGAGTAGTTCGCCAGGTCGACGACCCCGGCGGCGTCCTTGTCGGACGAAGCCGGGGTCCTCGACATAAGCTTGCCGGCATGGCCAACGCCGCGCCGATCTTCGCCTTCGCCGTCCGTGAAGTGATCCAGCTGATCCTGCTCGTCTTCGCGCTGATCGTCCAGGGCGTCGCCCTGGTGCACGCGATCACGCAGCGCTCCGACGCCTTCCCCGCCATCGGGACGCTGCCCAAGGGTGGCTGGATCGCGATCCTCGCCGTCTGCCTCCTGTTGACCCTGCTCGGCTTCGGCCCGATCAGCCTCTTCGGCCTGATCGGCATCGCCGCTGGTCTGATCTACCTCCTCGACGTTCGGGTCGGGCTGCGCGACCTGAGCGACGGCAAAGGGTTCTGGTGAGAGGTTTTCGCTGGCCACCCCCACCGGACAGTGGCCCCCGCACCTGGGGTCCCGGCCCGGGCGGACCACGCACCGGCCGACCGGCGTTGCCGGAGCCGGAGACCGAGCTGGTAACCACCCCGCACGGCGTACGGCTGGAACGGCTGGTCACCGGCATCGGTGACCCGGTCACCGTCTTCGCGCACGGGCTGGGCAACGGCATCGCCACCACCCGACCGTTCGGCAGTGGGGTGACCGGCCGCAAGGTGTTCTTCCAGTTCCGTGGGCACGGTCGGTCCGATGCCCCGGACGGGCCGTGGACCTACCTGGACCTGGCCCGGGATCTGCGCGCGATAGCGGACCTCGGCGGGGCCAGCCGGGCATTCGGCGCGAGCCTCGGCGCCGGTGCCCTCTGCCGGCTGCTCGCGGAGAGTCCGGAGCGTTTCGAGAAGCTTGTCTTCTTCCTGCCGGCGGTGCTCGACGAGCCGCGCGGGCCGGCCGCCCACGGACGGATCACGGAGCTGCTGGAGGCGGTGCAGAGCGGGGAGGCCTCGGCGGTCGCCGACGTCGTCGCGCTGGAGCTGCCCGCGGCGGTGCGCAACACCCCGGCCGGCTGGGCGTACCTGCGGCAGCGGCTCGACCAACTGCTGCGCGACGGCCTGGCCGAGGGCCTCGCCACCCTGGCGGATCAGACGTCGCTGGTCCAGCTCGGCGACCTGGCGGCGGTGACCGCGCCAGCGCTTGTCATCGGCTGCGCGGGCGACGACCTGCATCCGGTCGAGGTCGCCGAGCGGCTCGCCACCGCCCTGCCCCAGGCCACCCTGCACGTGTACGACCGGCCCGGCGTCCTCTGGACGGAACGCGCCGACCTGCGGGACCGCATCGCCGGCTTCCTCAACGAGTAATCTGCGCTGTCATGGGCGTCACACAACATGGCCGCACGCATCGGCTCGACCTCGCCGACCCGACCCTGCGCGAGTGGACCTGCACGGTCCTGCACGCCGACCCCGAGCAGGGCATCGTCCTGGACCGCTCGGCGTTCTACCCGGGCGGCGGCGGCCAGCCACCGGACCACGGGGTGCTGCTGTGGCAGGGCGTGCAGACCCGGATCGTCGGCACCCGCAAGGGCGACGACCTCTACCTGATCCCCGCCGAGGGTGACCCGTTGCCACCGGCCGGCAGCGAGGTCGTCGGCGCGCTCGAGGACGAGCGCCGCACCCGACTGATGCGTACCCACTCCGGGTTGCACGTGCTCTGCGGTGTGGTGTTCCGCGACTTCGGCGCGCTGGTCACCGGCGGCAACATGGAACCGGGTGAGGCTCGGATGGACTTCAACCTTCCCGAGGTGCCCCCGGACTTCAAGAGCCGGATCGAGGAGCTGGTCAACGCCGAGGTGGCCGCCGACCGGTCGGTCGCCACGCGGGTGCTGCCGCGCACCGAGGCGCTGGCCCTGCCGGACATCATCCGTACCCAGTCCAACCTCATTCCGCCGGACGAGCAGGAGGTCCGGATCGTCGACATCGTCGGGCTGGACGTGCAGGCCGACGGCGGGACCCACGTCGCGTCCACCGCCCAGATCGGCAAGGTGCAGGTGGTCAAGGTGGAGAGCAAGGGCCGGGCCAACCGCCGGGTCCGGGTCCGACTCGTGGATTAGGTCGGGTAACGAATTCGGACGTCGGTTGTCAGGTATTCCTGACAACGTCGCAGGCATGACGCAACAGCTAACCGGAAAGATCGCGCTCGTCGCCGGTGCCACCCGTGGTGCCGGACGGCAGATCGCCGTTCAGCTCGGCGCGGCCGGTGCCACTGTCTACGCCACCGGTCGCAGCACCCGGGCCGGCCGCTCCGAGATGGACCGACCGGAAACCATCGAGGAGACCGCCGAGCTGGTAAGCGCGGCCGGCGGCACCGGCATCGCCGTGCAGGTCGACCACCTGGTGCCCGAGCAGGTCCGCGACCTGGTCGCCCGGATCGACGCCGAGCAGGGCCACCTCGACGTGCTGGTCAACGACATCTGGGGCGGCGACCCGCTTGTCACCTGGCACAAGCCGGTCTGGGAGCAGCCGCTGGACGCCGGCTTCCGCACCCTGCGGCTGGCCGTCGACACGCACATCATCACCAGCCACTTCGCCCTGCCGCTGCTGATCCGCAAGCCCGGTGGCCTGGTGGTGGAGATGGGCGACGGCACCAAGGCGTACAACGACGAGAACTACCGGCTGTCGGTCTTCTACGACCTGGCCAAGGTCTCGGTGAACCGGCTCGCGTTCTCCCAGGCGCACGAGCTGACACCGCACGGCGGCACGGCGGTGGCGCTGACCCCCGGCTGGATCCGTTCCGAGGCGATGCTCGAACACTTCGGCGTGACCGAGGAGAACTGGCGCGACGGCGCTGCCACCGACCCCAACTTCCTCATCTCGGAGACCCCTGCCTTCGTCGGCCGCGCGGTGGCCGCGCTCGCCGCCGACGAGGAGAAGGCCCGCTGGAACGGCAGGTCCGTCGACGCCGGCACGCTGTCGAAGGTGTACGGCTTCACCGACCTGGACGGCAGCCAACCGGAGGGTTTCCGCTACATCACCGACGTGGTCGACGCGGGCAAACCGGCGGACGTGACCGGCTACCGGTAGAGCGCGGCGAGCCGGTCGGCGCTCGCCGCGAACAACTGCCGCAGCTCGGGTGGATCGAGGATCTCCACCTCGGGGCCGAGCCCCAGCAGTTGGTGGTACGCCACCTGGACCGACTCGACGGGCAGCCGCGCCTTCACCCAGCCCTGCCCGTCGGGTTCGCTGGCGGCGGCGACCAGTTCGTCGTACACGAAGGGGGCGTCGACCAGGTGCCGGAGCCGGCGCAGGCCGGCGGGGCTGAGCCGGACGGCGACCTCGGCCCGCAGCATGGTCCGCAGGAACGACCCGGCCTGCTTCCGCCAGTGCCCGGCCAGGTCGAAGCCCTCGTCGCGGTCGAACTGCTCCGCATCCACCTCGACCCCGGTGACCCGGTCCACCCGGTAGGTGCGCGCCTCGTCGCCGACCCGGCCGACCAGATACCAGACCCCGCTCTTGAGGACCAGCCCGTACGGCTGGATCCGGCGGCTCACCTCCCGGTCTCCGCGTCGGTAGCGCAACGTCACCACCCGGTCTGCCCACACCGCCCGGGCCAGCTCGGGCAGCCAGCGCGGTGGCGCGGTCTCCCGGAACCAGCCCGGTACGTCCAGGTGGAACCGCTGCCCGGTCCGGGCCGGTGCGTCGCGCAGCGCGGGTGGCAGCGCGGCGAGCACCTTCAGCTCGGCGGACGCGACCGCGTCGGCGAGACCCATCTCGCCGGCCGGTCCGGGCAGTCCGCTGAGGAACAGCGCCTCCGCCTCGTCGCGGGTCAGCCCGGTCAGTCGGGTGCGGTAGCCGCCGAGCAGCCGGTAACCGCCGGCCCGGCCCCGGTCGGCGTAGACCGGCACCCCGGCGGCGGAGAGGGCCAGGACGTCCCGGTAGACCGTCCGCTCGGAAACCTCAAGCTCCCGGGCCAGCTCGGTAGCTGTCATCGACCCGCGCGACTGCAACAGCAACAGCAACGAGATCAGTCGGCACGCGCGCACCAGCCCATCCTGCCCGGCCCCCGCTCACTGCCCGCCGGGGGTCAGCAACCCTCTGTCGTACGCGGTGGCCACCGCGGCGGCCCGGTCGTTGACCCCGAGCTTGGCGTACAGGTGCAGCAGATGTGTCTTGACGGTGGCCTCGCTGATGAACAGCCGGGCCGCCGCCTCCCGATTGGAGGCACCGCGGGCAACCAGGGTGAGCACCTCCAGCTCACGCTGGCTGAGCGGCTCTTCAGCGGGAGCGCGCAGCCGAACCATCAGCCGGCCGGCGACGCTCGGCGCGAGCACCGACTCACCCCGGGCGGCGGCCCTCACCGCGCGGACCAGATCCTCGCGGGGCGTGTCCTTGAGCAGGTAGCCGGTGGCGCCGGCCTCGATCGCCGGCAGCACGTCCGCGTCCGTGTCGTAGGTGGTGAGCACCAGCACCCGGGCGGTGCTCCCGGAACGGGCCAACCTGCCGATGGCTGTCACCCCGTCCATGCCGGGCATCCGCAGGTCCATCAGCACCACATCCGGCCGCACCGTCGCGACCAGGGTCAACGCCTCCGAGCCGTCGGCCGCCTCACCGACCACCTCGAATCCCGGGTCGCCGGTGAACATGCCCCGCAACCCGTCGCGTACCACCGGATGGTCGTCGACGATCAGCAGCCGGATCGGGGCGGTCAACCGGCACCTCCGGGCAGCGCGGGGACGGACGCCGAGATGGCGGTGCCGCTGCCCGGCTCGGACTCGACTGCCAACTCGCCACCGACCCGGGTCACGCGCTGCCGCATCGCGGTCAGCCCGTACCCGCTGCCCGGCTCGCGGGACGCCGGCTGCCCGGTGATGTCGAAGCCCGTTCCGTCGTCGCGGACGTCGAGGGTGACCACGTCCGTCATGTACGACAGGGTCAGTCCGACCCGTGACGCGGCGGCGTGCCGGGCCACGTTGGCCAGTGCCTCCTGGGCGGCCCGCAGCAGTGTCACTTCGACCTCCGGGTGCAGGGGGCGGGGCGTACCGGTGGTGGCGACGTCGGCCCGTACCCCGTGCAGGGCCGCCCAGCGCCCGCCCAGCTCGACGAGCGCGTCCGGCAGTCGGGCCGTCTCCAGCGGCTCCGGGCGGATCGCCCGCACCGAGCGGCGGGCCTCGGTGAGGCTCTCCCGGGCCAGCGCGAGCGCGTTGTCGACGTGCCGGCGCCAGTCGGCGGAGCGGTCGCGGGTCTGCTCGGCCGCCTCCAGTTGCGTGATGATCCCGGTCAACCCCTGGGCCAGGGTGTCGTGGATCTCCCGCGCCATCCGTTGGCGCTCGTCCAGAACACCTGCCTCCCGTGCCTGGGTGAGTAGTTGGGCGTGCAGCCCGGCGTTCTCCCGGACCGTCTCGGTGAGTTGACGGTTGGCCTCGCCGAGTTCCGCCATCAGTCGTCGGCGTTTGGCGTCCTCCTGCTCGGCCATCATCGCGAACCAGCTCACCGAGCCGGCCACCAGCAGGTTGAAGAGCACCAGCACCAGCCAGAGTGGCCAGTGCGACAGCACCACGGGCAGACCGCCGCCCTGAGAGGTGGCGACGAGGGTGGCCGTGGTGACCATTCCGGCGACCCGCCAACGCCGGGGTAGCACCGGGAAGGCGTGGATGTAACCGATCCAGGCGAAGAAGCCGTACCACGGGCTGACGACCACCAGCGCGGCCGCGAACGTGAGCAGCCCGGGGTAGTAGACCGCCATCAGCCTGCGCCGGCTCTGCCAGTCGGGGTGCACTGTGACGAACCAGGCGACCCAGCAGCCGGCAGCCACGGCGACGGCGACGGTGAGCACCGCCCCCGGGCTGCCGGGCGCCGGTGCGACGAGGGCCAGCAGGGTGCCCAGAGCCAGCCCGCCGTAGGGAAACACGCGATAGACGTTCGCCTCACGTTTTCGCCAGCTGGCCAGCCGGTCGTACCCACCGTTGCTGGTCATCGAATCCCCGCTCACTCCCAGCGGAACAGTTTCGCCGCGCCAGCACCGGCCGCCACGGCGATCACCGCCATTATCGCCAGGTGCAGCGGCTGCGGCGAGGGGCCGGTCCAGGCGTCGAGGAGCGCCTGCACCCCGGGCGGCGTGTAGTCGCCGATCCTCGCCACGGCGTCCGGAAGCAGGAACCGGGGCAGGTAGACCCCGCCGAAGAACATGGTGAGCAGGAACAGTGGCACGGCCAGGGCCTGAGCCGCCTTCGTCGTCCGGGCCACGGCGGCGACCAGCAGCCCGAGCGCCAGCAGAGCCGCCGTGCCGAGGACGAAGGCCAGGACGAAGCCGAGCGGGTGCTCCGGGAGTGGCACCCCGAACGCCAAGCGGCCGACGACGATGAGCAGCAGCGCGCTGGCCAGGATCGCGGCCAGGGCCACCACCAGTTGGGCGGCGAGCAGAGCGCCCGGGTGCGCAGGAGTGGTCGCCAGCCGACGCAGCACGCCGCGTTCGCGGTAGGTCGCCAGCGCCATGGGCATCGTGTTCACCCCCACCATGGCCAGGGTGACCACCAACAGCGACGGGGCGAAGTAGTTGACGAAGTTCTGCCCGTCGAAGTTCGGATCCGGCTCGCGGAGCGAGGGGATCAACCCGAGCACCACCAGGATCATTGTGGGCAGCCCGACGATGGTGAGCAGCGTCGGTAGGTCCCGCAGGTAGAGCCGCGCCTCGATCCTCAGGATCTGACGGAAGGCGTGCATGCTTGCCCCTTTTCAGTCGACGGGCCGGTGCCCGGTCAGCTCGACGAAGGCGTCGTCGAGGGTGGACTGCTCCAGCCGCAGGTCCGCCGCGATGATCTGGTGGCGGGCGAGCACCGAGGTGACTGCGTGCAGCAGGTCACCGGTGCCGGTCACCACCACCTGGCTGCCCGTGCGCTGCACGGCCGAGACCTCGGGCAGATCGGTGAGGAGCCGGTCGTCCACCGGCACCGACGGCCGGAACCGGATCCGCTGCTCGGGAGCCACCGACGACACCAGGCCTGTCGGGGTGTCCAGCGCGACCACCCGGCCCCGGTCGATCACCGCGACCCGGTCGCAGAGGCGTTCGGCCTCCTCCATGAAGTGGGTGACCAGCACGATCGTCACTCCGCTGTCCCGGACCTGTTCGATGAGACCCCAGGTGTCCCTGCGGGCCTGCGGGTCCAGCCCGGTGGTCAGCTCGTCGAGGATGGCGATCTCCGGGTTGCCGACCAGGGCCAGCGCGATGGAGAGCCGCTGCTTCTGCCCACCGGAGAGCTTCTTGTACGCGGTGTTCCGCTTCTCGCCCAGGCCCAGCTTGTCGATCAACGCGGCCGGGTCGGCCGGGTTGCGGTAGAACGAGGCGTACAACTCCAGGGCCTCGGCGACCCGGAGCCGGTCGGGCAGTTGGCTCTCCTGGAGCTGCACCCCGACCCGCTGCCGGAGCTGGGTCGCGTCCCGGCGCGGGTCGAGCCCGAGGACCGACACCCCGCCCCCGTCGGGGACGCGCAGCCCGGCGACACACTCCACTGTGGTGGTCTTGCCGGCGCCGTTCGGACCGAGAACGCCGAAGATCTCCCCGGCCTCCACGGTGAGCGACACGTCGTCCACCGCCACCAGGTCGCCGTACCGCTTCTTCAGGTGGGTCACCTCGATGACCGGCATCGTGCCGCCTTCCGCCGCCGCTGACTTCGTACCCCTCAAGGGTCGTCGGGCTGGCCCGGCGGCGAATCGACCGGTCGGCGACGGACCTCGGCGATCCCGGTGGATCTCCGCCGTCCGTCAACCGGTTGATGTGGACGCGAGGAGTCGCTGCTAGGGCTCCGCCCGGCGGACCGGTCGACCTGTCGATAGGCTGCTCGATCGTGGATGTCAGCAGAGTCGCCAGCCCGGTCACCGGAGTCGTCGGCCGTTTTCTCGCCGGGGCGGGGCTGCTCCTGCGCGGGCTGGGTCTCTACGTCCGCAGCCCGGGGTTGATGCTGCTCGGCATCGTGCCGGCGCTGATCTCCGGCGCGCTCTTCCTGGCCGCGCTCGCCACCCTCGTGTACTTCGTGGACGACCTCGCCGCGCTTGTCACCCCGTTCGCCGACGACTGGTCGAAGACCGGCCGCAGCCTGGTCCGGGTGGTCGCCGGGCTGGCCTTCCTGGGGCTCGGCGGGCTGCTCGGGGTGCTCACCTTCACCGCGGTGACCCTGGTCATCGGCGACCCGTTCTACGAGAAGATCTCCGAGCAGGTGGAGCTGCGCTACGGCGGCACCCCCGGCGCTGTGGACGTGCCGTTCTGGTCGTCGCTGCGCCGCAGCCTCGCCGACTCCGTACGCCTGGTGGCGCTCACCGCGCTTGTCGGCATCCCGCTCTTCCTTGCCGGTTTCATCCCGGTGGTCGGCCAGACCGTCGTCCCGGTGATCGGGGCGGCCGTGGGTGGGTGGTTCCTGGCTGTGGAGCTGGTCGGTGCGCCGTTCTACCGGCGTGGGATGCGCCTGCCGCAGCGTCGGACGATCCTGAAGGCCGACCGGCCCACCGCGCTCGGCTTCGGGGTGGCAGTCTTCCTCTGCTTCCTGATTCCGCTCGGCGCAGTGCTGATCATGCCGGCGGCGGTCGCCGGTGCCACCCTGCTGGCCCGCCGCTCGCTCGGCCAGCCGATCGACGGTCCACTGTCCGCGCCGCCCGCCGGCCGGCCCGTCGAGAGGAGCTGACCGTGGAGATCACAGTGGTCGAGGGGGACATCACCGCCCAGCGCGTGGACGCCATAGTGAACGCGGCGAACTCGTCCCTGCTCGGCGGCGGTGGTGTCGACGGGGCCATCCACCGGCGCGGCGGCCCCGCCATCCTGGCGGAGTGCCGCGCGCTGCGGGCGTCCCGCTACGGCAGAGGCCTGCCGACGGGGCAGGCGGTGGCGACGACTGCCGGCGAGCTGCCGGCCCGCTGGGTGATCCACACCGTCGGGCCGGTCTGGTCCGGCACCGAGGACCGCTCGGCGCTGTTGCGCGACTGCTACGCCAACAGCCTGCGGGTGGCCGACGAACTGGGCGCGACCACCGTGGCCTTCCCGCTGATCTCCGCCGGCATCTACGGCTGGCCGGCCGACGACGCGGTCCGCCAGGCCCTCACCGTGCTGCGCTCGGCCACCCCGACCGCCGTCACCGAGGCCCGCCTGGTGCTGTTCGGGGCGGACACCTACGCGACCGCCCGCCGCGTCTTCGGCGACGCCTGATCACTACCGGGCGATGAGCTCGCCCAGGGGCTGTTTGCGCAGCGTGCGCTGTGGCGGAGTCGACAGCGGAGCACGCCGGCTTTTACCAACACCATGTTGATAACATGTCGACATGATGTCGATAACCCACGTGGGTGGGCGCTGATGTTCCTCGCCATTCGTGAGCTGAGCTTTGCCCGCCTGCGGTTCGCGCTGATGGGCGCGGTGATCGCGCTGATCGCCGTGCTGATGGTGATGCTGTCGGGGCTGTCGGTCGGGCTGGTCCGCGACGGGGTGTCCGGGCTGCAGAACCTGCCCGTCACCTCGTTCGCCTTCGCGCACGACGTCCAGCGTGACTCCGCGTTCTCCCGCAGCGTCGTGGACCTGTCGGCGGTGGACGAGTGGGCCGCCCAGCCCGGCGTGGCCGACGCGGCACCGTTCGGCAACACGCTCGTGAACACGCGTACCGACCGGGGAACCGAGATCGACCTGGCACTGTTCGGAGTGCCGTCCGACTCCTTCCTGTCGCCGGCGGTCAGTAAGGGTGAGCGACTGGGCACCGAGGACGGGATCGTGGTCAGCCCCACGGCGCTGGACGCGGGCCTGCAGTTGGGCGACACGGTCACCATCGACAGGCTGGGCACGCGGCTGCGGGTGGTCGGCGTCACCGAGCAGCAGGACACCTTCGGTCACGTGGACGTGGCGTACGTGCCGCTGGCGGCGTGGCAGGCCATCAAGTCCGGCACCGCCCCCGGCACGGCGCTGCCGCAGCGCGCCGCAACGGAGATCACGGCGGTGGCGATCCGCGCGGACGACGGGAAGTCCGTCGACCTGGCCGCCGGGGACACCGCGGCCGGCACCGAGAGCCTGACCCTGAAGGAGTCCTACGGGGCCTCGCCGGGATACACCGCCGAGACGACGACCCTGCGGCTGATCCAGGGATTCCTGTACGCGATCTCGGCGCTGGTCGCCGGCGCGTTCTTCGCGGTGTGGGCGATCCAGCGCAAGCCCGAGGTGGCCGTCCTGCGGGCGCTGGGTGCCTCGACCGGCTGGGTGCTGCGGGACGCGCTGACCCAGGCACTCGTGCTGTTGGCGGCTGCCGTCGCCATCGGGGTGGGGATCGGGCTCGCACTCGGTGCCCTCATCACCGGCAGCGGTATCCCGTTCGCCCTGAGCATGCCGAGCATCTCCGCGGCCGGGGTGGGCCTCGTCGTCCTCGGTCTGGTCGGCGCCGGCGCGGCGGTCATCCGCATCACCTCTGTCGACCCGGCCACCGCTCTGGGAGGAAACCGATGAGCAGCCGTCCCGCTCCGACCGCTTCGACCACACCCGCCGACGACGCGTCCGAGCGGCTCGGCCTGGTGATGCGTGCGGTGTCCCTGCGGCACGGCAACGCCGCCGAGACCGTGCAGGCGCTCGACGACGTCGATCTGACGGTACGACCCGGTGAACTCGCCGCGGTCGTGGGCCCGTCCGGTGCGGGCAAGTCCAGCCTGCTCGCCGTCGCCGGCGGGCTGGCCCGGCCCGACCACGGCACCGTCACCGTGGCCGGTCAGGACATGACGGTCCCGAGTCGCCGGACGCGCACCGAGTTGCGCCGCCAGCACGTGGGGTTCGTGTTCCAGTCGGGCAACCTGCTGCCGGCGTTGACCGCCGTCGACCAGTTGCGGCTGCCCCTGCGGCTGGGGCCTCGCTCGCAGCGGTCCGGCCGGGACCCGCTGGAACTGCTCGCGGACGTCGGCATGGCGGACAAGGCCGACCGCCGCCCCCACCAGCTGTCCGGCGGCGAACGTCAGCGCGTCGGGATCGCCCGCGCGCTGGTCACCGAGCCCAGCGTGCTGCTTGTCGACGAACCGACGGCGGCGCTGGACCGGGCACGCAGCCACGAGATCGTGCAGCTGCTGGCCCACGAGGCCCGGCAGCGGTCGGTAGCGGTGGTTATGGTCACTCACGACCACGACGTCCTGCAATACTGTGACACCGTCTACGAGATGGTCGACGGCAAGCTCGCGGCCAGCAGCTGACGCGACGACGGGGCGGGCCCGGCCGCAGGGCCGGGCCGGCCACGCCCGTCCGGAACGAGGGGGGCGGCGTGCCGAAGATCCAGGCCGCGACCGTCGCCGAGCACCGGGCAGCCCAACGTGCCGCGCTGCTCGACGCGGCCCGCGCACTGCTGTCGGAACACCCCGAGCAGATCCCTGGTCTGGCCGAGGTCGCCCAGCACGCAGGTCTCGCCCGGTCCAGCGTCTACTCGTACTTCAAGTCCCGCGCCGACATGTTCGACGCCCTCGTCACCGAGACGTTTCCCCGCTGGTCGGCCTACGTCGAGAAGCGCATGGACGCGGCCGGCACGCCCGGACAGAAGATCCAGGCGTACGTGGACTCCAACCTACAACTGGTTGCCCGAGGCGACCACGCCCTGGCCCGCGCGCTCGCGTCAGCCGGCAGCAGCGAGACGCTCGCCAGCTCCAGCCGACTCATGCACGACCGGCTGGAAGCCCCGCTGCGCGCCGCGCTCACCGACCACGGCTCCTCGGACCCGGTCCGGGTGGCCGAGCTGGTGCAGTCGATCGTCTACGCCCTCAGTCGAATGATCGAGGGAGGGCTCGCGCTGGACGAGGCGACCAGCCTCGGTCGCGAACTGCTCGGCCCGTACCTCGATCGCGACAGCGGCTGAGGCTGCGGCCCCCTGTCAGGCCAGCTCCGCCAGGCAGGTCCACTGGGATGCCACCGGGCGGTAGCCGAGCCGGGCGTTGATCGCCAGCATCGGTGCGTTCGCCTCGTCGTTCGAGGTGTACGCGACGCGCACACCGTTGGCGGCGGCCCGGTGCAGCGCCGCCGTCTTGGCCAGTCGGGCCAGCCCGCGTCCCCGGTACGCCGCAATGGTGCCGGTGAAATCCGACCACATCCGGTCACCGTCCCGCTTCACCAGACTGAACGCGACGATCTCGCCGTCGATCTCGACGACGGTGCTGGCCGTCTTGTCCAACCCGACGTTGTCCCAGACGTCGTACCGCCAGCTCTCGTAACTGATCGCGTCGACCGGCACGTCGCCGGGCTCGTCGGCAGCCGAAGCGATGTCCGCCGTGTACAGCAGGTGTGGGTCCAGGTCGGCGATCGGGAGCAGCCGTACGCCCGGGGGCGCGTCGGGCAGCGTGGGCACCAGGTTGAGGTCGAGCGCCGAATATCGCAGCTCGCGGCTTGGCTCGTAGCCGTGCCGGCGCGCGAACGGCAGCCCGTCCGGCAGTGCCGTGCCGCGAACGCGGCGGATCCCCAGTGGGCGGAGGTGGTCGGTGGCGGCGGTCAGCAGGGCGGTGCCGATGCCGCGTCGCCGGTGCTCCGGGTGCACGTGCAGCAGGTTCAGTTCACCGAAGTCCGGTGTGGAGGTCCAGCCGGCACGCTGCGCCGACACCCACCCGACCAGTTGGGCGTCTACTTCGGCGACGAAGGCGGTCCAGCCCTCCTCGGGTGGCGGTTCGGCGATCATCTTGCGGGTCGACTCGACACCGCGCACCAGGTACGGGTAGACAAGCGTCCGCAGCGCCACCACTCCCGGGGCGTCGTCCGGCCGCGCCGTACGGATCCGCATGTCAGGCCCCCGTCCGTACGGCGGCGACGGCCTCGACCTCGACGAGCTGGTCGGTGTAGCCGAGCACTGCCACCCCGAGCAGGGTGCTGGGCGGATCGTGGTCGCCTGGCACGACAGTAGGCCCCTCGTCGTCCAGCGGGCACGCGCCGGCGGTGAAGACCAGCCGCGCGGGCGGCTCGACGGTGGCCGCGTAGGCGTACTCGGCGACGTCGGAGAGGGCGGCGACGTGCAGCAGCGCGACAGGTTCCGGCATGCCGCGAGGCTAACCACGTTCGCAGACCCGGGCGACGCAATAACGTCGCGACCCACCTCGGCCGGAGGCGACAACTTCAAGGAAACAGTCGCCTCGGGGCGTCCTGAGGGGCCTATTTCCCTGAAGTGGCGCGGATCCTGCCGTGCCCGCCGGTACCGGGCGGCGACGCGCGTCAGGCGGAGGCGCGACGGATCAGCTCGGTGGGGAGCATGACCGCCTGCTCGATGGTCTCCCCGGCGGCCAGCCGGAGCAGTTGGCGGGTCATCCGGCGGCCGAGTTCCACGATCGGCTGCCGGACGGTGGTCAGCGGCGGCTCGGTGTACGCGGCGGTCTCGATGTCGTCGAAGCCGACCACCGCCACGTCGTCCGGCACCCGTCGACCGGCCTCGCGCAGGGTCCGCAGGGCGGCGTGCGCCATCAGGTCGGAGGCGGCGAAGACACCGTCGAGGTCGGGATGTTCGGTGAGCAGGCGGCGCATCGCCGCCGACCCGGATTCCCGGGTGAAGTCACCGATGGCGATCAGCTCGGGCAGCCCCGCGTCGGCGACCGTGCTGCGGTAACCGCTGAGCCGCTCGATCCCGGCGACCATGTCCTGCGGCCCGGCGATCGTCGCGATCCGCCGACGACCGCTGTCGATCATGTATCGGACGGCTGCTGTCACACCGGCCACGTGGTCGACGTCGACGTACGGGACGGGCACGTCGCCGAGTGGCCGGCCGCTGACCACCACCGGGATGCCGAGTCGGGCGAGCGTGCCGGGCAGCGGGTCGGCACCGTGCAGTGACGCGAAGAGCACGCCGTCGACGTGCCTGCCGGTGGTGTACCGCTCGACCCGATGGTGCCCGGCCGGTGAGCCGGCGAGCATCAGCACCAGTTGCTTGTCGGCCGCCTCCAACTCCTGGCTGACGCCCCGGATGATGCCGGGGAAGACCTGGTCGTCGGAGAAGACCCGGGTGGCCGCCTCCGGCATGACCAGGGCGATCGAGTCGGTGCGTTGGGTGACCAGACTGCGGGCGGCCAGGTTGGGGACGTACCCCAACTCGGCGACCGCCCGGGTGACCGCCTCGCGGATCGGTTCGGCGACGGTGGTGGAGCCGTTGACCACCCGGGACACTGTGGCGCGGGACACCCCGGCCCGCGCTGCCACCGCCTCGAGCGTCGGCCGCTGCGCCGTCGTCATCGCGCCTTCCCCCCCGCTCGTCACAGCCCGTTCCGGGAGATCACCTCCTGGTACCACCGGGCGCTGGCCTTCGGTGTGCGCCGCTGGGTCAGGTAGTCGACGTGCACGATCCCGAACCGCTTGCGGTAGCCCTCCGCCCACTCGAAGTTGTCAAGTAATGACCATACGAGATAACCGCGCAGGTCGACGCCCCGGGAGATCGCTTCGTGCGCCGCGCGGAGGTGCCCGTCGAGGTAGGCGATGCGATCGCTGTCGATCACCTGCGCCGGACCGTCGGGCGAGTCGGCGCCGGGTTTGTCGGGGAACGCCGCACCGTTCTCGGTGATCAGCAGCGGCACGCCGGGGTAGTCGGCCGCGATCCGCTCCAGCAACCGGGTGAGCCCGGCCGGCTCGATCATCCAACCCATGTCGGTAAGCGGCCCGGCCGGTGGCAGGAAGTGCACAGCGCCCTCGGTGCCCGGATAGGCGCCGTTGCCGGCGCCGTCGGGTCGACCGGCCACGTAGGTAGGGGCGTAGTAGTTGATGCCGAGCAGGTCGATCGGCGCGGCGATCAGCTTCTCGTCGCCGTCGCGGATGAACGTCGGCTCGACGATCCGGGCCACGTGCTCGCGGACGTCGTCCGGGTAGCCGCCGGCCAGCAGCGGGTCGAGGAAGATCCGGTTGTGCAGGCCGTCGACCAGGCGGACCGCCGCGGCGTCGGCAGCGCTCTGCGGGTCGGCCGGGCGCACGTCGGCCGGGTTGACAGTGACGCCCACGCTGCGCGCGCCGGCCGCCCGCAACGCCCGCGCCGCCAGGCCGTGCCCCAACAGCAGATGGTGTACGGCGGTGAAGGCCGCCGCCGGATCCTGCTCACCCGGCGCGTGCACCCCGTTGCCGTAACCGAGGTAGGCCGAGCACCACGGCTCGTTGAGCGTGGTCCACACGTCGATCCGGTCGCCGAGGCGGGCGTACACCGCTGTGGCGTAGGTGGCGAAGTGCTCGGCGGTGTCCCTGTTGGTCCAGCCGCCCCGGTCACCGAGGGACTGCGGCAGGTCCCAGTGGTAGAGGGTGACGATCGGGTCGATGCCCCGAGCCAGCAGCGTGTCCGTGAGCCGGTCGTAGAAGTCCAGCCCACGGGGATTGGCCGGGCCGGTGCCGTCGGGCTGGATCCGCGGCCAGGCGACCGAGAACCGGTACGTCCGCAGGCCCAGCTCGGCCATCAGCGCCACGTCGTCGGCGTACCTGTGATAGTGGTCGCAGGCGACGTCGCCGGTGTGGCCCTGGTACACCTTGCCTGGCGTACGGCTGAAGGTGTCCCAGATGGACGGACCGCGACCGTCGTCGCGGGCCGCACCCTCGATCTGGTACGCGGCGGTGGCCGCCCCCCAGAGGAAGTGCTCGGGAAACCGGATCTCGTTCACGCCTTGACCGCACCTTCCATGATCCCGCCGATGATCTGCCGGCCGAACAACACGAAGACCAGTAGCAGGGGCAGTGTCGCGATTGCCGTCCCGGTGAACACCTGCGACATGTCCTGGTAATACCCGTCCGACAGTGCGCGTAGGGACAACTGCACCGTCGGATTCGCCGGATCGTTCAACACAGCGTACGGCCAGAGGAAGTCGTTCCAGGTGGTCATGAAGGTGAGCAGTCCGAGGACTGCGGCGGCCGGACGCAGGGCGGGCAGCACGACGTGCCACCAGATCCGGGCGGTGCCACAGCCGTCCATCCGGGCGGCCTCGATCAGTTCGTCGCTGATGGCCTGGCCGGCGTACTGCCGCATCATGAACACCCCGAACCCGGTGACCAGCACCGGGACGATCACGGCGGGCAGCCTGTCGTTCCAGTGCAGCCTGCTCATCAGCAGGTAGAGCGGGATCACGCCGAGCTGGGTCGGCACCATCATGGTCGCGATGATCAGCAGCAGCAGGGCGTTGCGGCCCCGGAACCTCAGCTTGGCGAAGGCGAACCCGGCCAGGCTGGAGAAGAACACCACGGAGACCGTCACCGTCGTCGCGACGATCGCCGAGTTGATCAGGCCGGTCAGGAAGTACGCGTCGGTGTTGTCGAACAGTCGGGCGATGTTCGCGCCCAGGTTGCCGCCCGGGGTGACCGGAGGTGGCAGTTGGCCCATCGCGTCGTTGCTGCGACTGGCGACGACGAACATCCACCAGATCGGGAAGATCGACAGGGCGGCGGCGAACACCAGGGCCAGGTAGGTGAGCGGGGTGGCCCGCCAGAGCCGGCTCATCGGGTGGATTCCTTCCGGGTGCTGCGGCGCTCTCCGCCGCCGAGTCGGCGCAGGATCAGCACGTTCACCGCTGCGACGATCGCGATGAGCGCGAAGAGAAGCCAGGCAACCGCCGAGCCGTACCCGAAGTTGTAGTGCGGGGCGAAGGCGTTCTCGAACATGTACATGGTCAGGGTCTGCGACTCGCGCAGCGGCCCGCCGCGGATCGGGTTGGTGCCGGAGTTGAACATTCGGGGTTCGGTGAAGAGTTGCAGGCCACCGATGGTGGCGATGATGGCGCAGAAGATGATCGTCGGTTTGAGCAGTGGCACGGTGACCTTCCAGAACTGCCGGGCCCGGCTGGCGCCGTCGATTGCCGCCGCCTCGTACAGGTCGCGGGGGATGGCCTGCATCGCGGCCAGCAGGATCAGCGCGTTGTAGCCGGTCCACCGCCAGTCGACCATGGCGGAGATCGCCACCCAGGAGGCGACCCGGTTGGACTTCCACTCGATCGCGTCCATCCCGACCAGGTCGAGCAACCAGTTGATCATCCCGAACTCGCGGCCGAAGAGCACCCCGAAGACGATCGCCACGGCGGCCGTGGAGGTGACGTTCGGGACGAGCACCGCCATCCGCCAGCCGGTGCGGGCGCGCAGCCCCCGGTTCAGGAGGTTGGCCAGCCAGAGCGCGGCGAGCAGTTGCGGCACCGTGGAGATCACGAAGATGCCCAGCGTGTTGGCCAGCGCGTGCCAGAAGTCGGCGTCGGCGAGCAGTCGGGTGTAGTTCTCCGCCCCGACGAACGGGTGGTCGGTGCCGAGCAGGTCCCAGTCGTGCAGCGACACCCAGAAGGTGTACGCCAGCGGGTACGCCCCGAAGACGCCGAAGATCAGGAAGAACGGGGCGATGTAGAGGTACGGCGAGAAGCGGGTGTCGAACCGGCTGAGCCGACCCGAGGGCTGGCGTTTGTTGCGGGTTGCCGGCGGGACCGGTGGACGGGCGTCGAGTTGGACGGTCATGCCCGAGAACTCCTTTCCGTCGTGCGGGCGGGACCCCGGCTGCCGAGGCCCCGCCCGCACGCTCGCTCGGGCTACTTGGCGGCGGCCTTCTTGGCGTTGTTCACCGCGTCCGTCCAACCCTGGTCGGGGTTACGCTGACCCAGCTCCACGGTCCGTACGGCGTTCTCCACCTCGGTGCGGACGGCCTGGTTCTTCGGGCCCATGTAGACCGGCTTCAGGCTCTTCGCGCCGGTGCCGAAGATCGAGCCGACGGGCGCCTCGGAGAAGTACGCGTTCTTCGCGCCGGTGATCGCCGGGTCGTCGAGCGCCTGCGGCGAGGAGGGCAGCGGGCCCTTGGCCTTGAACGCGCCGATCTGGCCCTTGGCGCTGGTCAGGAACTTTGCCAGCTCGATCGCCTCGGCCTGGTGCTTGCTCTGCTTCGGCACGGCGAGGTGCGACCCACCCCAGTTGCCGCCGTTGCCGGGCACCCGGGCGATGTCCCACTTGCCCGAGGCGGTGGGGCCGGCGTTCTGCTCGATGACCCCGGTCATCCAGGCGGGGCAGGCGATGGTGGCGAACTTCGACTGCTTGAAGGCGGACACCCACTCCTCGGACCAGGAGCCGTACTTGCCGGAGAGGCCCGAGTCGATGATGTCCATCGTGGTGTCCCACGCCTGCCGTACCGCCGGGTTGCTGTCCACGACGAGTTTCTCGCTGGTGTCGTAGTAGCTGTAGCCGGTGGTGTTGCCGGCGTTCTGGAGCAGGATGGTGTTGAAGGTGTTTGTGGCCGCGTCGAGGAAGGACGCGCCGGTCTTGGCGGCGGCGAACTTCTCGCCGGTGGCGATGTAGTCCGGCCAGGTCGGCCAGAGCTGGGAGACCGCGTCCCGCTCGGTGGGCAGGCCGGCCTTCTGGAAGAGGTCCTTGCGGTAGCACATGGCGATGCCGCCGACGTCGGTGCCGAGGCCGATGAGCTGCTTGCCGTCGGCGGTCAGACCGGCGTTCCACTTCCACTCCAGGAAGTTGCCCTTGAGGTCGGCGGCGCCGTGGTCCAGCAGGTTGACGAAGTTGCCGGGGTTGGCCTTGTACTCGACAAGCAGGCCCTCCTCGATGGCCACCACGTCGCCGGCACCCCGGCCGGCGGCGAGCCACTGGGTCAGCTTCGGTGAGTACTCGTCAAGGTTGGTGCCGGTGCCGCGCTCAACGATCTTCACGTCGGGGTTCGCGGCCATGTACTCCTGATAGAGCTGCTCGTAGCCGAACTGGCCGAAGACGTCGACGGTAAGGGTGATCGGTCCGTCGCCCGGTTCATCGCCACCGCCGCAGCCAGCGGTGACGAGCACGGCGGTGGCGGCGGCGAGGGCCACCGCGGCGAGGCGGCGGCGCGGGAAGGCAGCCATGGGTTTCGACCTCTCTCCAGAGGGTGGGGGTGCTGGCAATGACTCAGAGAGCGCTCTCCCGACAGGTTGGTGGGTGGCCGACCACCTGTCAAGAGAGCGCTCTCTCAGCGTTGCGTTCCCGTGATCAACGGTCGCCGTGCCCCGGTAACGCGGGGACGCCCCAACATCGACGAGGGCGCCACCCCCGCAGGGGTGACGCCCTCGTTCGTGGCCGGTCGGTCAGCCGGTGCGCAGGCCGTCCAGCAGGATGCGGTCGCCGGCGACGTCAAGCGTCTCGAAGCTCACCCGCCCCCAGAGCGCCAACAGCAGGTCGCTCGCGGTGCCACTGACCTGGGCGCGGGCGTGGTGATCGTCGTGGTCGAAGATGGTCGCGGTGTCGAGCAGCGCCACCCCCTCGCCGCGCAACCGCAGATACCAATCCTGGGCCGCGTCCGTCGCGCAGAGCTGCACCACACCGTGCCAGTCACCCGGCACCTGCCGCCGACCCGCGGGCAGCCAGGTGTCCAGCACCTCGCTCACCCCGTCGGCCGCGAGCTTTGCCTCCACCGGGTCACCGGCAGCGATGGCGAGTTGGGCATCCCAGCGGTGCACAGCCGTCTCGTGCGCCATCCGACGCGGCCAGAAGCCCGCCTTCTTCGGCTGCGGGGCCCAGTTCCACGCCGGCGCCTCCGGGTCGAGCCCGTCGAAGACGGTCATCACCCGGTCGTAGCCCTGCCGCCACAGTTGGAGCGCGTCCACGCCCGAGTCGGCCTCGAGCTTCTCCCGTCGAGGCGGTTTGCCGGTCTGGCCGGAACCGGCGAACGACGACACCCAGTGGTAGATGCCGGCCATGTGCAGCGTGAGGTCGTTGACCGTCCAGCCCGGACAGGACAGCACCGGTGTCTCGGGTGGCGCCTCGGCCACAGCTGCCGCGAAAGCCGGGCCCTCCGTCCGGAGCGCCCCGATCCAGAAATCCTTGCTGCCCTGCAGTCTGCTCATCGCCATCCTCCCGGGGGTGCCGGGCGACCAGTGGGTGCCACGGCTACTTGTCAGCCTAAGGTGAAGGGCGTGCCAGACGCCTCCGCCCAGCCGACAACCGACGCCGATCGTGCCATCCCCGGTCCACTCGCCGGCCACACCACCCTGCGAACGGGTGGGCCGGCCGAGCGGATCGTGGCCGCCGGCAGTGCCGACGAACTCGTCCACGCGGTGCGGGCCGCGACAGAGCCGGTCCTGGTCCTGGCCGGGGGCAGCAACGTGGTGATCGGCGACGCCGGGTTCCCCGGCACCGTCGTCCTGGTGCGCTCCCGTGGCGTGCGCGTCATCGCCGAAGACCCCACCTCGGTCACCGTACGGGTCGACGCCGGCGAACCGTGGGACGACCTGGTCGCGGCGACCGTCGCCAACGGCTGGGCTGGGTTGGAGTGCCTCTCCGGCATCCCCGGCTCGACAGGCGCCACCCCGATCCAGAACGTCGGCGCGTACGGCCAGGAGGTCGCCGAGACCATCACCGGCGTCGAGGTGTACGACCGGGTCGAGGGCACCCGCCAGGTCATCCCGGCCGCCGACTGCGGCTTCGCCTACCGGGGCAGCATCTTCAAGTACGCGGACCGCTGGCTGGTGCTCTCGGTCGACTTCCGGCTCACCCGGTCTCCGCTCTCCGGGCCGGTGCGCTACGCCGAGCTGGCCAGGGCCCTCGGGGTCGAGGTGGGCGACCAGGTGCCGCTGGCGGACGCCCGAGCGGCGGTGCTGCGGCTGCGTGCGGGCAAGGGGATGGTGCTCGACGCCAACGACCCGGACACTCGCTCGGTCGGCTCGTTCTTCACCAACCCGGTGCTCGACCGGGCCACCTACGACCAACTCCTGGAACGCTGCGCCGAGCTGGGCGACCCGCCCGCCTGGCCCGGGGCGGACGGTCTGGTCAAGGTGAGCGCCGCCTGGCTGATCGACAAGGCCGGCTTCACCAAGGGCCACCCCGGCGCGGGCGGGGTGGCCATCTCCAGCAAGCACACTCTGGCGCTTACCAATCGCAGCGGCACCGCCCGCACCGCCGACCTGCTGGCCCTCGCCCGCGACATCCGCGACCAGGTCCACGCCCGCTTCGGCGTCACCCTCCACCCCGAACCAGTCCTAATCAACTGCACCCTCTAACCACCCCACCCCACCCCACCCCACCCCGCCCCCGCCCCGCCCCGCCCCCACCCCCGTCGATCATGGAGTTGTGGTGCTGGGCAAAGGGGATTTCCGGGGTTAAAACACCCACCACAAGTCCATGATCGACGGGGCGGGGGGCGGGGCGGGGCGGGGGCGGGGCGGGGCGGGTTGGGGCGGGGTTAGGGGAGGGGCCAGGGGAGGGTTAGTTCGCCTTGGCGCCAGCGGGTGGGGTGGTCGAGGACGGGCCAGCCGGTTTCGCGCAGGCGGGTCACCGCGCGCAGCCAGCGTTGGCGGGGGCCGAAGGTGGCGTACGGGGCAGCGGCCTGCCAGGCGTCGTCCAGGGCGCGGATGAGCGCGTGCACCGGCTCGCCGGGAACGTTGCGGTGGATCAGCGCCTTGGGCAGCCGCTCGGCCAACTCGGCGGGGCTGCCCAGGGTGGTGAGCTTCGCGGCCAGGGTCAGCGTCCGGGGCCCCTCGGCGTCGATCAGCAGCCAACTGGCGAGCCGCCCCAACTCGTCACACGTGCCCTCGACCAGTGCTCCGCCGGGGGCGAGCGCCGCGGTCATCGTCTGCCAGGCCCCGGCCACCTCGCTCTCGTCGTACTGTCGCAGCACGTTGAACGCGCGGACCAGCACCGGCCGGAGTCCAGCCAACTCGAACCCACCCCGGACGAACGTCAGCCCGGGCGGGTCGGCGGCCGGCGCCGCGGCGGCCACCCGGGCGGCGTCGATCTCCAACCCGACCAGCCGTACGTCCGGACGCACCCCGGCCGCCAGTCGAGCGCGCAACTCCACGGCGGTCACCGGGGTGGCGCCGTAGCCGAGGTCGACAACCAGGGGGTCGTCCGCCGCCAGCAGCCGGTCGGCGCAGGTGGCGACGATCCAGTTGTCCACCCGGCGGAGCCGGTTCGGGTTCGTCGTGCCGCGGGTGACCACGCCGAACGGCCGCCGTCGCGCCGCAGGGCTCATGTCAGGAGACTCGGTGCACCTTGTGCTGGGCGGCCTGTGCCCGTGGCCGGACCACCAGCCGGTCGATGTTGACGTGCTCGGGACGGGTGGCGCACCAGGCGATGCAGTCGGCGACGTCCTCGGCGACCAGTGGCCCCGGCACCCCGGCGTAGACGGCGGCCGCCCGTTCCGCGTCGCCCTCGAAGCGCACCAGCCCGAACTCCTCGGTCTTCACCATGCCCGGGTCGATCTCGATCACCCGCAGCGGTCGGCCGCACAGCTCCAGGCGCAGCGTGCCGGCGATGGCGGTCTGCGCGTGCTTCGCGGCGGTATAGCCGCCCCCGCCCTCGTACACGGTCAGACCGGCGGTGGAGGAGACCACCACGATGGTGCCGGCGCCGGACGCCTCCAGCGCGGGCAGCAGCGCCTGGGTGACCCGCAGGGTGCCGAGCACGTTGACGTCGTACATCCACTGCCAGTCGGCGACCGAGCCGGACTCCACCGGGTCCAGCCCGCGCGCTCCACCGGCGTTGTTGACAAGCAGGGTGACCGGTCCCGGTGCCCGGGCGGCGGCCTCGGCCAGCCCGGCCACCGACTCGTCCGAGGTGATGTCGCAGGTCACCGCTGTGGCCTGACCGCCGGCGGAGGTGATCTCGGCGACCAGGTCGGCGAGCCGTTCGGCGCGGCGGGCGGCGGCGAGCACGTGGAAACCCTCGGCGGCGAGTCGGCGGGCGGTGGCCGCGCCGATCCCGCTCGATGCTCCGGTGACGATGGCGACAGAGGTCATTCCGACATTGTCACCCTGACCGTGGGGCCCGATCCGACCGGGCGGGGCGGGCCGTCGTCCGGAGGGCGGTGATGAGGTCCGTCACCCCCGGGGGCCGCGCCGGGGAATTTCCGATGCCCGATGGGGAAGATGACACCTGGCGTACAGGTTGACCGAGAAGCGCCGGTCGTGCGGGACGGCATCTACCGTGACAAAGGAGCGGATGTGGCGGAAATGCACACCGGTGTCGGGCGTCAGCGAGGTGCCCAACCGTGGCCCCGGCCGCGCCGCATCGCCACCCTGTCGGTGCACACCTCACCCCTGCACCAGCCCGGCACGGGCGACGCCGGTGGCATGAACGTCTACATCCTCGAGGTGGCCCGGCGACTCGCCGAGGCCAACGTCGAGGTGGAGATCTTCACCCGGGCCACCTCCGGCGACCTGCCCCCGGTCGTCGAGATGGCGCCCGGCGTGCAGGTCCGGCACATCACCTCCGGCCCGCTGGAGGGCCTCACCAAGGAAGAGCTGCCCGGCCAGCTCTGCGCCTTCACCGCCGGGGTGCTGCGCGCCGAGGCGTCCCGCCCGCCCGGGCACTACGACCTGATCCACTCCCACTACTGGCTCTCCGGGCAGGTCGGCTGGCTGGCCAAGGAGCGTTGGGGGGTGCCGCTGGTCCACACCGCCCACACGCTGGCGAAGGTCAAGAACGCCCAACTCGCGGCCGGTGACCGGCCGGAGCCCAAGGCGCGGGTCATCGGCGAGGAACAGGTGGTCGCCGAGGCGGACCGGCTGGTCGCCAACACCCGGGTCGAGGCCAGCGACCTCCTCACCCGCTACCACGCCGACCCGGGCCGGGTGAGCGTGGTGCAGCCGGGTGTCGACCTCCGTCGGTTCCGGCCCGCGCCGGGCAACCGGGCCGCGGCCATCCGCGCGGCGCGCCGCCGGCTGGGGCTGCCGGCCAACGGGTACGTCGTCGCCTTCGTCGGCCGGATCCAGCCGCTCAAAGCCCCCGACGTGCTGATCCGCGCGATTGCCGCGCTGCGCGAACGCGACCCGGCGCTGGCCGACCAGGTGACAGTGGTGATCTGCGGCGGACCCAGCGGCAGTGGGCTGGACCGGCCCACAGCGCTTATCGAGCTGGCCGCCACGCTCGGTGTCACCGACGGGGTGCGGTTCCTGCCCCCGCTCACCGGGGACGACCTGCCGGCCCTGTACCGGGCGGCCGACCTGGTCGCGGTGCCGTCCCACAACGAATCGTTCGGGCTGGTCGCCCTGGAGGCACAGGCCAGCGGTACGCCGGTGCTGGCCGCCGCCGTCGGCGGGCTGGTCACCGCCGTGCGGGATCAGGTAAGCGGCGTACTGATAGACGGTCACGACCCGGTCGACTGGGCTCGGGCGCTGGGCTGGCTGCTGCCGGACCGAGCCCTCCGGACGGCACTTGGCCGGGGGGCCGAGCAGCACGCCCGGCACTTCTCCTGGGACCGTACGGTCGCCGGTCTGCTCGACGTCTACGGCGAGGCGATCGCCGCTCACCGCGCTCGACTCGCGGCCGACCTGGCGGCCGACCCCGCGCTCTCCTGCTCCTGGTGACCGCCGGGCGTCGCTGTCGACGGGTGCGCCGGGCGGGTCGGTCGTAGAGTGGGCACGGTGAGCCCGAAGAGTGATCTTGCCATCCTGATCGAGTCGGTCTGCGCGGAGCGGGAGTTGGCCTGGGAGTCGACCGGCCCCGACTCGTACGCGGTGACCCTGCCGGGCACGCACAAGCTCAAGACGGTCTGCAACCTGATCATCGGCGAGCACGCCCTGCGGGTCGAGGCGTTCGTGATGCGCCAACCGGACGAGCGCCGCGAGGAGCTGTGGGCCTGGCTGTTGCAACGCAACGCCCGGATGTACGGCGTCTCCTTCTCCACCGACGCCGTCGGCGACGTGTACCTGACCGGGCGGGTCAACCCGGCCGGCGTGGACGCCGACGAGTTGGACCGGCTGCTCGGCTCCGTGCTCACGTACGCCGACGAGTCGTTCGACACGATGCTGGAGATCGGCTTCGGAAGTTCGATCCGCCGCGAGTACGAGTGGCGGGTCAAGCGTGGCGAGTCGACCGCCAACCTGGCCGCGTTCGCCCATCTCTTCGAACCCTCCGGCTCAGGCCCCGACCAGTCCTGACCGCGCCTCGCGCCCGCTCCCCGCGCCACACGGCTGATTGGCCGTGGTTCGGACCGCTCCTGACGGGTATGCCGCTCCGCGCGGTGCGGCGAGGGACCCCCGCGCGCCGAGGACGGAGTGTCAAGGAGCGGAGCATCCCATGGCTCAGCGGAACAGCTCAGGTCGCGGCGCGACTGCGACCAGGACGAAGCGACAGGCCGGCAACCAGACACCGGGTACCCCGGGAGTCTCCGAGTCGGAGATCTCCCGGATGCGGGTGGACGACATCCGGGGACAACTGCGCAAACGCGGGGTTTCCGGGATCTCCGCGCTGCGTAAGCCCGACCTGGTGAAACAGTTGGTGCGCTCGATGCGGGCCGGCGCGGGTCGCAGCAGCACCGGCCCGACAGGTCGGGCCACCGGCACCAGAGCGTCGGCCGGTCGGGCCGCCGCCACGAAGAAGTCGGCGTCGCGGGCCGCGCCGAGTCGCGCGAAGGCCGCACCGGCGAACAAGAGCGCTCCCGCGAAGCGGGCCGCCGCGAAGAAGGCGAGCGCCGCGAGGACGACGACTGCCGCGAAGAGGGCAACCGCCGCGAAGAAGGCGACCGCTGCGAAGGCGACGACTGCCGCGAAGAAGGCGACCGCCGCGAAGACGGCGACCGCCGCGAAGAGGGCGACCGCCGCGAAGAAGGCGAGCGCCGCGAAGGCGACGACTGCCGCGAAGAAGGCGAGCACCGCGCGGAAGTCGACGAGGGCGGGTAAGACCGCTCCCGCCAAGAAGACGACAGCGGCGGGCAGGTCGACGACGGCCCGTACCGCATCTGCGGGTAAGGCGCCGGCGAAGCGGGCCCCGGCGCGGCCGGCGGCGAAGCGGGCGGCCCCGACCAAGCGCACGGTCTCCCGGTCGGCCAGCAGCAGTACGTCGGCCGGTGGGATCCGGACCGGACGAGGCACCGGACGGTCGGTCCGTAGCTCGCAGGTGATCTCGTCGGTCATGGACCGGCCGGAGCGGCCCGGGCGAAGTCTGATCACCGCGAATCACGAGGTGATCAAACGGTGGGCCCAGGAGCGTGGGGCCAGGCCGGCAACCATCGCGGGCACCGAGCGCGACGGCCGGGCGGGCGTTCTGACCTTCAACATCCCCGGTTACCGGGAAAGTAGCCGAATTCGCGAGATCACCTGGGATGAGTGGTTCTATACCTTTGATCTGCGCCGGCTGAACCTGATTTACCAGGAACAGTTGCGCGACGGGCGGCAGAGCAGCTTTTTCCGGACCGAGTCGCCCGATCGGGAGGACGGTTGAGGTGTTTGCGGGAATGCCTGACGGGTACGCGGCTGTTGCCAGAGATCGAGGCCCGAAAAACGGATACTCGTCAGTTGTGACCGGCGAGACAGACGTTCTGGGTTGAATCCAGAATCCGGGCGAACTAACTTTATTGCACCGCGCCACGCTTGGAAACGTTCGGGGGAGCGGCGGATCGATCAGATCCGCGCACCAGGCGAGGCGCGAGGGGACGGGTGGATCAACCGTTGGGGGACGGTGCCCACCTGTTTGGACCGGCGGCTGAGCGGGCGATGCTTACGGGGGTGAGTGTTGCCCGCCGCCGCCGGCCCCACGGCGGGCGCCCACTACGACCTCAGGGACGTGGTGGGCGCTTTGCCGTGTCAGGGGTCAGGCCACCGGCGCCCGGTCAGCGGAGGCCGTCTGCTTCCGGCGCAGCGCGGCGACATGCCGTTCCCGGGCTGGTCCGGCGACCAGATGCCCGACCGCCGCCGCCAGGCCCAGCCCACCCACCAGCAGCCAGTGCCGGTCGCCGAGGTGTTGCAGACTCACCCCGCCGAGGGTGGGCGCGACGAACGCGGCAGCCGGGAACGTCAGGTAGAAGACCGCCTGGTACCGGGCGCGCAGCTGCGGCGGTGCGAGGTCGGCGTTGATCTGGGCGTTGGGTGGGGCGGCGAGCATCGAACCGATCGTCCAGACCGCCGCGGCACCCAGGTAGACGGCCAGGTCGTCGGCGACGACGAGCACCCCGAAGCCGAGCGCGAGCAGCGCGGTGGAGGCGGCAAGTACGACGTCCTTGCGGTGCCTGTCGATCAGCCTCGGCACGAACAGTTGCCCCGTCACGATCAGCGCGCCGCCGAGCGCGACCACCAGACCGTACGCCGATGGACCCAGACCGTCAGCGCGCATGGCCAGCGGCATGATCGTCGACGTCTGCATGGTGAGGACGGCCAGCACGAAGGTGAGCCCGACGAAGACCAGGAAGGTCCGGTCGGTGAGCGCGGTGTGCAGCCCCTCTCGACGGGGCCGGAGCGACGCGGGGGTGGCCGGCGGGGCGTCGGCCGGCGGGGTGGCCAGCCGTAGGGTTTCCGGCACCTTCCAGCCGATCACGGCGGCTGCCGTCAGGGTGGCACCGGCGTCGACGAGGAACAGCGCGGTGAAGCTCGCCTCGGCCAGCACCCCGGCGAGCAGCGAGGCGACCGCCATGCCCAGGTTGAACGCCCAGAACTGGAGGTTGAACGCGCGCGACCGACGTTCGGCGGGCACCACGTCGACGATGGCCGCGACGAACGCCGGACTGGGCATCGAGTGGACCACGCCGACGAGCGCGGCGAGCACCGCGATCAGGAGCAGGTGCTGGCTGAAGGCGAGCGCCACCATCAGGGCGGCCGTGCTCAGGTGCGCGGCGAGCAGCGTCTTCCGGCGGCCCCACCGGTCGGCGAGGACACCACCGAGCAGTACGCCGCCCGCTCCGCCGGCCCCGTACGCGCCGACCACTGTGCCGGCCAGCCCGATGCTCGCTCCGCGTACGTCGGTGAGGTAGAGCGAGAGGAACAGCATGGCGAACGCGCCGGCCCGGTTGATCAGGAGGCCGGCCCAGAGGTACCAGAAGGTGGCGGGGAGCCCGCCTGCGGTGTCGTGCCACCAGCGCCGCAGGGCGTGCACTCGATCCTCCATACAGTTTGGTTTATTAACTGTTTCGAGTGCAGCGTAGAAACTCGGACCGTCCGGCGCCAGTGGTCAGGCGACCGCCTCGGCGGATTGCGACGTCCGGCTGGTGTCGACAGGTGTCAGCGTCGCGCCGGAGTGGCGCAGTGCGGCGGCGCGGCGCTCCCGGGCCGGCCCCGACACCAGGTGGGCCACGGCAGTCAGGACGCCGAGCGCGGCGCAGCCGTACCAGAGCGCGTCGTTGCCGGCGTGCTCGCGCACCAGACCGCCGAGAATCGGCGCGCTGGCCCCGGCGATCTGCCAGGACAGGGAGAAGACGCCCTGGTAGCGACCGCGCAACTCGGCCGGGGAGAGCTCGGCGATGAGCGTGGAGTTGGACGGCGAGTTGAGCATCTCGCCCACCGTCCAGATCAGCACGGTCAGCCCGTAGAACCAGGCGGTGCCGGCGAACGCGGTAAGCCCGAACCCGAGGCCCATCACCACTGACGCCAGGGCCAGCACGTGCGAGCGACTCCGCCCCCGGATCAGCCGGGGCACGAAGAGTTGGCCGACCACGATGAGGATGCCGTTGAGTGCGATGACCGAGCCGTAGGTGGCAGGGCTCAGCCCGCTGTCGCCCATGGCGATCGGCAGCATCGAGATGTGCTGGAGGAACACCAGTGCGGCGAACAGGTTGAGCGCCACGAAGCCGAGGTAGACCCGGTCGGTGAGGATCGTGCGCAGGGCGCCGCCCGACACTCCCGCCGTGGCGGGGGCGGACGCGGCGCTCCCCCCGGTCTCCGGGACCTTGACGAAGATGATCAGCGCGGTGATCAGCATGGTGCCGGCGTCCACCACGAACAGCAGCAGGTAGTCCGCCTGCGCGGCGAGGCCGGCGAGGACGGCGGCGCACGCGAAGCCCAGGTTGATGGCCCAGTAGTTGAGTGAGAAGGCGCGCAGTCGGTCCTTCGCCGGCACCACGTCGATCATCATCGCGCCGAACGCGGGCCGGGCCGCCTCGGCGAACATGCCGAGCAGCAGGGCGCCCAGCGCCACCGCCCAGAGGTCCCGGGCCAGGCCGAGGCCGAGCATCATCGTCGCGGCACCCACGTGGGCGGTGAGCAGCGTCGGCCGGCGACCCCACCGGTCCGCGAGGGTGCCACCGGCGGTGGTGCCGAACGCGCCGCCGACGCCCCAGAGGCCGATCACCAGGCCGGCCTGGGAGGCAGAGAAGCCGCGTTCCTGGGTGAGGTAGATGGCGAGGAAGACGAGGACGAACGAGCCGAGCCGGTTGATCAGGGTGCCGGACCAGAGGTACCAGAAGGTGGTAGGTAGGCCGCCGGTGGTGTCCCGGAACCAACTCCGCATCGTCCGCATATGGCGCCCCGCTTGTAAGTAATGACCGATGTGACTAACGCGCCTTACAACCCTAGTGGCGGACGCTGCCGCTGGTCATCCGCATTTTCACGTGGTGGTCGTCACGACGGGTGCCCGCGTGTCCACCCGGCGGTTGAGGCAGGATGATCCGCATGACTGCGAGCGAAGGGCCCACCGTCGGGACGCTGGTCCTGCTGCGACACGGTGAGAGCGACTGGAATGCCAAGAACCTCTTCACCGGCTGGGTGGACGTCGACCTGACCGAGAAGGGCGAGGGCGAGGCGCGGCGCGGCGGCGAGCTGCTGCGCGAGCACAGCCTGCTGCCGGATGTCGTGCACACCAGCGTGATGCGGCGCGCGATCCGCACCGCCGAGCTGGCGCTCAACGCCGCCGACCGGCACTGGATCGCGGTGCGCCGGTCGTGGCGGCTCAACGAGCGGCACTACGGCGCCCTGCAGGGCAAGAACAAGAAGCAGACCCTTGATGAGTACGGCGAGGAGCAGTTCATGCTCTGGCGCCGCTCGTACGACACCCCGCCGCCCCCGATCGACGACAACGACGAGTGGTCGCAGGTGGGTGACCCCCGCTACGCGCTACTGCCGACCGAGCTGATGCCGCGTACCGAGTGCCTCAAGGACGTCGTCGAGCGGATGCTGCCCTACTGGTACGACTCGATAGTGCCGGACATCCTGGCCGGCCGGACGGTGCTGGTGGCGGCGCACGGCAACTCGCTGCGCGCCCTGGTCAAGCACCTCGACCAGATCTCCGACGAGGCGATCGCCAAGCTCAACATCCCGACCGGCATCCCGCTGCGCTACGACCTGGACCCGCAGCTGCGCCCACTCACCCTGGGCGGCACCTACCTGGACCCGACGGCAGCGAAGGAAGCCGCCGCCGCGGTCGCCAACCAGGGCCGCTGAGCTGACGACGAAGGCCGCCGGGGACACCGGCGGCCTTCGTCATGCCTGGATCAGCTCGCCGAGGGCGCGCTCTGCCCGGTGATCAGGTAGATCACGTGCTCGCCGGCGTTCACCGCGTGGTCGGCGAAGCGCTCGTAGAAGCGGCCCAGCAGGGTGGCGTCGATCGCGGTCTCCACCCCGTACGGCCAGTCGTCGCCGAGCAGCACCGCGAACAGGTTCTTGTGCAGCTCGTCCATGGCGTCGTCGTCGCGGTCCAGCTCGCCGGCCAGGTCGACGTCGGGCTTCGCCAGCACCGAGCCGATCTTCACGGCCATCCGGTCGGCGATCTCGGACATCTCGGTGAAGACCGTCCGCAGCTCGGCCGGGACGGCGGGGGAGGGGTGCCGGCGCAGCGCGGTCTTCGCCACGTGGTCGGCGAGGTCGCCCATCCGCTCCAGATCAGCGGCCACGTGCAGCGCCGTGATCATGGCCCGGAGGTCGGAGGCGACCGGCGCCTGTCGGGCGAGCAGGTCACAGACCCGCTCCTCGACGTGTCGGTAGAGGTCGTCGATCTCACCGTCCCGCTCGATGACCGTCTCGGCGGCCTCCCGGTCGGCGGTGAGTAGGGCCCGGGTGGCCTGGCGCATGGCGGCGCGGACGCCCTCCGCCATGTCCACCAGCAGTTGGCTGACGATCTGGAGGTCGGCCCGAAACTCGTCGCGCATCATCACGTCCTGTGGTCGGTCGCCGCCGGCGGGTGCCGGCGCAGGGGGGTTGAGCAGGTGCGACGCCAACGGTATGGGGCGCGGGCGGACCTCGGATGAACCACGGTGAACGACGCCAGACGCGGGGGTGAACACTTCTGAAAGTGCGGGTGGTTCGTCCCGTTCTGTGTGGTAGCCAGGTTAACAATGACCCTACGATCGCCGGGTGGAATGGACGGTGGCGGTCGTGGTGGCCGTGGCGTTGGTGGCCGGGTTGGCCGCCGGTCTCCTGCTGCCCCGGTTCCTGCCCAGGCGGGACGCTCGTTCCACGTCGACGGGGAGCGCCAGCTCCCGCTGGAGCAGGGGGAGGCCCGCGATAGCCGACGAGCAGCAGGCGGGGCTCGGCCGCCGGACGATCGACTCGCTCCGGGCCGGTGTCGTGGTCCTGGACAACGACGACGTCCCCGTTCTGATCAATCCGGCCGCCCGCGCGATGGGGCTGCTCCGGACCGGCAGCACCCCCGGCTCCATCGCCGCGCACCCGCTGATCCGTACCCTCGCCGGCCAGGTGCGACGCACCGGGGTGCGGCGCGAGATCGAGCTGGACCTGCCCCGAGGTCGCGACAGCGCGGGGGAGAACCCGCTCGGCGTGCACCTGCGGGCGATGGGTCTCGGCAACGGCTTCATCGCTGTGGAAGCGGTAGACGTGACCGAATCGCACCGGCTGACCCGGGTCCGACGCGACTTCGTGGCCAATGTGAGTCACGAGTTGAAGACCCCGATCGGCGCGCTTCAACTGCTCGCCGAGGCGTTGCTCGACGCCACCGAACCGGCCGACGCGGCGGCACCCGACCTCTCCGAGGACCTGGTGGCCGCGCGCCGGTTCGCCGAGCGGATCCAACACGAGTCGACCCGGCTGGGTCGGCTGGTGCAGGAGTTGCTGGAGCTGACCCGGTTGCAGGGCGCCGAACCGCAACCGCCACCCGAGCCGGTCGCGCTGGACTGGGTGATCGCCGAGGTGGTCGACCGGACCCGCACCACGGCTTCCGCCCGTGGTGTCGAGGTGACAGTGGACGGGCAGCGCGGCCTCACCGCGTACGGCAGCGACTCGCAACTCGCCACGGCGGTGGCGAATCTGGTGGAGAACGCCATCAACTACTCGGGTGAGGACACCGCGGTGCGGGTCACCCTCCGCGGTGACGACGAGCACGTCGAGATCGCGGTCGCCGACCAGGGCATCGGCATAGCCCCCACCGACGTGGACCGGATCTTCGAGCGGTTCTACCGGGCCGACCAGGCCCGTTCGCGTGCCACCGGCGGCACCGGACTCGGCCTGGCGATCGTGAAACACATCGCGAGCAACCATGGCGGACGGGTCGAGGTGTCGAGCACTCTTGGTGGTGGATCGACGTTCACCCTCCGGCTGCCCGCCAGCCCACCGGACGACCTGCTGGCGACACTGCCGCCGGTTGGGATCGAGTCCGGTCCGGCTGGGCTACGGCAGGTCTGACAGCAATGAAAGGAAATCCCCGTTGAGCCGCGTTCTGGTGGTCGAGGACGAGGAGTCGTTCTCCGACGCCTTGTCGTACATGCTCCGTAAGGAGGGCTTCGAGGTCTCGGTCGCGGCGACCGGCACCGACGCCCTCACCGAGTTCGACCGGACCGGCGCCGACATCGTGCTGCTCGACCTGATGTTGCCCGAGATGTCGGGGACCGAGGTCTGCCGACAACTGCGGCAGCGCTCGGCGGTGCCGATCATCATGGTCACCGCACGGGACAGCGAGATCGACAAGGTGGTCGGGCTGGAGATCGGCGCCGACGACTACGTCACCAAGCCGTACTCGCCGCGCGAGCTTGTCGCCCGGATCCGGGCGGTGCTGCGCCGGCAGAGCCCGGAGGTGGCCGAGACGGGGGCGCCGACGCTGGCCGCCGGACCCGTTCGGATGGACATCGAGCGGCACGTGGTGACCGTCGAGGGCGGGGCCGTGCAGCTGCCGCTCAAGGAATTCGAATTGCTGGAACTGCTGTTGCGCAACGCGGGCCGGGTGCTCACCCGCGGCCAGCTCATCGACCGGGTCTGGGGCGCCGACTATGTCGGTGACACCAAGACGTTGGACGTGCACGTCAAGCGGCTGCGCTCCAAGATCGAGCCGGAGCCGTCCGCGCCCCGCTTCATCGTCACCGTCCGGGGTCTGGGCTACAAGTTCGAGCCGTGATCGGCGTACCCGAAGGGGGTCTGCGCTCGGCGCAGGCCCCCTTCGGGCTGTTTCCGCTCGGTCAGCGGACGACCTTGATGTTGAAGATGGCGGTGCCGAGCCGGCCGTAGAGCCGCAACCAGAGCGGCATCAGCATCTCCGTGCCCCGCGCGGTGGAGAGGTCACCGAGGTCGATCACGTCGGTGTGGCCGAAGCTGACCAGCAGCCCGGTGACGATCCGCTTGGCCTCCGCGTCGTCGCCGGAGACGAAGACGCTGTGCTCACCCTCGGCGAGCTGGCGCGGGCGCACCATCAGCTCGGCGGTCATCGTGTTGAGCGACTTGACCACTCTGGCCTGCGGGAACTCCCGCTGGATCCGTTCGGCAAGCGAGTCGGTGTCGGGCACCGTCAGGGTGGGCGGGAAGCCCGCGCTGAAGTCGAGCGGGTTGGCGATGTCGAGCAGGACCTTGCCGGCCAGGTTCGTCGTGCCGGCCGCGGTGAGCGCCGGCAGGGACCCGGTGCCGCTGGTGGCGTTGACGACCAGCTCGGCGCCGGTCGCGGCGTCGGCGAAGGTCGCCAGGCCGACCTCAGGGTGCTGCGCCGCCCAGTGGGCGTGTTCGCCGGCCCGGATGGCCGCGACATCGCGGGTGCCGATGGTCACCTGGTGACCCAACTCCGCCAGGCGGGCGGCGATGGTTCGACCGACCGAGCCGGTGCCGAGAACTGCGATACGCATGTCGATCGATCCTCCGTCGGGATATCGAATCGGCTCGTGCCGATTGCGAGCAGGCTAACAGACAGGTCTGTCTATTGCTGCCCCTGTCGAGTCGCAGAGGCGTCGACGCGCAGCCCGTTCTCGACGTCCGGAGGGCACCAGTGCAGTTGGCGTCCCTTGGACCTGATGTGGCAAACGAATCGCCGCCCGCCGCCCGTTCCCCGCCGCCCGTTCCCCGCCGCCCGTCCCCCGCCGCGCGTCCCCCGCCGCCCGCCGTCGTCCGTGGTCCGCTGCCGGCGACGTGCCGGCCCGCTGGGTGATCCACACCGTCGGGCCGGTCTGGTCGGCCGACGAGGACCGGTCGGCGCTGCTGCGCGACTGCTACGCCAACAGCCTGCGGGTCGCCGACGGGTTGGGTGCGTCCACAGTGGCGTTCCGGCTGATCTCCGCAGGAATCTACGGCTGGCCGTTCGACGACGCGGTCGGCCAGGCCCTCGCGGTGCTCAACACCGCCGCCCCCGCGGCAGTCACCGAGGCCCGCCTGGTCCTCTTCGCCCCCGACACGTACGCGGTGGCCCGCCAGGTGCTCGCGGCCCAGCCTCGTTGATCATGGAGTAGTGGTGCCCGAATTTACGTGATGCGGAGTGCTTCGTCACCCACCACAACTCCATGATCGACGAGGCGGTGCGAGGCGGTGCGAGGCGGTGCGAGGCGGTGCGGGGCGGTGCGGGGCGGGGCGGGGCGGTGCGTGGTCAGGTCAGGTCGGTCAGGCAGGACCATTGGGCTGCATTCGGGCGGTAGCCGAGCCAGGCGTTGATCGCCAGCATCGGCGCGTTCGCTGCATGGTTCGAGGTGTACGCGATCCGTACGCCGCCGCCCGCCACCTGCCGCCCGCCGCTGCCGCCTGGTGCTCGCGCTGCCGGGCGGTGCTCGCGCTGCCGGGCGGTGCTCGCGCTGCCGCCAGCCGTCGCCGCCCGCCGTCGCCGCCGGCCGGTGTCTTCTGCCGATGTCGTAAGCGATTCAGCTCCAAAGCGCCGTCAACCCACATCCCGCCCCTCGTCCGCGCGGCCCTCGCGGGGGTCGCCGAAGCGGCGGGTGCTGCCTCCGTAGACAAAGCTGTCTATAAGATCGGGGCTGTCATCAGCAGAACGAGGGAGCACCCATGCCCGCGCCCCGCACTCCGGCCGGCTCGGCCAGGGAACGAATCCTGGACACCGCGTTCCGGCTCTTCTACGCGCACGGACCGCGCGGCGTGGGGGTGGACACGGTGATCGCCGAGTCGGGGGTGGCCAAGGCGACGCTCTACAAGCACTTTCCGCGCAAGGACGACCTCGTGCTGGCGTACCTCGATCGGGTCGACCAGGCGTGGTTCGGCGCGTTGCGGTCTGCGGCCCGGGATGCCGGCCACGCGCCGCGCGACCAGCTGGTCGGGATGTTCGACGCACTGGCCGGTGCCTGCCGCCGCGACGGCTACCACGGCTGCGCGTTCATCAACACCGCCGCCGAGTCGTCCGCCGGTGGCGAGGTGCACGTCCGGACGGTCGAGCACAAGACCGTGGTCCGGGCCTGGGTGACCGAGCTGGCCCGTCAGGCCGGCGCGGCCGAGCCGGAGCTGCTCGCCCGCCAGCTCACCCTGCTGCTGGACGGCGGGCTCGCCGCCGGTGTGCTTGACGGCGACCCGCTGATCGCCGACGCGGCGCGGCGCAGCGCACGCACGCTCGTCGACGAGGCGCTGCGCTAGATCTCGTCGGCGGGGTGGGGAGCGATCATGCCCTGCCTGGTTCGGGCCGCGCACAGCTCGGCCAGCCGCTCGTAGGCGGCTGCGCCGATCAGCGCGGTCAGCTCCGGGGCGTACGACAGGTACATCGGCTCGGCACCGACGTGCGCGTCAGTCGAGGAGGTGCACCACCAGTCCAGGTCGTGCCCACCGGCGCCCCAGCCCCGCCTGTCGAACTCGGACAGCGTGGAGACCAGCACCTTGGAGTTGTCCGGCCGTTTGACCCAGTCCTGGTCCCGGCGGATCGGCAACTGCCAACAGACGTCCGGCTTGTATTCCAGCGGGTGCACCCCGTCGCGCAGCGCCTGGGCGTGCAGGGCGCAGCCACCCCCACCGGGGAAGTCGGCGTCGTTGAGGAATACGCACGGGCCGTCCGCGCCCTGGGTGGCGGTGCGACGGGCCGGGTTCTTGCCGTCGATGGTGTCCTCGTCGGTCCAGTTCTTGAACCCGCGCCGGAAGTGCTGCCAGCTCTCCGGGGTGAGCCGCTTGACGGCGTTGCGGACCCGCTTCTCGTCGTCCGAGTCGGTGAAGAACGCCCCGTGCGAGCAGCAGCCGTCGGCCGCCCGGCCGGCGATGATGCCGTGGCAGCCCTTGCCGAAGATGCAGGTCCAGCGGGAGAGCAGCCAGGTCAGGTCGGCGCGGATCAGGTGCGTCTCGTCGGCCGGGTCGGTGAACTCGATCCACTCCCGCGGGAAGTCCAGCGGCACCTCGCGGCTGCGCGGGTCGCCTGGGTCGTCCACCAGCACACGGAGCTCCATCGTCACCCGGCCCAGCGTACGCGCGGTGGCGCACGCAGGCCGGTGAGCCGCGCAAACGTGTTGCACCTAGGGTCTTCATCATGCGACTGGGTGTCCTCGACGTCGGATCCAACACGGTGCACCTTCTGGTGGTGGACGCGCACCACGGCGCGCACCCGTGGCCGGCGCACTCCGAGAAGGTCGTACTCCGGTTGGCCGAGCAGATCGGCCCGGACGGCGCGCTCACCGCGGCGGGCGCGGACGGCCTGGTCAAGGCTGTGGGCATGGCCAAGACGGCGGCGGAGGGGTTGGCGACCGACGACCTGATCGCCTTCGCCACGTCCGCCGTGCGCGACGCCACGAACGCGGCAGAGGTGCTGGCCCGGGTCCGCGACGAGACTGGCGTACGTCTGGCGGTGCTCTCCGGGGCGGACGAGGCGCGGTCGACGTTCCTGGCCGTCCGGCGCTGGTTCGGCTGGTCCGCGGGGCGGCTGCTGGTGCTGGACATCGGGGGCGGCTCCTTGGAGATCGCCGCCGGCATCGACGAGGACCCGGAGGTCGCGGTCTCGCTGCCGCTCGGCGCCGGTCGGCTGACCCGGGAGCGGCTGCGGGTCGATCCGGCCAGCGCGGTCCCGCCGTCGGCGGAGGCGGTCGAAAAGCTCCGGGAGTACGTGGACGGTCGGCTGGACAAGGTCGTCGACCAGATCACCCAGGTCGGCTGGGACCGGACGGTGGCCACCTCGAAGACGTTCCGCACGCTGGCCCGACTGGCCGGCGCCGCGCCCTCCGGTGCCGGGCTGTGGGCGCGACGCAGCCTGACCCAGGCCGGTCTGCGGCAGGTCATCGGCTTCATCCGGCACATCCCACCGGCGCAGTTGATGGAGCTTGAGGGGGTCAGCACGGGTCGGGCCCATCAGCTGCTGGCGGGTGCCGTGGTCGCCGAGGCGGTGATGCGCCGCCTGGATCTGGACTCGCTTGACATCTGCCCCTGGGCGCTGCGTGAGGGCGTCATCCTCCGCCGGCTCGATCAACTCGAACCGATCTGAGGGCGCTGGCGGGCTACGCTGACTGATGTGACTTTCCGCGTTCCGGTCCTCCTGTCCAGCTCGTCGGTCTTTCCCGAACCGACCGCGGCGGCCTTCCAACTGGCCGCGGCGCTCGGCTACGACGGGGTCGAGGTGATGGTCTGGACCGACGTGGTCAGCCAGGACGCGGGCGCGCTGCGCGGCCTGTCCGCGCACTACGGCGTGCCGGTGCGCTCGGTGCACGCGCCGTGCCTGCTTGTCACCCAGCGGGTGTGGAGCCCGGACCCGTGGGAGCGGCTGCGCCGGGCCGCCGAGTTGGCCGAGACGCTCGAGGCGCCGACGGTCGTGGTGCATCCGCCGTTCACCTGGCAACGTGACTACGCGCGCAACTTCGCCGAGGGGTTGGCAGGCGTCGCGGACCGGTTCAGCGGGCTGCGGTTCGCTGTGGAGAACATGTACCCGGTGCGGATGGCAGGTCGGCAGTTCGTCCCGTATGTGCCGGGATGGGATCCCACCGACACCGGCTACCCGTCGTACACCCTGGATCTGTCGCACTGCGCGGCCTCGCACAGCGACCCGCTGGAGATGGCCGACCGGATGGGTGCCGGGCTGGCGCACGTGCACCTGGGCGACGGCACCGGCGAGGGCCGCGACGAGCACCTGGTCCCCGGGCGCGGCACCCAGCCCTGCGGTGAGCTGCTCTCCTCGCTGGCCGGGCGGGGCTTCACCGGGTCGGTGGCGGTGGAGGTCGCCACCCGGGGTGCGAAGAGCCGCGCGGTACGCGAGGCGGACCTGCGTGCCGCGCTGGAGTTCGCCCGTCAGCACCTGACCGCGTCGTCCCCGGTCGACGCCTGACCACGCCCGCCCGCGCCGGGCGGTGTGTCAGCTGACCGGTGAGAGCGAGTCCACGGCGCTCGTCGGCTGGGCGGCGACAGTCACCTGCTCACCGACCGCCGCCCGCTTGCGGGCCCGGTGCGCCGCCACGTGCGAGCGGGTGGCGCAGCGCTCCGAGCAGAACCGCCGGCAGCAGTTGGACGACGTGTCCAGATAGACGTTGCCGCAGCGCTCGTCGGCACAGACCCCGAACCGGGCACTGCCGTACTCGCAGAGCCAGACCGACAACCCCCAGACCGCGCCGGCCAGGTATTCCGCACTGACCGAGGCGCCCCGGCTGGTCACGTGCATGTGCCAGTCGCTGGAGTCGTGCCCGGAGATGCGCGGCTGCACCGGGAACGCCTCCAGCAGCGCGTTCAGCTCGGTGACCGCCTGGCCGTCACGCCCCGAGGTGCCGTACTCGAAGACGTCGCGCAACCGTTTCTGGGCCCGCCGGAAGATCGCGACGTCCCGGTCCGCGACCTCGTCGCGCATCCAGGCGTTGTCGTCGGGGAAGAGGGCCCGCAGGTCGTCGAGGTCGTCCAGGCGGGCGTTGACCAGGTCAACGCCGGTCCGGGCGTACGCGTCGAAGTTCACGCCCCCAACGGTAGACGACTCATGCGCTGCGCGGCGCGTCGATGTAGTGCGGCAGGAACCGCGCGTAGCCGTCGGTGATCAGACTGGCGCTCTCCCGCACCCCCACCCCGGCCGACTCACCGTCGACGATCCAGCTGCCCAGCACCATCCGGTTGCCGGCGAACTGCGGCAACGCCCGGAACTCCTGGTAGCACCAGCCCTCGTCGCCGTAGATCCCCGGGTTGGTGATCTCCTGCTCGGCGGTGACGACGCGGACCGAACCGCCCTCCCGGCCGAGCAGCGGCTTGGCCACGTACTCCGGCATGCCGCGCGGCGAGTCGAGGTACGCCGGGAGCAGGTAGTCGTGGTCGGGGTACAGCTCCCAGAGGACGGCGAGCAGCGCCTTGTTGGACAGCAGCAGCTTCCAGGCGGGCTCGATCCAGGTGGTCGGGGTGCCCGGGGCCAACGCCGCCGGCCCGTACGGCTCGGCCAGCATCCATTCCCACGGGTAGAGCTTGAAGCAGGTGGTCACCGGGCGGTCGGCGGCGTCGACGAAGCGCCGGCCGTCCCAGCCGATCTTCTGGATGGGCTGCAACTCGACGTCCAGGCCGGCCTGTCGGGCGGTCTCGGCCAGGTAGCCGGCGGTCATGTGATCCTCGCCGGACTCCTCCTCGTTCGACCAGAGCACGTGCACCCGGGGATCGTGCAGCCCAGCCCCGATCTTGGCCCACGCGGCGACCAGCCGTTCGTGCAGGCTGTTCCACTGGTCCAGCTCCGGTCGGGTCTGCTCCAGCCAGTACCACTGGATGATGCTCGCCTCGACGAGCGCGGTCGGGGTGTCCGCGTTGTACTCGAGCATCTTCGGCGGCCAGGTGCCGTCGTACGCCAGGTCGAAGCGGCCGTAGAGGGTGGGTGGTGCCTCCCGTAGCGACCGGGCCACGGCTTCGGCCGCCCACTGCGGGATGCCGAACTCGGCGTACCGGTGGTGGGCCACCACGTGTTCGGCGGCGGCCACCGACATCCGGTGCAGCTCCTCGGTGGCCTCCTCCAGCCGCAGCACCTCGTCGAGGTCGAAGGCGTACGCACCGGTCTCGTCCCAGTACGACGTGATCCCGCCGTCGGGCAGCTCGGTGTCGACGTAGACCAGCCCCTGCTCCCGGATGGTGGCGTCCCAGTCGGGTCGGGGGGTGACCGTCTCGCGGCGCACCTCAGCCGCCGCAGGAGGCGAGGTGGGTGCCGAACCCGCCCCGGTCGGGCACGGCGGCCGTTGCCGGCTGCGGTGCGGCACGGCCGGTGGCCGGGTCGGGAACCCGCATCGCCAACGCGACGGTGTCGCCGCCGCCGACCGGCCCGAGGGCGCAGTCGTCGTCATCGTCGTCGTCGGCGGGCATGTTGCAGCCGGAGAGGGCGAGCGCGAGAGCGGTGAGCGCGCCGAGCTGCACGGAGGCCGACCGTAGCCGGCGGCGGGGGCGTTGGTCCACGGCATCGTTGTAGCCCATGCGCGCCACCACCGCAGCCCCGGGCAGGCGAGGCCCCTTGTTGTCGGTTTTGTTGTACCGGGGCCCTTCCCCGCGGTCGGGACGGGTGGTACGGCCGCCCCTCGGCGGGGGCCCTGGCAGGGGCGATACGCTCGGCTCATGCTCCGTTCCGTCATTCTCGCCGCCTCCCGGTCATCCCAGGTCGAGCGGCTCGTCGCGACCGCCCCGTACACCCGGGACGTCGTCCGCCGGTTCGTCGCCGGCGCCAGCACCGACGACGCGTTGCGCGCGACCCGCGGGCTCGTCGACGACGGTCTCGCGGTCACCCTCGATCACCTCGGTGAGGACACCGTCACCCCCGAGCAGGCCATCGCCACCCGCGACGAATACCTGAGGCTGCTGAAGATGCTCGGCGGTGCCGGGCTGACCCCGGCCGCCGAGGTGAGCGTGAAGCTCTCCGCTCTCGGCCAGATGTTCGACGAGCAGTTGGCGTACGACAACGCGCGGGCGATCTGCGCGGCGGCGGACGCGGCGGGCACCACCGTCACCCTGGACATGGAGGACCACACCACCACCGACTCGACGTTGGAGGTGCTGAGCCGGCTGCGCAAGGACTTCCCGTCGACCGGTGCGGTGCTCCAGGCGTACCTGCGCCGGACCGAGTCGGACTGCCGGGAGCTCTCCTCGGCCGGGTCGCGGGTGCGGCTGTGCAAGGGCGCGTACAAGGAGCCGGAGTCGGTGGCGTACCAGTCGGCCCGTGAGGTGGACAAGTCGTACGTGCGCTGCATGAACATCCTGATGTCCGGTGCCGGCTACCCGATGCTCGCCACCCACGACCCTCGGATGATCGCCATCGGCGAGGACCGGGCCCGCTGGTTCGACCGGGGGCCGGAGCGCTTCGAGTTCCAGATGCTCTACGGCATCCGCCCGGAGGAGCAGGCCCGCCTGGCCGGCGAGGGCTACACGGTGCGCACCTACGTCCCGTACGGCGACGAGTGGTACGGCTACCTGATGCGCCGGCTCGCCGAGCGCCCGGCCAACCTGGTCTTCTTCGGCCGTGCCCTGATCTCCAAGAAGTAGTTCCTCCGGGTCGGCCGGGGCGGCTTCGCCACAGCCAGCGAATGGTCGTACCCTTCGGCGGGTGACTGACGGGGTGCAGCAGCCAGCACCACGGCGGCTCTGGCCGCTGTGGACGGTGCTCATGGTGGTCGTCCTGCTGCTGGGCTGCGGCCTGCCGGCGCTGCTCGTCGTCGGAGTGATCCGGGAGAGTGGTGCCCGGGCCACGATCAGCCGGGCCGGTGTGTCGACTGCCGACGATCCCGCCACCGTGGCGGCCCGAGAGCTCAGCGACCGGATGACCGCACAGCTCGACCGGCAGTCCACCGCGCTGCTCGCCGGTGACCGCGCGGGTTACCTCGCGATCGCCGAACCCGCGGTGCACGCCGAGCTGCGTCGCCGCTTCGCCGCACTGCGCGAGCTGAAGGTGACCGTCTGGCGGGCCGAGCCGAGCGGCCTGCCCGCGCCGATCGTCGGCAAGCCGGGGGAGTGGCGGCTCCTGGTGCGCTTCCAGTACTGCTTCGTCGCCCCGAACTGCCGGCCCAGCCCGGTGCTGATCGGCACCCGCTGGCGGGAGTACGGCGACCAACCCCGGTTGATCGCCGTCGAGGAGTCGAAGTCGGTGGAGACCGGTACCCGGCCGTGGGAGGTGAGCGAGCTGGCCGTGGCGATCGGCGCGCGGACCATCGTCGCCACCACCCCGGCGCTGCGGGGCAAGCTGCCCAGCCTGCTCGCCCAGGCCGAGGCGGCGGCCAAGGTGGCCGACGGGTACGTGGTCACCGGCTCGCCGGTGGACCGCTACCGGGTCTTCTACGCCGGCCGCGCCGAGTGGAAGCGCTGGTACGGCGGGGACCGGCCGGAGTGGACCGGCGGGTACGCGGTGACCGTGGGCGGCGGCCACCACGAGGTGGTGCTCAACGCCGAGGGGCTGCCCAGCAGCGGCACCGACGACCTGCTCCGGCACGAGTTGACCCACGCTGCCTCCCTGCCGGATCGCGGCTACCCCGGCAAGACCACCTGGTGGCTGGTGGAGGGGCTGGCCGAGTTCGCCGGTACCGGCGGCCAGGCGGTCGACAGGTACGAGGGGCTCGCCGAGGTGCGCAAACTGGTCCGGGCCAGGTGGGACGGCCAGTTGTCGGGTGTCAACCCGGCCGACGACGCCTCCGCCGAGCAGGTAGCCGGCAGCTACGGCGTCGGCTACCTGGCCGTCCGGCACCTCGTCGACAGGTACGGGCCGCAGCGGTTGCTCACCTTCTTCAAGGCGGTTGTGCACGAGCGCAAGACCCTCGACGTGGCCGCCGAGGAGGCGTTCGGCGAGCAGTGGTCGACGTTGCACGACGAGTGCGTGGCGTACGTCCGCAGCGCCGCTGCCTGACGTGCTCGCGGGTGGCGAGACGGTGCGCCGTACCATCGATGGGTGCGCCGCCCCCAGTCAGCTCGGCCGGGCAGCACCGTCCGGCCCCGCCTGCTCATCGCCCTGACCGCCGTCGCCGTCCTCACCGCCACCACCGCCGCGTCGTGCGGTGACGACAGCCCCGACCTCGCGCTCGCGTCGGCGGCCCGTAACCCGGTGAGCGAGGTCATCGATGCCCCGGCGACCGTCACCGCCCGCGCCGCCGCGACCCTCACCGCGCCTGCCGACGGCACAGTGGTGAGCCTGCGGGTCCAGCCCGGACAGCAGGTCAGGGCCGGTCAGGTCCTCGCCGTTGTCGACTCGCCGGCGGCCCGGCAGCGGCTGCGTCAGGCGAAGGAGGCGTTGGACGCGGCGAAGCGCGCCGGTCGGGGTGTCTCCACGGGCAACCTGACAAGCAGCCGACGGGGCACCGACAAGGCCGCCGACGAGGCGTTCGACGCGGCCCGGCACGCCGCCGACAAGATCGCCGACCCGCAGTTGCGGGACGCCCTGTCGACCCAGGTGACCTCCGCGCAACGGCAGTACGCCGCCGCCGCGCGCAGCGCCGACCAGGCCGTTCGCGAGGTGCAGCGCGGGATCAACGGGCTGAGCTCGGCCGTCGGCGCGCTCTCCGCGGCGCAACGGCTCCAGGCCCAGCAGGCGTACGACCTGGCGAAGGCGAGCGTCGACGCGCTCACCCTGCGCGCCCCGATCGCCGGCATCGTGCAGCCGGGCGGCACCCGGGCCGGCGGTGGTTCGACCGGTGGCCTCGCTGGGCTGTTGGCGCAGGCCGGTGGCCCCCAGGCGGCCAGCGTCGACCCGTCCGCGTTCACGTCCGGCCAGGGCGGGCCGCCCGCCGGGGTGGACGACGCTGTCGCGGTCGGCGGCCAGGTCACCGCCGGCACACCGGTGCTGACCGTTGTGGACACCGGGCAGTTGGGGTTGCTCGCCGAGGTGGACGAGACAGACGTGCTGCTGGTCAAGGCCGGGGTGACCGCCACCGTCGAGTTGGACGCCGTCAGCGGGGCCAGCTACGAGGCGACGGTCCGCTCGGTGGACGTGCTGCCCACCAACTCCGCTCAGGGCGGGGTGACCTACCGGGTGCGTCTCGCGCTCGGTGCCGGAAAGCTGGCCGAGGACGAGCCGGCCCCGACGCCCCGCCCGGGCATGAACGCGATAGTGCACCTGCGGGTCCGGGAGGCCGCCGACGCGGTGACCGTACCGGCCTCCGCGGTGTTCTCCGCCGACGGCCGGGACGCGGTCTGGGTGGTCCGCGACGGCCGGGCTGGTCGGGCGGCGGTCACGGTGGGCGTACAGGGGTCGGATCTGGTGCAGATCCTCAACGGCGTGCAGCCCGGCGACCGGATCGTGGTGCGCGGCACCGACCAGGTGCGCGACGGCCAGGAGGTGCGGTGACCGACGCCCCGCCGGCGATAGAGGCGGTGCAGGTGTCCCGGACGTACCAACTGGACGGGGTGTCCGTCGAGGCGTTGCGTGGGGTGTCGCTCGTCGTGCGGCCGGGTGACTATGTGGCCCTGGTCGGTCCATCCGGCTCGGGCAAGTCCACCCTCATGCATCTCCTCGGTGGGCTGGACCGGCCGACCGGTGGCCGCCTGGTGATCGGTGGGCGGGACGTCAACGCCCTCGCGCCGCCGGAGATGGCGGCCCTGCGCAACGAGACGATCGGTTTCGTCTTCCAGGCGTTCCACCTGCTGCCGCGTACCTCGGCGGTGGAGAACGTGGCCCTGCCGCTTGTCTACCGGGGTGTGTCGGCCCGGCAGCGCCGGGAGCGGGCGGCGGCGATGCTCGGCCGGGTCGGCCTCGGGCACCGACTGGACCACCGGCCCAACCAGATGTCCGGCGGTGAGCAGCAACGGGTCGCGATCGCCCGTGCGCTGGTCACCGAGCCGACGGTGCTGCTGGCCGACGAGCCCACCGGCAACCTGGACAGCGTCACCGGCACGGCGGTGCTGGAGCTGTTGGAACAGTTGAACGTGGAGTCCGGGGTGGCGTTGGTGATGGTCACCCACGATCAGGAGGTGGCCGCCCGAGCCCGGCGGCGGATCACGATGCGCGACGGGGTGGTCGTGGCGGACAGCGCCGACCTTCATGATCGACCGCCGTCCGTCGATCCCGGCCGACCTGCGACACTGGTCCCCGCTCCCAGCGCGGAGCCCCGGTCCGCGTCCGGAAGCGGCCCGGGGCACCCGCCCGGTGGCTCCGGTGGCGCCGCCGGAGCCACCGGGCGCCTTCCGCGGGAGGCCGACCCGGGCCGGCCCGCGCTCGACCCGCCGGAGGGCGCGGCGTGAGGGTCGCCGAGGCGTGGCGGGTGGCGCTCGACGCCCTACGGGCCAACCGGCTGCGCAGCGCGCTGACCATGCTCGGGGTGATCATCGGGGTCGCCTCGGTGGTCCTGCTGGTGGCCATCGGCACCGGCACCAAACAGAAGGTCGAACAGCAGGTCGAGGGCCTCGGCTCCAACCTGCTGCTGGTTGTCCCCGGCCGGATCGAGGTGGGCAACGCGCCGGTGGTCTCGCCGCTGACCCTGAAGGACGTCGACGCCGTCAGCCGGGTGGTCGGCGACCCCGATCGGGTGGCGGTAACCGTCGCCTCCGGGGCGACCGCGCGGGCCGGTGCCCGTTCCGACTTCACCACAGTGCAGGGCGTGCTGGAGACCACCCCGACGGTGTTCACCAGGTCGCTGGCCCGGGGCCGCTATCTGACCGGCACCGACGTGGACACCAGCCGGCGGGTGGCGGTGCTCGGCGACTCGGTGGCCCGCACGCTCTTCCCCGACCGGGACCCGCTCGGCCAGCAGGTGACGCTGGCCGGGGTGCGGTTCCGGGTGATCGGCGTCTTCGCACCACTCGGGCAGAGTCTCGGCGTCGACCGGGACGACGAGGTGCACGTGCCGGTCACCGCCGCGCAGCGGCTCTGGGGCACCCAGCGGGTGGACGGCATCGCGGTGAAGGCCCCGGACCGGGAACGGATCGACGAGCTGGGCGAACGCATCGTCGCCGAGCTGAACCGTCGGCACCCGGACACCGAGTTCAGCGCGGTCACCCAGCAGCAGATCCTCGGTGTGCTCGGCGACATCCTCGGCGTTCTCACCGGCGTACTGGCGGCCATCGCCGGCATCTCCCTGCTCGTCGGCGGTGTCGGGGTCTCCAACATCATGCTGGTGAGCGTTCGGGAGCGGACCCGGGAGATCGGGCTGCGCAAGGCCGTCGGGGCCCGGCCCCGCGACATCGGTGTGCAGTTCCTGCTGGAGGCGGTGCTGCTCACCACTATCGGTGGGGTGACCGGGATGGCGCTGGGCGTGGGCACCGCCCTGCTCGTCGACGGGCTGTCACCGATCCCGGCCGCGATCACCTGGTGGTCGTTGGCGCTCGCCTTCGGCGTGTCCGCGGTGGTGGGCATCGTCTTCGGGGTCGTTCCGGCGCAGCGCGCCGGCCGACTCGACCCGGTGGTCGCGCTACGTGCCGAATGACCAGGGCGGGAACAACCGGGACGTCGGGCGCGGGCGGGGCGATTCCGGGAGCGTGGATCGGGTGAACGGCGAGAAGAAGCATGATCAGTTGTACGAAGGGATCGCGCCGGTCACAGCCGCCCCGCTACCGTACTGGTAACACGCGCGTCGCCGCCCGGCCCGGAGCATCCGTCGGGTTGGCCCGCGCCGGGCATGGGATGGGTTGGTGAGCCATGGCCGGGTCACAGTCCGACGGGCGGCTGTCGGAGGTCAGGTTCCTGACCGTCGCGGAGGTGGCGACGGTCATGCGGGTCTCGAAGATGACTGTCTATCGCCTGGTGCACAGCGGTGAGCTCACCGCCGTCCGGGTCGGCAGGTCGTTCCGGGTGCCGGAGCATGCGGTGCACGAATATCTCCGGGGCGCTTTCCAAGAGACCGCCTGAGCCACCGCTGCGCCCCTGCTGGTGCCGGCCAACCGGCATCGACGGGGGCGCGTTGGTCCGGCTGAGGCCCTCCGGCTACCCTGGAGCCCGACCGAGACCCCACCGGTGCGCCCCGCCGCCCAGACTGGTCCGGTCCGTTGTCCGCACGCGGTCGCCGTCGCCACCTGGGTGGTGTCATCCGGTCCGCCCCGCACGTTGTATCGAAAGGCTGTCGTATGGGCTCGGTGGTCAAGAAGCGCCGTAAGCGCATGGCTAAGAAGAAGCACCGCAAGCTGCTGCGTAAGACCCGCGTCCAGCGTCGCCGTCTCGGCAAGTGATCGCCGCCGGGCTCGACGGACAGGCCGGCGGCGCATGCTGCGCCGAAGCGCGCCCGGCCCGTCCGACCGCCCGGCGTCCGGCGGCACTTGCCAAACTGTCGACCCCCGGAGGCTCAGGTGATCAGGCCGTGGTCGTCCCGGCTCGGTCCTTCCTGCCGGGGTAGGTGCGTCAGATGACCCCCGGTGGCACCACAGGTGCTCCGGGGGTCGTCCTCGTCACCGGGGTCGGCCGCTACCTCGGTGCCCACGTGGCGGCCCGGCTGGCCGCCGACCCGCGCATCGAGCGGGTCATCGGTGTCGACGCACCGGACTCCGGCACCGAGTTCACCGACCTGCTGGACCGGGTCGAACGACTCCGCGTCGACCCCGGCTCACTCGGGGGCCTCCTCGCCGACCTGGACGTCGACGCCGTCGTGCACCTGGCCCTGGTCAGCTCCCCCGACCCGCAGCACGGTGGTCGGTCGGCGATGAAGGACCAGAACGTCATCGGCACCATGCAGCTGCTCGCCGCCTGCCAACGGGCACCCCGGCTGCGCAAGCTCGTGGTCCGTTCCTCGACCGCCGCGTACGGGGTGTCGTTCCGGGACCCGGCGGTCTTCACCGAGGAGACCGAGCCCCGTGAGGTGCCGCGCGGCGGGTTCGGCCGCGACATTCTCGACCTCGAGGGGTACGTCCGCGGCTTCCGCCGCCGCCGGTCCGACGTCACCGCGACGGTGCTGCGTTTCGCCCCGTTCATCGGCTCGACCGCCGACACCACGTTGACCCGCTACTTCGCGCAGCCGTTCGTGCCGACCGTCTTCGGCCGTGACCCCCGGTTGCAGTTCCTGCACTTCGACGACGCGTTGGAGGTGCTGCACCGGTCGATCGTGGAGGACCACCCCGGCACGTACAACGTCGCAGGTCCGGGGGTGCTCTCGCTGTCGCAGGCGATCCGGCGGGCCGGTCGGGTCGCCGTCCCGGTGCTGGAACCGGGTCTCTCCGGTGCCGCCGCGCTGGCCCGCAACATGGGCTTCGGTCGTTACGGCCTGGACCAGGTCGACCTCTTCGTGCACGGCCGGGTCGTCGACACCAGCCGACTTGAGCAGGAGTACGACTTCACCCCCCGCTCCACCGCCGAGGCGTTCGAGGATTTCATTCGCGCCCACCACGGCGGGGTGGTGGTCACCCGCGAGCAGTTGGCCGCCGCCGAGCAACTGGTCCTGGACGGCATCCGGCAGGTCCGCTCCGCGGTGCGGGAGCGCTCGTCGTGAGCGGGCCGGGGGCATCGTGACCGGGCCGGGGGAGGGGCGCGAGCCGCGGGGGGTCGGGCGTTTCGACGTACCCCAGCCGACCGCTGCGGACGCGGACCCGGCGCGGCGTAACGGGCATCGACCGGCCGACCAGGTCGCGTCGACACCTACCGACGGGCCCGACACCGCGGCCAGCTACCGGCCCGCCGGTGACCTCGTCGACGCCCCGCCCACGGGCGGCACCGAACCGGTGGTGCCGGACCGGCCGGGGGACCACTGGGACCGCAAGGTCGCGAACGGGCTGGCCTTCCTGCGCCGCCGGCTCGCCGGCGACTACGAGGTCGACGAGTTCGGCTTCGACTCCGAGTTGACCGACGCGGTCTTCCACCCGCTGCTGCGGCTGCTCTACCGGGACTGGTTCCGCACCGAGGTCAGCGGCGTCGAGCACGTGCCCGTCGACGGACCGGCCCTGGTGGTCGGCAACCACTCGGGGACGGTGGCGCTTGACGCGTTGATCCTCTCGGCGGCGCTGCACGACAAGCATCCCGCCCACCGCTACCTTCGGCTGCTCGGCGCCGACCTGGTCTTCCGGATGCCGGTGGTCTCGGAGCTCGCCCGCAAGACCGGCGGCACGGTGGCCTGCAACCCGGACGCGGAGCGGCTGCTCGGCGGGGGTGACCTGGTCGGTGTGTTCCCCGAGGGCTTCAAGGGGATCGGCAAGCTCTACGCGGACCGGTACAAGCTGCAACGGTTCGGGCGGGGCGGGTTCGTCTCGGCGGCGCTGCGCACCGGCACCCCGATCGTGCCGGTAGCCATCGTCGGTGGCGAGGAGATCTACCCGATGCTCGCCGACATCAAGCCCCTGGCACGGCTGCTCAAGTTGCCCTACTTCCCGGTCACGCCGACCTTCCCGTGGCTCGGGCCGTTGGGCATGGTGCCGCTGCCCAGCAAGTGGCTCATCGAGTTCTGTCCGCCGATCCCGACCGCCCACCTGACCGACGCGGCGGACGACCCGCTTGTGGTCTTCAACCTCGCCGACCAGGTGCGGGAGACGATCCAGCAGACCCTGCACGCCCTGCTGGAGCGACGGCCCGACCCGTTCGGTCCCTGACCTGGCTCAGCCGGCGCGGCGGCGGCGCTGCAACGCCAGCCCGGCGGTGACCGCGCCGACCACCAGCCCGGCCGCCGCGGTGGACGGTACGGCGATCTTGACGGCCCGCCGGCCCGTGCGGAAGTCCCGCACCTCCCAGCCGTGCTGGCGGGCCTGCCGCAGCAGGGCGGCGTCGGGGTTGACCGCCACCGCCCGGCCCACCGCGGAGAGCAGCGGCAGATCGTTCGCCGAATCGCTGTACGCCGCGCAGCGGACCAGGTCGAGCCCTTCCACCGCGGCGAGCTGGGTGACCGCCTCGGCCTTCGCCGGCCCGTGCATCAGGTCGCCCACCAACCGCCCGGTGTACGCCCCGTCCACCACCTCGGCCACCGTGCCGATGGCACCGGTCAGGCCGAGCCGGGCGGCGATCACCCGGCCGATCTCGACCGGGGCGGCGCTGACCAGCCAGACCCGTTGGCCGGCCGCCAGGTGCCGTTGCGCGAGTTGGTGGGTGCCGGCCCAGATCCGGGGTGCCATCATCTCGTCGAAGATCTCCTCCGCGAGGTGCTCCACGTCGTCGACCCGCCAGCCCTGGACGAAGGCCAGTGCGGCCTCCTTGGCCAGGGACATGTCACCGGCGTGCTCCCGGGCCAACAGTCGGAACCGCAGCTGCTGCCAGGCGAAGCGGGCCAGGTCGGCGGTGGTGAAGTAGTTGCGGGAGGCGAGCCCACGGGCGAACCAGTAGATCGACGCGCCCTGCATCATCGTGTTGTCCACGTCGAAGAAGGCCGCGGCTGTCGGGTCCGGTACGGGGGCGACGGCCGGGGTCAGGTCGGTCTCCGCCCAGCCCGCGGTGTGCCCCGCGGCGTCGGTGCTTACCGTCACCTTCCGGCTGCGCGCCACGCGACTCCCTTCCTCACCGGTACGACGGATGCCTCAGGCGAGGGTAGCCGCCGCGCACTGTCGACCGGCCTGGCACAGCACGAACTGTGGCGAGGTCGGTCGGACGTGCGGTATAGGGGGTGGGCGTCAGCGAGCCTCGGGGCAGGCGCTCGGATCCGGGCCGAGGGTGTCGCTGGCGGTCGGGGCCGGCAGGCCGCAGGCGATTGCCGCCCGCAGCGTGTCCGAGCGCTCCCGGATGCTGTCCAGGAGGCGCAGTGACCGCTGGGTCCGTTCCCGGTCGATGCGGGTGGTCCCGTCGAGCAGGCCGCTCACCGCCCGGCGTTGGCCGGTGACGAACGTGTTGAGCGTGTCCAGGCTGCCCGGATCGGCCCGCTGTGCCGCGGCGGTGGTCAGCAGGCGAACACCCTGCCGGGTGTCGGCGTCCATGTCGTCGAGGACCGCGCTGTAGCCGATCCGGTCGCCGCGGAGCTCGGCGGCCTCGCCGAGCCGGGTCCGGGCGAAGTCCAGGAAGAGTTGACCGCGGCTGATGTCGGAGCTGGCCAGGGCGAGTTGCGCCCGTTCGGTCGAGCGCTTCATCCCGTACAGCGCGTCGCCGGGCACTGCGTTCTCGCTTGCGGCGGAGATTCCGGAGACCGCGATGGCGCCGGCGGCGACGCCGACCAGGATCGCGCCCCGGGCTCGGGCCCGCCGGGCGGTGGCCGCCGGCAGCAGCCGCCCCCGGGTGGTCGTGGCCGGACGCGTGGTGTCCGGTTCGCTGGCCGCCGGTGTGCTGCCCAGTCCGTCCCGTTCGGCGGTGGCGAGCAGCATCGCCCGCAGACCGGTCCGGAAGTCCTGGTCCACCTCGACGGTCGGGGGGTCGGTGCTGATCCGTTGGCCCACCGCGACGAGGGGCGCGAGTTGACCGTCCACCCGGGCTCGTACGTGGTGTCGCCGAGCGCCGTTGGCCTCGTCGAGAAGCTGCGCGAAGCGCTCGGCGCGCCGGCGGGAGAAGAGGATGTCGTCCACCGCAGGCACCTCCTCTCGCTGGTCACGGCCGGTCGGCCGCCGTCGTTGCCGGGGACCGGGCGGCAGTGTGACACCACGGAGGTGAGGTGCCGCCGGCTCGCCGGTCGGACCTCGGTGACCCGGCCTGCCGGGACAACCACCGGTCGCACCCGAAGAAACGCGGCGGACCGGGCACGGGTTACGGGCCGGGCGGAGCGGAAATTACAGAAAGTGATCGTCATCACCGGGCGGGACCGACAGCGAGCTGCCCGGACGTCGATCGACGTCCATCGGTCCCGCCGGGAGAAACTACGGCTGGAAGCCGTCCGGGAGCAGCCGGGCCAGGGCGCGCACGGCCCGGTACTGAAGGGCTTTGATGGCACCCTCGTTCTTGCCCATCGCCCGGGCCGTCTCGGCGACGGAGAAGCCCTGGAGGAAACGGAGCACGATGCACTCCTGCTGCTCCGGGTTGAGCTGCTTCACGGCGGTGAGCAGCGCGACGTTCGTGATGTGTTCCACCACCGCCGCCTCCGGGCTGCCCTCGGGGCCCCGGTCCTCCCGATCGGCGTCGAGCACGTCACCAGTGGTGACCTCCAGCCGGTACCGGCCGGACTTGAAGTGGTCCGCGACCAGGTTGCGGGCGATGGTCACCAGCCAGGCGCCGAGATCGCGGCCCTGCCAGGTGAAGCTGCCGATCCGCTTGAGCGCCCGCAGGAAGGTGTCCGAGGTGAGATCCTCGGCGAGTTGGCGGTTGCCGACCCTGAAGTAGATGAACCGGAACACGGTGTCCACGTACCGGTCATAGATCAGACCGAACGCCTCGGACTCGCCGGCCTGGGCGCGTTCGATGAGCGTCCAGACCTCGGTGGCCGGGTCGGACGGGTCCGGGCGGCTCGGAAAACCGGTAGGGGTCGTGGGGGTGGTGGCCGGCACCGCCGGGATCACCGCCGTCTCGCCCGCCGCCGGATCGGTGGTCACCGTCGGTGTGTCGCTGACCCGTCGGCCCTGCGACGGCATTGTCGGTCGGGCCGGAACGGCGACCCGGCCGCCGGTCGGCCGCGCGTTCCCGCCGGGCACCACGGGCCGCGGCGGCGGCTCGTTGTGGTGTGGCCGGCTGCGGGTGCGTGGGGCCGCGCCGTCGCCCCGCACGGTGCCGCCGTGCGGTTCGTCGAGCGGGGTCCGAGCCGCCGGTCTCTCGTTGACGTGTGCGCGCGCTGGCTGGCCGGTCAGGCCGACTGGGCGTTCCGCGTAACCGAAGGTGGTCACCGTGTTGCCCCCGTCCCGTCGGTCGCCGAATGGGCCGGTCTGTGCGTGGTCGGGGCGGACCGACCGGGGAGCCGGCCGGGCAGGACGGTCGCGGGGCTTGCCGAAGGACGGCAAATCCCCTGGAGGTGCTGGTCCAATGCGCTAACAGGCACGGGGGCCTCCTCGGGCTGAGGGGTGTCGACTCACGGCAAATGGGGTGAGCCGACCCGAGTGATGATAGGGCCAACGTCACCCGCGCGTGGCAAGTCCGTTACACAAGGCGGAAGTATTTCCCGCTCCGTCGCACCCGTGCCGGACCGGTTGTCCGTCGTGTGCGATTGACTTTCCGTCGACCCGGTGTTCCTGGATGGATTCCCTGGTCGGGGTGGGTCACCCGGTCGGTTGACCCGGTCGCCGCCGGTGGCCGCACGGGCGCACCGGCACGCCTGCGAACGGCGCCACCCATCCCATCGGCGGGACTTGATCGGACCGCCGATGGCACACCGGAGTGTCCCGTGCGCGGGACGGTTCGGGCGGCCCGCCCGAGTACCGCTCACGCCGTCGGTCGCCGGCCGCTGTGGCAAACTTGATCACCGCGCCGGCCGAGTCCGCGGTACCGGGTGTGCCGCACCCGCGAAGCGGCCAGACTGTGCGGGCGTACGTGCTGGCGGCCTCGGCGCGACACCTGCCTACCGAGCTGCCGGCGAACGCCGAAACCCCTACGGAGGTAACCGATGGCAAGTGACGCCCGGCTCGCCCTGATCACCCGACCCGGCTGCCACCTGTGCGACGACGCCAAGGCGGCACTCGACCGGGTGGTGGCGGTCACCGGCGACAAGTGGGTCGAGTGGGACGTCACCGACGACGAGGGGCTGGAACGGGAGTACGGCGACCGACTGCCGGTGGTGCTGCTCGACGGCAAGGAGCACGGCTACTGGCGTGTCGAGGAGGACCGGCTGCTGCGGGACCTGACCACACCACAGCTCTGAGAAGTGCCTAGGGTGCACTGATGACCCCTGCGCACCCGCACCTCGTCTGGGACTGGAACGGCACCCTGCTCAACGACCTCAGCCTCGTGGTGTCGGCCACCAACGTGGTGTTCGCCAGCCTCGGCGGGCCGACCGTCACCCCCGATGAGCACCGGGTGCGGTTCCGCCGCCCGATCGCCGAGTACTACGCCGACGTGCTCGGTCAGGCCGTCGACGACGACGAGTTCGGCCGCCTGGACCGGATCTTCCACGACGCGTACCGCACCGGCCTGACCACCTGCGAGCTGGCCGCCGACGCGCGCACCGCGATGGCCGCCTGGCCGGGCAGTCAGAGTCTGCTCTCCATGTGGTTCCACGAGGAGTTGGTGCCGACAGTGCACACGTACGGGTTGACCGGCCACTTCACCCGGGTCGACGGGCTGCGGGCCACTGTCGGCGGCGACCGCAAGGCCGAGTCGCTCAAACTGCACCTGGCCGAGCTGGGCGTGGACGGCACCTCGGTGGTGCTGATCGGTGACTCCATCGACGACGCGGACGCGGCGACAGCTGTGGGTGGCCGCGCCGTGCTCTACACCGGCGGGTTCACCGACCCGGCCCGGCTGCGCGCCTCCGGTCACCCGGTGGCCGACACCCTCACCGACGCTGTGACACTTGCCCGACAGGTCAGTTCCGCAGGTAGGTGAGGACGGCCAGCACCCGACGGTGCTGCTCGGTGTCCGGCGGCAGGGTGAGCTTGGTGAAGATGTTGCGTACGTGCTTCTCCACCGCCCCGTCGCTGACCACCAGGGCGCGGGCGATGGCGGTGTTCGAACGCCCCTCGGCCATCAGCGCGAGCACCTCACGCTCGCGGGGGGTCAGCTCGCGCAGCGGGTCGTCGCGGCGACGTCGGGCGAAGAGCTGGCCGACCACCTCCGGGTCGAGCACCGTGCCGCCGGCCGCCACCCGGCGTAGCGCGTCCAGGAACTCGTCGATCGCGGCCACCCGGTCCTTGAGCAGGTAGCCGATCCCGCCGCCGGAGCCACCAGTGGTGGCGAGCAGATCATCGGCGTACGAGACCTCGACGTACTGGGAGAGCACCAGGATCGGGGTACGCGGCACCAGGCGGCGTGCCTCCACCGCCGCCCGGAGTCCCTCATCGGTGTGGGACGGCGGCATCCGGACGTCGACGATCGACACGTCCGGCTGGTGCGCCACCACCGCCTCGACAAGTGCGTCGCCGTCCCCGACGGCGGCCACCACCTGGTGCCCACTCTCGGTGAGCAACCGGACCAGCCCCTCCCGGAGCAGGACGGCGTCGTCCGCGATCACGATGCGCATGGCTGTGTTGTCTACCACGTCCGGCCCGCCGTGCGGGTGTGGCGCGGGGCTGGTCACAGCGGAAGCTCGGCCCGGATCTCGGTGGGGCCGCCGGGCGGGCTGACCACCACCAGCTCACCGCCGGCGGCCCGGACCCGGTCGGCGATCCCGGCCAGACCGTGACCCTTGGCGAGGTGGGCGCCGCCCTGCCCGTCGTCGCCGACCCCCACCTGGAGGTGGGCGCCGTGCCGGGCGACGGACACCGTGGCCTCGGTGGCCCGCGCGTGCTTGGCGACGTTGGTCAGCGCCTCGGCCACCACGAAGTACGCCGTGTTCTCCACAGCCGGGTCGAGTCGACCGGCCGGGGTGCCGAGCTGTGGATCGACCTGGAGCTCGATCGGGATCAGCCCGCGGGCGGCGATGGCGGCCAGGGCGCTGGGCAGACCCCTGTCGACCAGGATCGGCGGGGCGATGCCCCGGGACAGCGCCCGCAGTTCGGCCAGCGTGTCCCGGGTCTGGGTGACCGCCTCGTCGATGGTCCGACCGGCCGCCTCCGGGTCGGAGGCGAGCTGCATCCGGGCCCGGCTGAGGTCCATGGCCAGGCGGACCAGGCGCTGCTGCGGGCCGTCGTGGATGTCGCGTTCCAGCCTGCGCAGCGCGGACGCCTCGGCGGACACGGCGGCCCGCTTCTGCTCCTCGAGCACTGTGATCCGGTCGCGCATCTCGGCCACCCCGGTCAACATGGCCTTGGCGAAGCTGGCCTGCAACAGCGCGCAGCCCCGGACCACGATCGGCAAGGTGATCAGGAAGAACACCCCGAGCGCGGTGTTCAGGCCGATCCGGGCGGTGGTGGAGTCGCCCAGGCCGAGCAGTTGTGCCAGGTCCTGGTCGCCATCCCCGGACGAGCGGGGGAGCGCCCAGTCGTAGGCCCAGTAGAGCGAGCCGGCTATCGCGGCGGCCCACCAGGCCAGGGTCACCACGAAGGTGCCGATCGCCGCGATCAGGCGCAGGATGCCGTGGGCCAGGTCGAGCCACGACTGGGCGTCCCGGATCGGCACGAAGATCCGGCGCCAGGCGTTCGCGCCCGCCTCGGGCAGTCGGTAGTTGGGCCGGATCCGGGGCTGCCGGAGCACCGCGGCCATCCGTAGCCGCTCGATGTCGGCCAGGCCGCGGGCGGCGTACAGGGTGCCGCTGAGGATCGGTAGGCCGATCACTGTGACGACCAGGCCGATGCTCACCGAGAGGCCGACGATGAGGACGACGAAGCTGGCCACCGCCAGGGGCAGGCCGAGCAGTACGTAGCCGGAGTCGACGAAGAGTTGGCGGGGAATGCTCGGTGCCAGTGTCGGCTGGTCGGTGGTGGCGGCAACGGCGGTCATGCGAAAAGGCTAGGCATGCCGGGTTCCGGTCCCCATCCCGAAGCCCTGCCTCTCCCCCGTAGTGCTGCCCCTACCACCTGCGGAGCCGCCCCGATCCGGCCCGGCGCGGGATTGGTCAGAGAAGTCGGGATTGCGCAATAATCGGCCGGGCGGCGCGGGCGAAAGTCGCTAAATCGATCTTGCGGAATGGAGGAGCTGGTGGCGTCGCGGCGCGCAGCGACAAGATCGCGATTTGTGCACGTCTTCACAAGCGCCTACGCTGTGACTCCGACGCGCCCTGCTAGCACAGCCGGCATCCTCGGTCGCCAGCGGGAGTCCACAAGCGGCCGACCAGCGGAGTTGGCCGAGGATCGCACCGCACGGAGTCTCATGAGTCAGCACCGTCACCCAGGCGCGCCCGGCCGCGCCGGTGCCGTACCAGCGCTCCCGGATCTGCCCGAGGCCACCGTCGCTCGGCTCCCGGAATACCTGCGCGCGCTGCACAACCTCGCCGACACCGGGCACGAGACGGTCTCCAGCGAGGGCCTCTCCGCGGCCGCCGGCGTCAACTCCGCGAAGCTTCGCAAGGACCTCTCCCACCTCGGCTCGTACGGCACCCGTGGCGTCGGCTACGACGTCGCGCTGCTGATCGAGCAGATCGAGAATGTGCTCGGGCTCACCCAACGGCGGGCGGTCGCCCTGGTCGGCGTGGGTAATCTCGGTCACGCTCTGGCCGGGTACGACGGCTTCGCCGGCCGGGGCTTCCGGATCGCCGCACTGCTCGACGCCGATCCCTCCCGGGTCGGCGAAGAGATCAACGGGCTGGTGGTCAGGCATGTCGACGAGCTGGCGACGGTCGCCGCGGAGGAATCCCTCGCGATCGGCGTGATCGCCACTCCGGCCGCCGCCGCCCAGCAGGTCGCCGACCAGCTGGTCGCCGTGGGCGTGACGAGCATCCTCAACTTCGCGCCGTGCGTACTCTCGGTTCCGGAGGGGGTCGACGTGCGCAAGGTCGATCTCGCCATCGAGCTGCAGATTCTGTCCTTCCACGAGCACCGCAAGGCATCGCTGACCGCGCTGCCCGCCACCGGCGGGTCCGCTCTCACGGCCCTGCCGGGCGGGTTCGCGGCCACCGACACCCAGGAGGCGATCGGCACGTGAAACTGCTCGTCGTCGGCGCGTCCTACCGGACCGCCCCGGTCGCCACGCTTGAACAACTGGCCGTGCCTCCCGCCGACCTCACCCGCACCCTTGATCGCCTGATCGCCCAGCCCTACGTGGCCGAGGCGGTGATCGTCTCCACCTGCAACCGGGTGGAGGTCTACGCCGCCGTGTCCGGTTTCCACGGCGGGCTCGGCGACGTCTGCGCCATCCTGGCCGAGCAGGCCGGCAGCTCGCCGACGGCGCTCGCCAGCCACCTGTACGTGCACTACGACACCGCTGCCGTGGAGCACGTGTTCCGGGTCGCCACCGGTCTGGACTCGATGGTGGTCGGCGAGGCGCAGATCCTCGGCCAGTTGCGTGACGCGTACCACTGGGCCACCGGCGCCGACTCGGCCGGCCGCCTGCTGCACGAGCTGATGCAGCAGGCGCTGCGGGTCGGCAAGCGGGCCCACGCCGAGACCGGCATCGACCGCGCCGGCCAGAGCGTCGTCACCGCCGCGTTGGAGTTGGCCGCCGGGCACCTCGACGGCGATCTCGCCGGCCACCCGGCCCTGGTGGTCGGCGCCGGCGCGATGGGCTCGCTCGGGGTGGCCACGCTGTCCCGGCTGGGCGCCGGCCCGCTCACCGTCAGCAACCGGGGCGCCGACCGGGCCGTCCGGCTCGCCGAGTCGTACGGGGCGTCCGCCGCGCCGATGGCCCAGCTGACCGACACCCTCTCCACAGTGGACATCGTAGTGGCCGCCACCGCGTCCACCGAACCGGTCCTCACCCGGGCGGTGGTCAGCGCGGCGCTCGCCGAACGGGACCCGCTCCGGGGCCCGCTGGTCCTGCTCGACCTGGCCGTCCCGCGCGACGTCGGGGACGGGGTCGCCGAACTGCCCGGCGTCGAGGTGATCGACATCGACCGGATGGCGGCGTTGCTCGCCGACGGTCCGGCCGCCGCGGACGCCGCCGCCGTCGAACGGATCGTGCTCGGCGAGGTGGAGAGCTTCCTCACCTGGCTGCGCGGCGCCGACGTCGCACCGACCGTGGCCGCGCTGCGCGGCCGGGCCGACGACGTGGTCACCGCCGAGCTGCGCCGGCTCGCTCAGCGTCGCCCCGACCTCGGCGACGACCTGCGCGCCGAGGTTGCCCGTACGGTGCACCGGGTCGTGCAACGGCTGCTGCACCAGCCCACCGTCAAGGTCCGCCAGTTGGCCGCGGAGCCCGGCGGCGACCAGTACGCGGCCCTGCTGCGTGAGCTGTTCGACCTCGAGGTGCCGCAGACCTCCCCGGTGGACACCGTCCCGGACGTGCTGACCCCCGACCTCGGCATGGCACTGCCCGGCATCGACCCGGTGCCCGCAGCCGACGCCACCGAGCCCACCCCACCCACCGGAGGTGCGCGATGACCGCCCCCCTGCGCCTCGGTACCCGGGGCAGCGCCCTGGCGATGGCCCAGTCCGGTCAGATCGCCGAGGCGCTCACCGCCGCCACCGGCCGCCCGGTCGAGCTGGTCGAGGTGGTCACCGCCGGCGACCGTTCCAACGCGCCGGTACACCGGCTCGGCGTCGGGGTGTTCGTCTCCGCGCTGCGCGACGCGCTGACCGCCCGGACGATCGACTTCGCGGTGCACTCCTACAAGGATCTGCCCACTGCCGGCACGGCCGGGCTGCACATCGCGGCGGTGCCGGCGCGGCAGGACCCGCGTGACGCGCTGATCGCCCAGGGCGGGCGGACGCTCGCCGAGCTGCCGCCCGGCGCCACTGTGGGCACCGGCGCGCTGCGCCGCATCGCCCAGTTGCACGCCCTGGGGCTGCAACTGGAGGTCACCCCGATCCGCGGCAACATCGACACCCGCCTGGCGCGGGTGCTCGGCCCCGAAGCCGACCTCGACGCGGTGGTGCTGGCCCGGGCCGGGCTGGCCCGGATCGGTCGCACCGACGCGATCACCGAGACGCTCGACCCGATGCTCATGCTGCCCGCGCCCGCCCAGGGCGCCCTGGCAGTGGAGTGCCGGGTCGACGACCAGGACCTGGTCGAGCTGCTCGCGCTGCTCGACCACGCACCGTCGCGCGCCGCGGTCACCGCGGAACGCGCGTTGCTGGCGACCCTGGAGGCCGGGTGCAGTGCACCCGTCGCCGCCTACGCCGAACTCGCCGAAGGTGACGACGGCGATGAGATCTACCTGCGCGGGGCGGTGATCAGCCCGGACGGCACTCGTGACCTCCGGCTGTCCCGCACCGGAACGCCCGCCGACGCGGCGGAGATCGGTAAGGCACTCGCCGCCGAACTCCTCGACCTCGGCGCCGACTCGATCCTCGGCCACGAAGGACACACCGGCCCGGGGACCCAGCAATTTGGGAGCACAGAATGACCCGCACCCGTAAGCCTGTCGGCCGTATCGCGTTCGTCGGGGCCGGCCCCGGTGACCCAGGTCTGCTGACCCGTCGGGCGCACGACGCCCTGGTCGACGCCGACCAGGTGATCTACGACCGGGGAGTCCCGGAGTCGTTGCTCGCCGTCGTACGCGCCGAAGCCAGGGACGACGCCGAGTTCACCCCCGCCGAAGGTGCGCCGGGGGACGTGGCGAAGGTGCTGATCTCCGCGGCCCGTTCCGGGTTGAACGCGGTGCACCTGGTCGCCGGCGACCCGTTCGGCCACGACTCGGTGGTCAAGGAGGTGCAGGCGGTGGCCCGCACCGCCGCCCACTTCGAGGTGGTGCCCGGCGTCGGTCAGGCCGAGGGTGTGGCCACCTACGCGGGTGTTCCGCTGCCGGGTGTGCGTACCGCCGCCGACGTCGAGGACGTCAGCGCACTCGACTTCGAGGCACTGGCCGCGGCCGTCGGCCGGGGTTCGCTCGCGCTGGCGGTGGACGCCGGTGACCTCGCCGCCGTCCGGGACGGGCTGCTCTCCGCCGGGGTCGACGGCACCACAGGCGTCGGGGTGACCGGCGACGGCACCGGCGAGACCCAGTACACGACCACGTCGACGGTGGACAGCTTCGTGGCCGCCGCGCTCGGCTTCACCGGCCGGGTGGTGCTCACCGTCGGTGTCGGGGTGGGTCAGCGCGACAAGCTGAGCTGGTGGGAGAACCGCCCGCTGTACGGCTGGAAGGTGCTCGTACCCCGGACCAAGGAGCAGGCCGGCGCGATGAGCGCCCGGCTGCGCGCGTACGGTGCGATCCCCTGTGAGGTGCCGACCATCGCGGTCGAGCCGCCGCGTACCCCGGCGCAGATGGAGCGGGCGGTCAAGGGCCTTGTCGACGGCCGGTACGCCTGGGTGATCTTCACGTCGGTGAACGCGGTCCGCGCGGTCTGGGAGAAGTTCGCCGAGCACGGCCTGGACGCCCGGCACTTCGGCGGCGTCAAGATCGCCTGCATCGGTGAGGCGACCGCGGACGCGGTCCGCGCGTTCGGCATCCAGCCGGAGCTGATCCCCGCCGGGGAGCAGTCCTCCGAGGGGCTGCTCGCCGAGTTCTCGCCGCACGACGAGATCCTCGACCCGGTGGGCCGGGTGCTGCTGCCGCGCGCCGACATCGCCACCGAGACGCTCGCCGCCGGGCTCACCGAGCGGGGCTGGGAGGTCGACGACGTGACCGCGTACCGGACGGTGCGGGCCGCGCCGCCGCCCGCCGAGATCCGCGACGCGATCAAGTCGGGCGGGTTCGACGCGGTGCTCTTCACCTCGTCCTCCACCGTGCGCAACCTGGTCGGCATCGCCGGGAAGCCGCACGCCCGGACCGTTGTTGCCGTCATCGGGCCCAAGACGGCGGAGACCGCTACGGAGTTCGGCCTGCGGGTCGACGTCCAGCCGCCGCACGCCTCGGTGCCCGACCTGGTGGAGGCGCTCGCCGCCTACGCCGTCGAGCTGCGCGAGAAGCTGGCCGCCATGCCGGCCAAGCAGCGCCGTGGCTCGAAGGTGCAGGGCCCGACCGCCCTGCGCTTCCGGTAGTCGTTCGAGGAGGGCCTGCCATGTCGTACCCCGAGACCCGGCCCCGCCGGCTGCGCCGCACCCCGGCGATCCGCCGGCTGGTGTCCGAGACCCGGGTCGACCCGGCCGAGCTGGTCGTGCCGATGTTCGTCAAGGAGGGGCTCACCGAGCCCCGCGCCATCGGGTCGCTCCCGGGAGTGCTCCAGCACTCCCGGGACTCGCTGCGCAAGGCGGCGGCCGAGGCCGTCCAGGCCGGCGTCGGCGGGATCATGCTCTTCGGGGTGCCGGAACGGCGGGACCCGACCGGCTCCGGCGGCATCGACCCGAACGGCATTCTCAACGTCGCCATCCGTGACGTGGTCTCCGAGGTGGGCGACAGCACTGTCGTGATGAGTGACCTGTGCCTTGACGAGTTCACCTCGCACGGGCACTGCGGGGTCCTCACCCCCGACGGTGAGGTCGACAACGACGCCACCCTCGCCGCGTACGCCGAGATGGCGGTGGCCCAGGCCGCCGCCGGGGTCGGCATGGTCGGGCCGTCCGGGATGATGGACGGCCAGGTCGGTGTGGTACGCAAGGCGCTCGACGCCGCCGGACACCAGGACGTCTCGGTGCTGGCGTACGCCGTGAAGTACGCCTCCGCCTTCTACGGCCCGTTCCGGGAGGCGGTGGAGTCGGCGCTTGAGGGCGACCGACGCACCTACCAGCAGGATCCGGCCAACCTGCGCGAGTCGCTGCGCGAGGTCGCGCTCGACGTCGCCGAGGGTGCCGACCTGGTGATGGTCAAGCCGGCGCTGCCCTACCTCGACGTGGTGTCGGCGGTCCGGGCCGCGGTGGACGTCCCGGTCGCCGCCTACCAGGTCTCCGGTGAGTACGCGATGGTAGAGGCCGCCGCCGCGAACGGCTGGATCGACCGGGAACGCGTGATGCTGGAGACGCTCACCTCGATCAAGCGGGCCGGCGCGCAGATCATCCTCACCTACTGGGCGGTCGAAGCCGCCGGTCTGCTCCGCCAGCGCTACTGACCGATTCCGCCGGTTCCGCCGGGGTGGCCGCCTCGTCGGCAGACGCGACGGCGGCCGGGAGCCTCCGGCTGGTCAGCCAGGCGAGCGCCAACAGCACTGCCGACACCGCAAGCGCGAGTCGGGTGGCCTGCGCCAGTTCCGGCGCGAAGCCGAGCCGGCTGGCCGGGTCGAGCCGGTTGGCGGCAGTGATGCCCCCGCCGCCCAGGCTCGGGGCGAGCCGGTCCGCCAGCCAGGTCAGGGTGGCGGCGATCAGCGCCGTGCCGGCCGCGACCGAGGTGTGCGACACGGTGGTCAGCAGCGTGGAGCCGGACGGCAGGTCGTCGGGCGGAAGTGACCGGCTGGCCGCTGTCATCGTCGGCATCAGCGTCGCGCCCATGCCCAGGCCGATGACCGCACCAAGCGTGGCCAGCAGCGGGTACGACGTGTCGGCGTCGAGCACCAGCACCCGGGCCACCGTGCCGGCCACCGCGGTGGCGATGCCCAACCCGACCACCCGCCGCGCCGAGACGCGATCGACGAGCCGGGTCGCGACCTGGAGCATCAACCCGGTGGTCAGCGCCTGCGGAATGCCGATCACCCCGGCCAGGGTGGCCGAGTCACCGCGTACCACCTGCACGTAGGCCGGAATGATCAGGAACGAGCCGAAGTACCCGGCGGCGAAGAACGCCACTGTCGCCGCGCCGGGAGTCATCCCCGGCGCGCGCAGCACGGCCAGGCGCAGCAGTGGCTGCCGCACCCGGCCGGACCGCCAGGCGAAGGTGACCACCAGTAGGACGCCGAGCACGAACGGCAGCAGCACGGACACGGTGACGACCTCGCCCCGCTCGCCGGTGACGCTGAGCCCGTACACCGCAAGTGCCAGGCCGGGGCAGAGCAGCAGCAGCCCGACGACGTCCAGCCGGACCGGTGGTCGTCGCGGGTCGGCGACCGGCAGCACCGACCGGCCGAGCAGCAGCGCCAACAGCCCCACCGGGAGGTTGATCCAGAAGATCCACCGCCAGGACGCGTGATCGAGCAGCAGCCCACCCAGCACCGGCCCGATCAGGGGCCCGACCAGCACCGGAAGGCCGAGCAGGCTCATCATCCGTCCGCGCCGTCCCGGTGGCACCGCGGCGAGCGCGACGGCCATCCCGACCGGGTTGAGCAGTCCGCCACCCAGCCCTTGGAGCACCCGGAACGCGATGAGCGACCCGACGCTCCAGGCGGCCCCGGCCAGGACCGAGCCGGCGGTGAACAGCAGCAGCGCGGTCAGGTAGGTGCGGCGGGCGCCGAAGCGGCCGATCGCCCAGGCGGCGGTGGGCATCACCGCGACCAGGGCCAGCGCATAGCCGCTGGTGACCCAGCCGATCGTGGTGAGGTTGGTGTCGAGGTCGTCGATCAGCCTGGGCAGGGCCACCACGGTGACCGTGGTGTCGATCACCGCGAGCAGCCCACCAAGGGTCAGGTACCAGCCGAGCCGTCGTGCGGACGCGTCCATGTCGCGGCTCAGGCCCGAATCCGGCGGGCGGTGCGCAGCGCCTCGGCCCACCAGGCCAGCTCGCTGAGCGTGGCGTCGGCGGCCTGCCGCAGCGGCTCGTCGTCGACGAGCCGGCCGGCGGCGTCGAGTCGCTCCCACGGTGACCGGAGCACCACCCCGGAGCGGGTCGTGGCGGCCTGCACCTCGGCGAAGACCAGCCGGAGCTGCTCGACAGCGCGGATGCCGCCGGAGCCGGCGCCGTACGACACGAAGGCCACCGGCTTGCGGGCCCACTCCCGGTAGTGCCAGTCGATGGCGTTCTTCAGGGCGGCCGGGAAGCTGTGGTTGTATTCGGGTGTCACCACCACGAACGCGTCGGCGGCGGCCAACCGGGCGCTGATCGGGCTTGCCGAGTTGCCCCCGGGAGGGGTGTCGGCGAACGGCAGCGGCACCTCGGCGAGGTCGACGAGGTCCAGGTCGAGGTCCGCGCGGCGGCTGGCGTGGGCGACGAACCAGTCGGCGATCGAGCGGCCCACCCGAGGCTGCCGGACGCTCCCGACGAGCACGGCGACTGTCGGCGGAACGGTGTCCTCTTGCGTAGTCATGCCTCGCACGCTAGGACTTGAACAAATGGTGAAGTCAATGGCTGCGGGGAAGTGGCGATGGGCACGTTGACGGTCGGCGAGGTGGCCCGGGAGAGCGGGGTGAGCGGCTCCGCCGTGCGGTTCTACGAGCGGCAGGGCCTGATCGCGGCGGCCCGCACCGGCGGCAACCAGCGGCGGTTCGACGCCGACGCGGCCTGCCGGATCAGGGTGGCCCGGGTGGCCCAGCGCGTCGGCCTGACCGTCAACGAGATCCGCGACCTGCTCGCGGCCCTGCCACCCGACCCTCAACTGGCCGACTGGCAGGGCCTGCACGATCGGCTGACCGCCGAGGCCGAGCGGCGCATCCGCGACCTGCACGCGGCACTTGACGACATCGGCTCCGGTCGCCGGCTCTGCGACCTCTGACCCCGCCCGTCCGCGAATCGTCGACCGCCGCTCGCGCCCCGACGGTCAGGGCAGCTGCCCCGGCTGGTCGACCACGGCCATCCGGATGACTGCGGCAAGCAGCTCACTGACCCAGGCCCAGGCCCAGGCCCAAGGCCCGCCCAAGGCCCGCCCAAGGCCCGCCCAAGGCCCGAGGGCCGAGGGCCGAGGGCCACCCTGACGTCCTTTGCTCTGCTTCAGCGGAGGCAACGCTAAGAGCCTCACGCTGTCGCCTCCGTTGAAGCAGAGCAAAGGATGCGTCGGGGGTGCGGCGAGCCCCTGAGCCGGCCAGTTTTCCACAGGGTTATCCACAGGGGTTGAGAGGCGGGTCTCGACCGAGAATGGTTGTCGGATGGCTTCCGCACTCGTTCCTCCTCCGCCATCCGGCCCGACCGTCGGGCGGTTTCCCATCACCGGCCTGGTTCGGCGGGCCCGCCGGATGAAGGGGTTGGGTCAACGCCAGATGGCCCGCTTCGCCAAGGTCTCACCGTCGACAGTGGGCAAGGTCGAGGCCGGCAGTCTGACACCGAGTCTGGCGGTGCTGGAGCGCCTACTCGGTGCGGCCGGGCTCTATCTGGTGGTGGTGGACCAGGAGGGCCGGGTGATTCGACCGATGGCCGACCGCGACGACGTTCACGACGGCGCCGGACGCCGCTACCCCGCCCACCTCGATACCATCCTCGATCCTGAGCCGGGGGAGTGGTGGGGGGACATCTACGGTCTGGCACGGCCACCGGAGACTTACCACCGCAACTCGGCGGACCGCGAGGCGCGGCGCCGACGCAGCCAGTGGGAGGTGCGGGTCGCGCAGCATCGGCACCTGCCGCCGCCCCCGATCATCGACGAATACTACTGACATCGCGAACGGCCCACCCTCCGGGGAAACCGGACGGTGGGCCGTCAGCGCCGTCGTTCAGTCGTCGTTGGTGATGGTGCCGACCGCGAGCGGGTCGGCAAGCCGCAGGCCGGGCACGCCGGCCACCAGCAACGTCAGTTTCTCGTCCGATTCCCGCTTCCGGTCACCGCGCACGGTCACCGGGAAGGCGACCGACGTCTGGCCGGCGGCCAGCACCCGACAGCCGGCGTACGGCTCGAAGTCCGAGCCGGCCTGCGCCGTGAGACCGACGGTCGCGGCGCAGAGCAGCACCGGCTGCGACAGCGGCCGGGACACGGTCGCGGTGAAGGTGAGCTGACGGGTGCCCTGATCGCCCTCGACCACCGACGTGTCGGCGACTGTCAACGATGCCCGGGACCGGAACCGGGCCACCTGCGGGTCGTGGTCGCTGGAACCCCGCGACCCGTCACCGGTGAACTCGGCCGGCCAGTCGGCGTTGATGTGCGCCGCCCGCACCTGCACCAGATCGCCGTAGAACGCGTCGTTGACGAACAGGTGATCGAGTGTCTGGGCCTGCCCCTCGAAGCTGTACGAGTACGCCGACGCGGGCACCTCCGCGACCAGGTTGTCCCACAGGTTGTGCAGACCCGCCTCGTAGAGCGGCGCGAGCTGGTCCGATGGCGTGGGTTGCGCGCCGGTGGCGATGGGATCGTCCGGGCGGGGGAAGACGTTCAGGTCCCCGCCGTAGACCACCCGGGCGTCCTGGTCGGCCGCCTCGATCGCGGTGACGATCGCCGCGCCGTAGCGTGCCTGCTCCCGCCGCTGCCCGATCCGACCGTCCGGACCGGAGGAGTAGTGGTTGCTCAGCGCGTACAGGGTGAACCGCTCGGTCGAACCGGGTGCCGCGGCCACGCTGAACTTGCCCAGCTGGGGTGCCCGGGTGAAGACGTTGTTCCCGTCCTTGCCGGTAGACGTGTCCACGTCGGCCGGCAGCACCGCGTTGAGGGCCTTGGGGTTCTGCACGTCGGCGTTGCCTGGCAGACCTGCGGCGCGGTACTGCACGGTCGGCGTCGCGCCCAGCAGCGGGTCGCTCGCCGTCGCGGCCGCCAACGACAACCGGTCGGTGCGGTACAGGAACGCTGCGGTGATCCCGCGGGCGTCCGCGCCGGTCCGGTCATAGGCGGCGGCGTACGCCGGCCCGCCGGTCGCCGCCACCCTGAGCGCCAACTCCTGGATGCTGTCCGGAGCGCCGTCTGCGTTGTTGGTGTCGCCGCAGGCCAACGCAGCACCGGAGACCGTGCAGATGTCCTGGTCCTCGGCCTCCTGCACCAGGATCAGATCGGGCGCGTGCAGATCCTTGACGATCTGGTCGGCGAGTGCGCCGAGCTGTTGCTGGTACTCCGCCTCGCTGCTCGGTACGTAGTCGAACGGCGGGTCCACACCCGGGCAACCGGCGTTACCTGTGAAGTCACAGCCGTCGAACGGGTCGTCGCGGTAGTCGTACAGGTTCTCCACGTTGTAGGTGGCGACGGCCACCTCCTGCGACCGGTCGGCGGGCTTCGGCGGGTTGTTCTTCGACGGATCGGCCCCGGCGGCGAACTCGGCCCGCTCGACCTGGACGCCGTACTTCTCGAACGAGTAGTAGACCCCGCCCACCGCGTCCGCACCGAGCGTGTCGAAGGTGTGCGCGGGCGGCAGCAGCGCGGCGCTGTCCCCGGCGGTGGCCTTCACGCCCATGCTGCCGAGCAGCGTCCGGTGACCGTTGCCGTCATCGAAGCGGCGGGTCGGGTCGTTGTCGAGCGGGTGCGAGTCCCGGAAGACCCGCCGGGCGTACGGGTCGGCGCGGTCCAGCAGCGGGTCGTCCCGGTCGACCACCCACAGCTCGGCGTCGGCGGTGGAGGAGAAGACGTCCCGCCCGCTCACCGCGCCGCTGCCCGCGCGTACCCGCATCCGGGCGCCCTCGTGCCGCTCCCAGAAGCGCAGCGCGGCGGTCAGCTCGGCCGGCGGCACCGCGTCGGTCACCGCGACCGTCGAGTCCACGTTCAGACCGGTGGCGATCCGGCGGACCAGCGACGCGCCGGAGAGTTGGGTGAAGTTGTAGTACTCGGACACCCGGGCGCGGAGCACCACCTCGTCGCCGACGGTCGGGACGTAGCCGCCGACCAGCGAGGTGAACCCGCCCATGAACACGAAGATCCCGTCGGAACTTGTCGGGTCGTCGTCGGTGTCGCCGGTCCGACTTTGCAGGAAGAAGCCGTGCTGATCCGCGCCGGCCGACGTGCGGGCCAGCGTCAACTGGGTGATGACGCCCCGCACGTCGTACAGCGTGCTGCTGGTGCCGTTGCCGCTCGCTGGTGCGAGCGGCGACCGGTCGGCGGGGCCGGACTCGGTGTCGGTGGTCGGACCCTGCACCTCGCCGACGGTCAGCTCCCGGGTCACCTGCACGGTGAGTGCGCAGGTGGCCGTGCCGGCGTCCGCGTCGGTGGTGGTGAGGATGACGGTGTACGCCCCGGCGGCGAGGTCGGCGCTCGCGCCGATGGTGGCACGGGCGGTGCCTCCGACGCCCTCGGCCGGGGTGAACGCGGTGCGGGTGACCGAGCCGGCGGACGGGGTCGGGCTGACCGAGGTCACCGCCAGGTCGACAATCGTGTCGTCGGGGTCGGTGCCGGTGACCTCCCGGCTCGCCGCCGTGCCGGCGCTCGTGACGAGCGGGCCGCCGCAGGTGAGCGTCGCCGGGACGTCGACCGGGCCGCCGCCGTCCACGGTGTGCGCGCCGAGGCCGTCGAGGGTGTCGACCGGGAAACCGGCCCACTGTGCGGCGGTGTCGAACGCGTCAGTCGGATCGGTGTCGCCGCTGGTCACGGCCGGCAGCCGGCGCAGGGTGTTGTCAGCGGTGCTGGTGACGCCCGCGCCCCACTCGGTGCCCGGGTCGACGCCGACCTGCCCGATCGAGTCGAGGACCGTGCTGCCCCGGAGCAGCACTACCGCGTCGTCACCGTTGAACAGGCTGGCCCCGGTGGTCTGGTCGGCCTGGGCGAGGATGGCGGCCCCGGCCGAGGCGCTGGCGAACACGAACACGTCACCGGCGGACACGGTCCCGGTCAACGCGATGGTGGTGGCCGTGGTCGAACCGTTGAAGTAGAGCTGGAGGCGGTAACCGCCGGCGGTGAGGTCGACCGGGGTGCCGGTGCCGTTGAACAGCTCGATCGCCTTGTTGTTCGACGAACCCTCGACGTACTCGGAGATGAACAGGTCGGTGGGCGCGGCGCTGGCCGCGGTGGGTGCGACGCCGAGCGCCGTGATGGTCACGGCGGCGGTGGCGGTCGCGAGCGCGGCGATTGAGCGGCGCTGACGCATGGGGCCTCCACGATGGGTGGATGGGGGTCAACGCACGTTAAGGTGCCCGATGGGCCACCGTCCATCCCCTAGTGGACAGTTTGGTGAATTCCCTCAGCGGGGCGGATCGAGTCGGTGCACCAGCTCAGCGACGTCGACGCTGTATTCGCACCACTCGCGGTCCGGTCGGTAGCCCAACTCGGCGTTGACCTTCAGCATCGCCTCGTTGGCCTGCGCGTTCCAGGTCTGCACCTCGATCAGCTCCGGCTCGGCGGAGCGCAGCTCAAGCAGCATCCGGGCCTTGATGGCCCGATCGATGCCGTAGCCCCGGTGGTCCTGCGCGACGATCGTGTCGTACTGGTCGGCGCGGGTCGGGTGCTGCGCGGGCACCACCACCTCGGTCAGGCCGGCCACCTCGCCGCTCTGCTCGTGTCGGGCGAGCACGATGTACGGTTTCATCCCCCGCCGGTGCAGGGTGTCGAGGCTGTCGCGCAGCCGCTCCGGCTCGTAGGAGCTGGGCCGGAGCTCCCCGTCGTCGACGTCACGCACCTCGGCCTTCGCCCGCGCGTACGCCTCGATCAGGTCGTCCGGCGGCCCGCCGGGGAAGAACTCCAGGTGGTAGCCCGCCGCGATGCCGGTGGCCATCTGCGTCAGCTCGGCCCAGTCGACAGCGGTCAGGTCGAGCACGCTGCGCGTCTCCACGTACTCCCTGATGAAGCCGAGCGACTCGTAGAAGGCCACCGCCGGCGTGTCGCCGACCACCTCCACCCCGATCGACTGGAAGCCCTCCTGGTAGACCCGGCGGGCGGCGCGCAACACCAGGTCACGACCGAGACCGCCGCGCCGGACCGACGGGTGCACAAGCACCTCGAGTACGCCGATGTCACCGAGGAGCAGCACGTGAACCTGGCCGAGCACCGCGCCCGGATCACCGGGACCGGTCGGCTCGGCTTGGGCGATCCACGAGATCCGCCGTTCGCCGGGCATCACCTCGGCGAGGTATTCGCGCAGTGAGGTCTCCCGCCACGGCGGATCCTGCGGCAGATCGGCCGCCAGCACCGCGTTCAGCGTGACAAGCAGCGACGCGATCTCGGCGGACGACGCGGTCCTGGGGTCCCACTCGCGCACCATCACCCGTCTAGCTTGCCGCTAACAGAGGCCCGGGGGAAGTGTCCAGTTCTCCAACGTATCGAGACGATCACTTCACGGGCGACTGGCCCGTCCGTACCGGTTGGCGGTGTCGTAGACGTCCTGGGCGTACCGGCGTACATCGTTGTAGGACAGGATCGCGTTCCACCAGTCGGTCGGGATGCTCAGGTTGCGACCACCCTTGCAGAGGTAGTTGCCCGCGGCCAGGGCGGCGTCGTCCAGGTCGTGCGGGTCCTTGACCCCGTCGTTGTCGGCGTCCGCGCCGATCTCCTGCCAGGTGGTCGGGATGAACTGCATCGGCCCGATCGCCCGGTCGAGGGTCAGGTCACCGTCGAGCACCCCACGGTCGGTGTCGATGATCCGCATCCGGCCGTCCTTGCCGTCCAGCGGCAAGCCGATGATCTTCGGGAGCGCCTTGCCGTCCTGTCCCAGGCGCGCGCCGTTGGCGGAGCCGTGCCCCGATTCGACCTGCCCGATCGCGGCCAGCGTGGTCCAGCTCAGCGCGCAACTGCGGTTGGTCTGGGCGAGCATCAGCTCGGCGTAGCCGTACGCCTGCATGGCGACGGCCGGAATGTTCACCTTGGCGCCAACCTGCTGGGCCCAGCCGGCCAGGGCGTCCGACGGCCGCCCGCCGCCCCCCGGCCCGATGCCGGGGCTGCTGGGCAGTCCGCTACCGGGCAACCCGCCGCTCGGTAGTCCACCGCTGGGCAACGGGCCGGTGGGTAGCCCGCCGCTGGGTAGCCCGCCACCCGGTGGTCCGCCGCTGGGCACCGGGCCGCTGGGCAGGCGGGGCGGCACCCCGGGCGGCACGGTGGGCGTGCCGGAGGCATCGGCAGCGACCGGGTGGGGTGCGCGGATCGTGGCCGGCACGAGCAGGGCGCCCGCCGCACCGGTTGTGGCCACCAGCGCCAGCAGGAAGAGGCCGGGCAGGGTGAGCCGACCACTCGGTCGGCGGGACCAGGCCCGAGTCGCGCGGACGGCCGAGGCGGCCACCTGACGCGGCGGTAGCCGTACCGCGTGCGCGAACGGCACCCGCCGCCGCCGGGCGGGATCGGATGCCGGCACGGCGGACAGTTCGTCCACACTGGTCTTCGCCAGCTCCGCGACGCCCACGGTGCCGGTCTTCGCGTCGTCGGCGGGTGCGTCGGCTTTCGTGCCGTCGGCAGGCCCGCTGGGTTTCGCATCGTCAACGGGTGCGCTGGGTTTCGTGTTGTCGGTGGGTGCGGCGGTCCCGGGGGCCGACACCTGCGTGTCGGCACTGCCCTCGGCGACCGGCGCGGGCTTGCCCGGGCCCTTCGTGTCGGCGCCGGCCGCACCCGCGTCCGAGCCGGACCTGGTGGCGTCGGTCGGGCCGGAAGCGGTGGTGTCGGTCGGGCCGGACGCTGTGGCGTCGGTCGGGCCGGACGCGGTGGTGTCGGTCGGGCCGGACGTGGTGGCGGGTGTGGTAGGCGTACTCGTGGTCCGGCTGCTCAGCCAGGGCCGGCGGGGGCGGGGCACCGCCCGCACCGGGTCGGGCGCGGCCCCCGAGCCCTCGAGTGGCCCGTCCAGCGGCGCGGCCGGTCGTAACGGTTGCACACGCGTGTCGTCCTCGCCGTCCACCACCCGTCGAGTATCACCCATCGTCCGCCGGACGTCAGTTCCCCGTACCCTGGCTGCATGCCCCGGTACGAGTTCCGCTGCCGCGCGTGCGGCGACACATTCGAGGTCAACCGTCCGATGGCGGCGGCCGCTGACCCGGCCGCCTGCCCCCAGGGACACGCCGACACGGTCAAGCTGCTCTCCGCGGTCGCGGTGACCGGCCGCGGTGGGGTCGCCGGTGGCGCCCCGCCATCCGCCGGTGGTGGGTGCTGCGGGGGCAGCTGCGGCTGCTGATCGGAGCAATTCGCCGCCACCTGGTGGGCTGTCCTTGCCGGGAACGGGCCCGAGTGGCACTTTGAGGCGGCATCTGCCCGACCGTTCTCACGATGCGTTACCGCTCGGACTCAGGCAGCATGAACCCGACGTCACGGGCGGAGGTTCCACGCATGTCGCCACGGATCCAGCTCCCGAGCGGTTGGGTGACCTTCGTGTTCACCGATATCGAGGGCTCGACCCGGCTGGCCCAGCTGCTCGGTCCGGACTACCGCCCGGTGCTCGCCGAGCACCGCCGGCTGCTGCGCCGGACATTGGCCAGCACGGGTGGCGCGGAGCTGCTGACCGAGGGCGATTCGTTCTTCCTGGCCTTCGAGGACGCGGCAGCGGCGCTGACCGCCTGTCTGACCGCCCAGCGGGCGCTGTCCAACCACGACTGGCCGACCGCCGAGGCCGCACCCCGGGTGCGGATGGGCCTGCACACCGGCTACGCCGAGCCGCGCGACGGCGACTACGCCAGCCCCGAGGTGCACCGGGCCGCCCGGGTGGCCGCCGCGGCGCACGGCGGGCAGGTGCTCTGTTCGGCGTCGACCGCCCGTCGGGCCGAACCGTTGCCACCCGGTGCGACCCTGCTCGACCTCGGCCTGCACCGGCTGCGCGGCTTCGACGACCGGGAACGGCTGTTCCAACTGGTCGCGCCGGGCCTGGAGCGGCAGTTCCCGCGCCCCCGCACCGCCGACGCGGTGGCGCACAATCTGCCGACCCAGGTGACGTCGTTCGTCGGTCGGCAGAGCGAGCGCGTCGAGTTGGGCCTGCTGGTGCGGCAACACCGCCTGATCACGGTGCTCGGCGCGGGCGGGGCGGGCAAGACCCGGCTCGCTGTGGAGTTGGCCAGCGGAGTCGTCGAGGCGTACCCGGATGGGGTGTGGTTCGTCGACATCGCCGCGGTGACCGACCCGGGGTTGGTGGCGTTCGCGATCGCCGCGGTGCTCGGCCTGCGACCCGAGCCGGGCCGGCCGATGCTTGACACCCTCGTCGAGTACGCGGCGGGCCGCCGCATGCTTGTCGTGCTGGACACCTGTGACACCCAGCCGGCCGCCTGCGCGGAGGTGATCGCGCGGCTGTTGTCCGGCGGGAGTGGCGTGCGGGTGCTGGCGACCAGCCGCGAGTCGTTCAGCCTGCCCGGCGAGGTGGTGTGGCGGATCCCGCCGCTCTCGGTCGACCCGCAGGCGGACGGTGCGGAGAGCGACGCGGTGGCGCTCCTGCTGGACCGTACGGCGGCGGCGCGTGGCGGCCGACGACCCGACCCGGCCGAGTCGGCCGACCTCCGCCGGGTGGTGCAGCGGCTGGACGGGTTACCGCTCGCCATCGAGCTGGCCGCCGCCCGGCTGCGGGTGCTCTCCGTCGGGCAGCTCGCGGAGCGTCTGGACGATGTGCTCGGCACCCTTGACGCGGGTCGGGAGGACCCGGACCCGCCGCCGGTGGAGCGCGGTTGGTCCGGCAACCAGCAGGACACCGTGGACCTGGTCGCCGCGGCGTCCGGGGCGTCGCCGCCCACCGCGGCGAGCAGGGCGGTGCAGCGGTCGGCCACGGAACGGCACCTGACCATGCAGGCCACCGTCACCTGGTCGTACCGGACGCTGGGCCCTCGGGCCGCGCGCCTGCTGCGGTGGCTGTCGGTCTTCGCCGGGCCGGTGGACCTGGCGACGGTGGAGTGGCTGCTCGGTGACGACCCGCTGGACCCTCTCTCGGTGCTTGTGGACAAATCGATGGTGTTGGCCGAGCCGCGCGCCACCGGCAGCACCTACCGGATGCTCGACCCGATCCGGGCGTACGCGGCGCGGCGGCTGGCTGAGGCGGGTGAGGAGCAGGCCGCCCGGAATCGGCATGTGGCCTGGTCGGCCCATGCGGTGGACCGGGCCCACCTGGGTCAGGACGGCCGTCCGGTGACGCTGTCGCTGTATGCCCTCGACCCGTTGGCCGGGGAGGTACGCGCCGCGTTGCGCTGGTGCGCCACCGGCGGCAGCGCCCGCGCCGGTCTCGGTCTGGCCGGCGGCCTGGACCAGTGGTGGCTTGAGCGGGGCCTGGCCCGGGAGGGGCGGCTGTGGCTGTTCCGGTTGTACGGGCGGATCGCCGAGACGGGTGAACGGATCCCGGAGGCGGAGCTGGCGGCGGTCTACCACATGCATTCGCTGCACGCCGGCGCGGACGGTGAGTTCGCCGAGGAACTGCGCTACTCCCAGCGGGCGGAGGCGGCTGCCCGGCAGGCCGGCGATGCCGGGCTGCTGGCCCGGGTGCTCGCCGGTCGGGCGGCACCGCTCGTGGACATGGGGCAGTTCGTCGAGGCCGAGCGGGTGTGCCGGGAGGTCATCGACTGGGCGCACGGGCAGGACGTGATCGGTGAAGCACTGTTGGCGGTGTTCAGTCTGGCCGAGCTGCTCTGGCTGCGGGGTGCCCTGTCGGAGGCGGCGGACCTGCTGGGAGCGGTCCGTCCGGTGGAGGCGGCCCGCCCGGTGGAGCGGGGTCGGCGGTCGGTGGACATGCTGCTCGGGATGGTCGCGCTGGCCCGGGGTGATGTGATCGCCGCGCATGAGCATCTGCTGGTGGCGCTGCGTTCGCGGATGGGCCACGGCTACCACGGTCGGGCGTGTGACACGTTGAACGCGGTAGCGGTGCGCTGCGCGATCGGTGGGGACCGGTTGACCGCGGCCCGCCTGTTCGGGGCGGCGCAGGCCACCCGGGCGAGCATGCGCGCCACCCCGGGGATCTACGGCGGCTACTGGGCCGACCAGCAGGCCGAATTACGCGCGCAGTTGGGCGACGCGGTGTTCGACGACGCGTACGGCGAGGGCGCCGAGTTGGGGTTGGACGAGGCCGCGGCGCTGGCCCTGGACGTGGAACACCCCGACCTGGCGGCCGATTCCACCCGCTTCAGCACCGGCCTGTCCCAGCCCGCCCCCCGCCGCCCCGCCGACCCCGACCGCCATCCCGCCACCCGAACCGAACGCGCCTAACCCCCCGGACCCTGACCCCACCCCCCACCCCCAGGGCCCGGCCGGCCCGCCGTCCCCCGCTGTCGATCATGAAGTTATTGCTGCGACACGCCGAGGCGAGTGGCAATAACTTCATGATCAACAGGGGCGGGGGCGGGGGGCGGGGGGCGGGGGCGGGGACGTCGGTGGACCAGTTGAAGTTGTAATCGGCCCAGGGAGCCCGAATGCCCCGGACGCGCGAGGCGTCCGGGGCATGCCGAGCGGCGGTCAGTGCAGCACGAATGCCGGCGGGCTCGTGGGGCTCTCGTTTGCCGACCGGTCCAGCGCGGTCAGCTGGTAGGTGTAGCGCCGGCCGGGCTCGGCCGAGGTGTCCACCCAGGACTGGGCGCCGCCGCGGGTGGCCCGGACGGTGCCGACCAGGTGCGCGGCGTCGGCGGTGGCGCACCGGCCGGGCAGCGTGGTGCCGTCGAAGCGGTAGATCGCGTACGAGGTGGCGGTGCCGAGCGGGCCGACGCCGTCAGCGGGCTGCCGCCAGGTGAGCCGGACCCCGTCGGCCTGCCGGGTCGCCTTGGTGACCACCGGGAAGAGCAGTGGCCGGGCCGGCAGGTGGGGCATGGCCGGCACCAGCGCCGGGCGGGAGTAGTGCTCACCCGCGTAGATGTCGGTGGCGCCGAGCCGGTTGGCCCGCACCTGGACGGCGGAGAAGTGCACGTTGCCCTGCACCTCCGGGTACGACCGGTTGAGCGTCAGGTGGTCGGACAGCTCACGCGGGTTCTGCCAGTACGGCCCGTACGCCGGGTCGCCGCTCTTGTAGTCGGCCTGCCCGATGTAGAGCTGCACCCGGGTGCCGCGCACCGTCTCGGCCCACCACGGCACGAGCCGCGCGTAGTCGGCCGCCGGGTACTGGCCGATGTACCAGTAGAGCTGCGGCACCACGTAGTCGATCCACTCCTGCTTGATCCACTTGCGGGTGTCGGCGGAGATGATGTCGTACGACTGGCTGCCGGTGGTGTCCGAGCCGAGCGGGTCGGCGGTCTTGTTGCGCCAGATGCCGAACGGGCTGACGCCGAACTTCACCCACGGCTTCGCCGCCTTGATCTTGCCGTTCATCTCCTGGATCAGCAGGTTGATGTTGTCCCGCCGCCAGTCGGCCCGGTCGGTGAAGCCCCGGTTGTACGCGGCGAAGGCGGCGTCGTCGGGCACCTGGTAGGTGCCGCTGGGGTAGGGGTAGAAGTAGTCGTCGAAGTGGACACCGTCGATGTCGTACCGCTTGACCGCGTCCATCATGGCGGTCTGGACGAACTCGCGGACCTCGGGAATGCCGGGGTTGTAGTAGAGCCGGCTGCCGGCCACGCCGGCTGGCGGGTAGGCGAAGGTCCAGTCGGGGTGCTGCTGGGCCGGGTGGCCGGGGGCGAGTTGGGCGAGGTCCGCGCCGGCGCCGCCGGGGGCCGGCATGGACACGCGGTACGGGTTGAACCAGGCGTGGAACTCCAGGTTCCGCTTGTGTGACTCGTCGACCAGGAAGGCCAGCGGGTCCCAGCCCGGGTCCTGGCCGCGTACCCCGGTCAGGTATTCCGACCAGGGCTCGTACGGTGAGGGCCAGAGCGCGTCGGCGGTGGGCCGGACCTGCACCACGACGGCGTTGTGGTTGAGCCGCCCGGCCAGGTCGAGCAGTTCGCGGTACTCGGCCTGCTGTGCCGCGATCCGGTCCGGGCTGCTCTGGGACGCCTTGCTGGGCCAGTCGATGTTGACCACCGACGAGATCCACATGGCCCGGAACTGCCGTTTCGGGGTGGCCGGGTCGGTGGCGCAGGTGGCGGTGGTGGTGCCGGCCGCGTCGGGGGTGGCGCTCGCGGGGGTGATGGTGACCAGGGTGCCGAGCAGGGCGGCGGCCAGTCCGGCCGCGCCGAGACGAATTGCCTTCATGCGGTGTGTCCCTTCGGTGGGGCTCCCGTGTGATCAGCGCGACAATCGGCAAGATCTGCCGATGCATATGTATCGCTGGTAGGAAATTTTCACACCCGGCTCAGAACCGCAAGGGTTCGTGGTTGACAGTTCGCGTCGCTGGGTAGCAACGCCGGTCACCGGCCGCCACGAGCGGTGGTCGCGTGGTGGGAGGGGTGAGCGCATGTCGGTGCTGCGCACAAAACCGATCAAGGACGTGATAGCCCAGGGTGAGGCGGACGGCAGCGATGGCCAGCTCGGACTGAAGAGACGGCTCGGCGCTGTCGACCTCACCGGCTTCGGCATCGGCATCGTGATCGGCACCGGCATCTTCACCCTCACCGGTATCGAGGCCCGCGACAGCGCCGGACCGGGCGTGGTGATCTCCTTCGCCATCGCCGGAGTGGTCGCTTTGCTCGCCGCGCTCTGCTACGCCGAACTGGCCTCCAGCGTGCCGACCGCCGGCAGCGCCTACACCTACGCGTACGCCACGATGGGCGAGATCGTCGCCTGGATCATCGGCTGGGACCTGCTGCTGGAGTTCGCACTCGGCGCCGCAGTGGTGGCCCGAGGCTGGTCCGGCTACCTCGCCGAACTGCTCGACCTGCCGACCCGGTGGTTCGGCGAGGAGGGCAGCACTGTCAACCTCGGCGCCATCGCCATCGTGCTGATCCTCGGCGTCGTGGCGATCGTCGGCATCCGGGAGTCCGCCCGGATCACCAACCTGCTGGTGCTGGTCAAGGTGGCCATCTGCGTATTCGTGGTGGTGGCCGGTCTGTTCTTCGTCAAGGCCACCAACCTCACCCCGTTCATTCCGCCGGCCGAGCCCGCGGGCAGCGGCGACGACGGCATCAAGCAGCCGGTCACCCAGGCCCTCTTCGGGCTGGAACCGTCGGTCTTCGGCTTCGTCGGGGTGCTCAGCGCCGCAGCAGTGGTCTTCTTCGCGTACACCGGCTTCGAGGCCGTCGCCAACCTGGGCGAGGAGACGCGCAAGCCCAAGCGGGACCTCACCCTGGGTCTGCTCGGCACGCTGCTGATCTCCACAGTGCTCTACATCGGCGTCTCGCTCGTGGTGGTCGGGATGGTGCCGTACACCGAGATCGACAGGGGTGCCCCGATCGCGTCGGCCTTCGAGGCGGTCGGCGCGGGGTGGGCGGCGGTGCTGGTTTCCATCGCCGCGGTCGCGGGCCTGACCAGCGTCATCCTGGTCGACCTGGTGGCGATGGGCCGGATCGGCTTCGCCATCGCCCGGGACGGGCTGATCCCGCCGTCGATCGCCAAGGTGCATCCGCGCTGGGGCACCCCGTACCGGATCTCGGCGATCATGACGCTGGCGGTCGCGCTGCTGGCCGGCTTCCTGCCGCTGTCCGCGCTTGCCGACCTGGTCAGCATCGGCGCGCTCTGCGCGTTCGTGCTGGTGTCGATCGCCGTGCCGATCCTGCGCCGCAAGCGGCCGGACCTGGAGCGGCCGTTCCGGGTGCCGTTCTCCCCGGTGCTGCCGATCGTCTCCGCGCTTGCCTGCTTCTACCTGATGCTCAACCTGTCGGTGGAGACCTGGCTGCGGTTCCTGGCCTGGATGCTGCTCGGCGCGATCATCTACTTCGGTTACGGCTACCGCCGCAACCGACTGGCCCAGCACGAACCGGCAGTTGCCCCAACCCCCCGCGAACCCACCGCCTGAGCTCCGAACGCCGGAAGGGCCCCCGCTCGGGGGCCCTTCCGTGTCACCAGCTCCGGGGCGAGGCATATTGTGCGCTGGGTCACCTCGGGGAGGTTGCGGAATGCGACACAGGCTCAAGGACGTGGCCGAGCGCGCCGGGGTGTCGGTCAAAACCGTCTCCAACGTCGTCAACGGCTACGTGCACGTCCGGCCGGACACCCGTGCCCGCGTCGAGGAGGCGATCGCCGAACTCAACTACCGGCCCAACCTCTCGGCCCGTCACCTGCGCAAAGGCCGCACCGGCGTGATCGCCCTCGCCATTCCGGAACTGGACATCCCGTACTTCGCCGAGTTGGCCCGCCACGTGGTCACCGCCGCCGCCGCGTGCGGCTGGACGGTGCTCATCGACCAGACCGGCGGCCGGCACGAACAGGAACGGGTGGTCGCCTCCGGCATCACCGACCACCTGATCGACGGGCTCATCTTCAGCCCGTTGGCGCTCACCGCCGCGGACCTGGCCGGCCTGGACGGCACCCCCATGGTGCTGCTCGGTGAGCGGGTCGAGCACGGCCCCGTGGACCGCGTGGTGATCGACAACGTGACCGCGGCCCGGGAGATCACCGAGCACCTGCTCACACTCGGCCACCGCCGGGTCGCGGCCATCGGCCCCCAGCGCACCGACGAGGGTGCCAGCGCCCGGCTCCGGCTGGCCGGCTACACCGACGCGCTGCGTGCCGCCGGGCTCGACTACGACGAAACCCTGGTGGCGTCCGCGTCGGCCTGGCATCGCGCCGACGGCGCGGCCGCCATGCGGGGCCTGCTTACCTCCGGTGTACGCCCCGACGCCGTCTTCTGCTTCAACGACACGCTCGCCCTCGGTGCCCTGCGCGCCCTGCACGAGGCCGGCCTGCGGGTGCCCGAGGACGTGGCGGTGGTCGGCTTCGACGACATCGAGGACGGCCGGTTCTCCATCCCCACCCTCAGCACTGTCGCCCCGGACAAGGAGCGGATCGCCCAACTGGCCGTCGAACTCCTGGCCAACCGCCTGGACGGCGACCGGGCCGCCCCCGCGAAGGAACTCTCCGCCCCCTACCGCCTGGAACTGCGCGAGTCCACCAGGGCTTAGTCGAAGAAGCGGGCCAGATGGGGTTTCGGCACGAGGTCGGCGTCCGGGGGGAGTGGGGTCAGGTCAGCGAAGATCGAGGCGCCGTCGCAGCCCGCGTGCAGCGGGTACCACCGCGGCGTGCCCGGCGGTCGACCCTGACAGATCCCCTTGAACGTCTGTACGTCCATCAGCCGGACGTGGGTCGGGTCGGCCACCGCGTTGACGTGCCCCCACCAGGGGCTCATCACGTGCAGCACGCCACCCGGACGCAACACCCGGTGGCACTCGTCAACCAGCGGCAGAAAGTCGATCAGGTGCTCCAGGATGTGCACCGCGAAGAAGACATCCACCGAATTGTCGGCGAGCGGTAGCGAGCCGGACAGGTCCGCGACGGCGTCCACCCCCGGCGCCGGGTAGATGTCCAGCCCCAGGTTGCCCGACCACTGCTTGCTCGGACCGCACCCGAGGTCCACCACCACCGGTGCCCGTCCGCCGACACCGACCCGGCACCAGACGCCGTAGACGCCGGCCAGCCGTCCCACCAGGTCCCGAACCAGCCGCAGCTCGGCGGGCTCGGCGACGTCCCCGCTGAGGTGGGCCACCCCTCGGTCGAACCGCACCTCGACCGCCAGCCCCCGCAGCCGGTCGTCGTGCCGAACCTGGTCCGCCCATGCCTGGGCGAGGGATTCGTCGATCGCCCGCAGCCGGTCGGCCGAGGGCGGAGTTTGTGCCAAAGCGACCATTCGGGCCACCTCCCGCCGCGCGATACCCGCAATCGCGCCCGGTATGCCCCGATCTCCGGAGCGATCCGTCGCGCCGTCCCGGGCAGGTCGGTGTCGGTGCGGTGTGTCGCCGTGCACCGCCGGTCCCGGCGGGGCCAGGACTAGAACGAGGCTGATTCCGCTGTGGCATCTAGATGCCACAGCGGAATCGCGCTCATCAGGGACATGCCGGGGCCCAGCGGCGGCGGGCGGCCAGCCGGAGGGCGCGCCGCTGGGCCCCGCGCGCACAGGGCACGCCGGGGCCCGGCGGCGGCACGTCAGCCGGAGAGGGTACGGCGGCCCCCACGCATTCGCTGGCGGGGCGGCGGGTCGGCCGGCTTCGGCCGCTTCAGGTGGTAGCGGTGCAACTCGTGGTTGCCGGGCAGGGACGGGTCCTCGCTCATCGCGACCAACTCCCAGCCCTGGTCGCCGGCCCGGTTGAGGTGGGCCAGCGAGGTGTCACCGTAGGGCGTCACGTCGACCATCGAGCCGTCCGGGCCGTACCAGACGAACACGACCTCCCAGCCGAGGTCGTTTGTCGCCGCCTGGCGGCGGCGGACCAGCAGGGCGTACTCCCACTTGAGCATGGCGTCATTCTCACCCCGCGCCGGCCCACGGGCACGGATCAATCCTCGGCGATCCGCCCGCCGTCGACCCGCAGTCGCCTGTTGGTCTCGATGGCGGCCAGCATCCGCCGGTCGTGCGTGACCAGCAGCAGCGTTCCGGGGTAGCTGGCCAGTGCCGATTCGAGCTGTTCGATGGCGGGCAGGTCCAGGTGGTTCGTGGGCTCGTCGAGCACCAGCAGGTTGACCCCGCGGCCCTGGAGCAGCGCCAGCGCGGCCCGGGTGCGCTCACCGGGGGACAGCGTGGCCGCCGGTCGGGGCACGTGCGCCGCACGCAGCCCGAACTTCGCCAACAGTGTCCGCGCGTCGGCGGGCGACATGTGGGGTACGGCAGCGTGGAACGCGTCGATAAGCGGCGCGTCGCCGAGGAACAGCCCGCGCGCCTGGTCGACCTCGCCGACCACCACCCCGGGGCCGAGCGAGGCGGTGCCGGCGTCCAACGGCAGCCGCCCGAGCAGCGCGGCCAGCAGCGTCGACTTGCCCGAGCCGTTCGCCCCGGTCACCGCGACCCGGTCCGCCCAGTCGATCTGGAGGTCGACCGGGCCGAGGGTGAAGTCGCCCCGGCGTACCACAGCTCCGCGCAGCGTGGCCACCACGGCGCCGGCGCGGGGCGCGGCGGCGATCTCCATCCGCAGCTCCCACTCCTTGCGGGGCTCCTCGACCACCTCGAGCCGTTCGATAAGCCGTTCGGTCTGCTTCGCCTTGGCGGCCTGCTTCTCGCTCGCCTCGCTGCGGAACTTGCGACCGATCTTGTCGTTGTCGGTGGCCTTGCGGCGGGCGTTCTTCACGCCCTTCTCCATCCAGCCGCGCTGGGTGCGGGCCCGCGCCTCCAGTCCGGCCTTGGTGTCGGCGTACTCCTCGAAGTCGGCGCGGGCGTGTCGGCGCGCGACCTCACGCTCCTCCAGGTACGCGGCGTAACCGCCGCCGTAGTGGTTGACCTGCTGCTGCGGCAGGTCCAGCTCCAGCACCCGGGTCACCGTGCGGAGGAGGAACTCCCGGTCGTGGCTGACCAGCACCGTGCCGGCGCGCAACCCGGTGACGAACTCCTCCAGCCGCTCCAACCCCGCCAGGTCCAGGTCGTTCGTCGGCTCGTCGAGCAGGAACACGTCGTACCGGCTGAGCAGCAGCGACGCCAGCCCGGCGCGAGCCGCCTGACCGCCGGACAAACCGGTCATCGGGTGGTCCAGGTCCACCGCCAGGCCCAGGTCCGCGCTCACCTGCTCGGCGCGTTCGTCCAGGTCCGCGCCGCCGAGGGCGAGCCAGCGCTCAAGCGCGTCGCCGTACGCGTCGTCGGCGCCCGCCGCCCCGGCGGTCAGCGCCTCGGTCGCCGCGTCCAACGCCGCCTGCGCGGCGGTCACCCCGGTCCGGCGGGCCAGGAAGTCGCGTACCGTCTCGCCCGGCCGCCGCTCCGGCTCCTGCGGCAGGTGCCCGACGCTCGCCGTGGGCGGGCTGAGTCGCACGCTGCCGGCCTCGACCGGCAGCAACCCGGCGAGGGTACGCAGCAGCGTCGACTTGCCGGCCCCGTTCGGCCCGACCAGGCCGACCACGTCACCGGGGGCCACCACCAGGTCCAGCCCGGCGAAGAGTGGGCGGTCGCCGTGCCCGGCGGCCAGGTCCTTGACGATCATCGTGGCGCTCATCAGAACGGGAGCCTATCCGGCTGCCGGCATACGATCCGACGGGAGCGGGCAGACTCAACGGCGTGGTGACCACACTGGCGATCGACTGCGGCGGCGGAGGCATCAAGGCGTCCGTGCTGGACGAGGCGGGGACGATGCGGGCCCGACCCTTGCGGGTGCCGACGCCGTACCCGTTGCCGCCCGCGCTCTTCGTCCAGACCCTGCTGGATCTGGGCGGGCGGCTGCCGGCGGCGGACCGGCTGACCGTCGGCGTACCCGGGATGATCCGGCACGGGGTGGTGGTGGCCACACCCCACTACGTGACCCGCAGCGGGCCGCGCAGCCGGGTCGACCCGGATCTGCTCGCCGAGTGGTCCGGCTGGGACGCGCGAGGCGCGCTTGCCGACGCGTTCGGGGTGCCGGCGCTCGTGCTCAACGACGCCGAGGTGCACGGTGCCGGGGTGGTCGCCGGCACCGGCTGCGAGCTGGTGCTGACCCTGGGGACGGGGCTGGGCAGCGCCCTCTACGACGGCGGGGTGCTCGCACCGCACCTGGAGCTGTCGCACGCGCCGGTGCGCTGGGGCACCACCTACGACACGTACGTGGGCGAGCCGGAACGGCGGCGGCTCGGCGACGCCTTCTGGTCCCGGCGGATCCGGCAGGTGGTCGACGGGCTCCGCCCGGTGTTCCGCTGGGACCGGCTCTACCTGGGCGGCGGCAACTCCCGACTGATCCGGCCCGAGCAGCTGGCCAGGATGGGCGACGACGTGGTGGTGGTGCCGAACACGGCGGGAATCGTCGGTGGCGTCCGCGCCTGGGAGTTGGCCGCCATCCGCCGCGACGCGCGAACCTGACCCGGTTTCGACGACGGGAACAGTCGCCAAACGCCTGACGTTGTGCCAGCGTCGGAACAGGTGACGGTGCGACCCGAGGAGGTGGGCAGATGGATCTTCTGGCGGACTACCGGCGGGCGACCATGTTCTTCGAAACCGGTGACCCGAGCGCGGCGGCCCGACTGCTGGAGCCGATCGTCGACGCCGAACCCGGCAACGCGGCGGTTCGACAGCTGCTGGCTCGCGCGTACTTCCAGTCGGCCCAGCTCAGCCGGGCCGAGGAGCACCTGCGGGAGTTGGTCGACCGGGACCCGAGCGACCACTACGCGCACCACGTGCTCGGTCGGACGCTTGAGCGGCTGAACCGGCACACCGACGCGCTGCGGCACCTGCGGATCGCCGCCGCCATGTACGCGACAAACGACGACTACCGGATCGCGCTGGATCGGGTGGAGACCCGGGTCAGCGGCACGCGCTGAGCGTGCACCGGTGACGTGACGAGGGGCGGTCCTGCGGGGCCGCCCCTCGTCGTCGGGCGGGCGGGCCGCCGGGCGTGCCTAGGATGGCGGGCATGGGACCTGACCGGGCGGGGGCTGTGGCATGAAGCTCAAGCTGGACCTGCACGAGATCTTCAACAAGGGGCAGGACATCGACAGGGCGTTGCGCGGGATCATGGACGAGGCGGTGGCGAAGAAGGCCACCCTCGTCGAGATCATCCCTGGCAAGGGGTCCGGGCAGCTCAAGAAGCGGGTGCTGCGGTTCCTCGACCAGAAGGACGTCAAGCAGCTCTACCACCGCGTGGAAAAGGACTCGAAGAACTTCGGCCGCCTCTTCGTCCACTTCCGCTGGAAATAGCGACAGCCCAGGCCCTGACCTGCGTCTCAGGGCTCGGCCAAGATCGGCGAACCATGATCACGCCGGGATGACAGCCTGCCCCGATGTTGGCAGGATGATCTAGTGCATCGGATCGAAGCGGAATGGGTACGTCGACTGCCGGATCTACAACTGGATCGTGTTCTTGCGCCATGTTCGCTGGAGCCGGTAGTCAGATATCACCTACTCGACCGAACGGTAAGTGTGCTGGACGAGCAGTTGCAGCCGATCCGGCAGCTGTTCGTGGACGTGCCACCCACAGCGAAGCTTCTTGCCGCTAGTCCGGACCTGGCAACCGTCGTCGTGACCGACACCCGTCGGGTCATCATCATGGCGGCGGGCCGGCCAATCCCGGTCGAGATCGCGGCAGCCGATACCGCGACGCTGCTGCCGGGCGGCCGTTTGCTGGTCACCGCGCCGGCACTCGAACGGCTCGAATACAAGGGCCGCGAGTACGACATCAAGGGCGAACACCTGGTGTTCCTGGTGGATCCAGGTTCGGGACAAGTCCTGGACCAGGCCGTTCTCGATGCGGTGGACGCCAGCATGACCACTGTGCCTCATCCGCACGACGGGTCGGTGGTCCTGGATGCCGCGATGGGTCAGGATGGCTCGTTGATCTGTGTCGTCCGGGTGCTCGAGGACAGGATCAAGGTGGAGCCGGTCGCCGAGAACGTGGTCGCGGCGAGCTTCGCACCGTCCGGAGATCGCCTGCTGCTCATGCCTCACCCCAGTTTCGATAATGAGATATCCATCCTGGAATGGCCGAGCCAGCGTCCCCTTGCTCGGCTGCACGCTGACGATCTGGCAATCGACGACTTCGCGTTCACCCTGTACGGATGTTTCCTGAGCGACCGGCGGGTGCTGCTCGACACCTACGAACACGGGCTGTTGCTGTGCTCCGGCGAGCTCAGCCCGGTGGCATGGGTCAGCCTGAACCCGCCCGCTGAAACGAGCGACGTGGAGGTGTCGACAACGCGGGTGTCGCCAGCGGCCGTGTTCGGTGTCGCAACTGACGTGTTCACCGCCGACATCCGGAATGGGTCCCTCTCCTGGACCCTTTGGCGAATCCCGCCTTCGTGAGTTGACGGGGCTTATCGAACCCCGGCTGGGCAGTCGATGGGCGTGGGAGTGATCTCACGGGGGCCACTGGTCTCCCGGCGAACTTCGAAGCGTACGCAGATCTGGTAGGACATCTCTTCGTCGGCCAGCCAGCCGTCGGATGCGCGGCCCACCATCGTGACCTCTACCGTGGCCAGCAGACCCACCCCGTGCTCATCCGGATCGTGCACCGAGGCGGTGAGCCGTTCGCCTCCGCTTTCGGCGACGAGGCGGTCGAGCACCGACTGATTGCTTTTCCAGCCCCTCAGACCGAGTGAGTCGGTCGCCCACGGCTCGGTCTCGTGGGCGATCTGTTCGGCCCTCGCCACTACCGAATCCCGAGCTCTCTCGTGGCCCGAGAGGGCGCATCCCGTGCAAGGCAGCACGGCGAGGCAGGTAAGCAGTGCCCTGATGCCTGTCCGACCCCAGCGGGCCGGATCGGGCGCCCGTCGCCTGTCGATTGTGTGTCGCGGCATGCGGCAAGCACATCGTCGATCCCGCAGGCGCGCATCCGTCCCGGTACTCAGACTCTGGCCGCCAGGACGCTCGATCGCTCCTCGGCGGAGCGCACCTACCCGTCAGCCGCTGCGCAGCCGGCGCAGCGCGTGTTCGATCTGGAGGGTGTCCAGGTGGGTGTCCCCGAGCAGCCGTCGTCGGTCGGCCAGCAGTTCGTCGAACGCCTCGATCGCCGGGTCGACCCGTCCGTCGAGCAGGAGCACCACGGCCAGGGTGGCCCGGATGGCGAGCACTTCGTTGCGGTCGGCGTACCGGGGCTCGACGGTGGCCAGGGTGGCCCGCAGTTCCGCTTCCGCCTCGACGAGCCGGCCCTGCGCCTGCATGCAGCGGGCCAGCGTGTGCCGGGCCTGCCAGGTTTCGGGTTGGTTGAGCGGCCAGCGCCGGTAGTAGACCTCCAGGAGGGTGTGCATCATCGCCTCGGCCTCGGGCACCCGGTCCTGAGCGAGCACCGCGAGCGCCAGGCTGTGCCGCATGAACATGGTGTCCCAGTGTTCCGGACCGCGGACCTGGTCCTCAGCGGCGACGATCTGCCGCAACTCCGCCTCGGCCTCCGACCACCGCCGCTGTGCCAAGATCGCCGTTGCGAACCGGTGCCGGCTGTCGAGGGTGTCGGCGTCGCCACTGCCCAGCACCCGGGTGCGGGCCGTGATCACGTCGCTGAGCATCCGGTCGGCCATCTCCGACTGGTTGCGTTCCAGCCAGGTACGACCCAACTCGTGGCGCAGCGCCAACACCTGTGGATGGTCCCGGTCGTGGTCGTACGCGGCACAATCCCGCACCACCGGTTCCAGGAGGTCGAAGGCGGATCCGGGGAGGCCGTTCGCGATGAGGTAGCGGGCGGCGAGCCGGGTCAACTCCAGTGCGCGGCGTACCGTCTCGGGGTCGTGTTTGTGTCGCTGTGGCACCAGGTATCCCCGGACGACCTCGACCACGTGTGGCGCCAGCACGTTCCAGTTGGGCCAGCTCTCCCCGTCGTCCGGGTCCTGCCCCTCGGTGGCGGCGAGCAGCAGCTTCACGACCAGGCCGTGGTACTCGGCGATCTGCTCACGGAACTCGTCGCGGTCGCGGACCATGGCGCGCACCATGGGTTGCATCGACAGCACGTGCGCGAAGGTCGGGTCGCGGACGTCCTGCCGGACGTCGAAGTCGACAAGGGCGAGGTCGCCGAAGCCCTCCAGCGTCTTGACCGACTCGGGAGCGGTGAACCCCTTGAACAGCGGCGACCCGGCCAGGATGGCCGGCTTGCGCACCGCCTCGTAGGGCACCGGGGAGAGGCTCAGGCAGGCCAACACGTTGAGCAGCGGCCGGCTGTGGTGTAGGCCGTGGCGAGCCAACAGATCGAGTGAGATGTCGTAGTTGTTGCGGACGATCTCCAGGCCGAGCAACTCGTCGAGATCGACGTCGGTGGCGTCGAGTGGGGCGAGCAGCGGCCGCCGCACAGCGGCCCCGTACTCAGCGAAGGTGGTGATGGCGGACGAGCCGCGCCAGACCGGGCTGGCGTGCACCCACCGCAGGTAGTCGCCGGCGGCCCGCAACGCCAGCGGCAGCCCGCCCAGTTTCCGGGCCAGTTCCCGGGCGTCGGTCAGGTCACCGGCCGGCGTCCCGGCCCGGTCGAGCAACACCTGCGCGCCGGCCTCGTCGTCGAGCGCGGCCACCTGGTGCAGCGTCGACCAGGTGCCCCAGGTGGCCGGGTTGCCGTCCCGGGTGGTCACGACGACCATGCCGTCCTCGGTCGCGGGGCGGCGCAGCCAGCCGGTGCCGTCGGCGAGCACTCCGTCGGCGGGCCCCAGTGTGGCCGGCTCATCCGCACTGTCGAGGATCAACAACCAGGGTTGCCTGGCCTGGTCGAGGTAGCGCCACACCAGGTCGGGCGCGCTTGACATCCCGGCCCAGGCCCGGTCGATCTGAGTCTCCGACGCGCCGAGTTGGCTGGCCACCTCCCGCATCCCGGAGTTGAGCCGGCCCGCCGGCACCCACCAGACCATCCGGCCGTCAGCCCGGGCCCGGCGGGCGATCTCCAGCGCGACCCGGCTCTTGCCGGAGCCACCCATGCCCCACAGCACGTGCACCGAGGCCCGGTCCGCACCGGCTCCGGGTGCCCGCATGAGTTCGTCGAGCAGGTCGTCACGCCCGCGCAGTGGGCTGTCGAGCCGGCCGAGCGGTGGGTCGACAGAGACGCGACCCGGCCGGTCGTACGCGGGTGGCCAGGGTCCGCCGGCATCCTCGGGTGGAGCGTCCGCAGTCAATGCGGTCCCCCTTCGGTGGCGAAATCGCGGTGGCCTGCGGAAGCTTCCTGTCGTTTCGGCATCAGTCGGAGGGATCGTTCCCGCACCACGTCACGCGCAAGGGTATCCATCCCGCACCGGCTTGCACATCTCTGCGTACCTGACCGGTTCGGCGGAGGAATCACTCCGCCGAACCAGCATCCGGCCGGTCAGAAGGGATACGTGCGGGCGACAGCGAGCATCTCGGAACTGTGCGACCCGACGACACCGACGCCCGGCGGCCGGGGGCGGAATCCGGGCAACCCGTCCAGCCCGTCGCTGGCGTCCAGCACCCGCAGCGACACCTGAGGTGCCCGCGGTACCACGGTCAGGGTCACCTCGATGCCCTCGGGCGGTGGGGCGTGGAAGACCACCCCGAACCCCCACCGGTCCAGCGCGGCCTCCTCGACCGTCGGCTGCCGCTCCACCGGTACGGCCCGACCGGCGACCTCCGCCCGCTTCACCTCGGCGGTCTTCGCGTCCACGTGCAACGACACGAGGCGTACCGTCCGCTGCGGCACCACCCGGACCCGCAGCGTGCGCTCACCGCCGGAGGTGCTGTCCGACACCAGTTGCACTGTCGGTGCCGGCAGGTTGGCGTTCGGGGCCGTGCCGACCCGCAGTGACTCGTCGCCCAGGACGGGGAACCGCTCGCGGAGCGACTCCCGCGCGACCGGGTCGACGTGCTCGGCCGTCCACGGTTGCAGCTTCTCCTCGTGGGTGACCCACTGCGCGTCGCCCGTGTCGGTGTCCAGGGCGTACATCAGGTGGGTGGGCGCGGGATGGGCGGCGTCGAACCGGTCGACGCCCAGCCCGACCCCGGCGAGCACCACCGTCGCCACGGCGGCGGCTGCCGCCGGCAGCACGCCGAGCCGGCGGGCCCGCAACGCCCGCAGGCCGCGCTGGCCGCCGGCCTGCGGGTGCAGCAGGTCGACCACCGGCAGCGCGGTCAGCCCGAGCAGCACCGCGACGAGCGCGGCCACCCCACCCATGCCCATGCCCAGCGCGGGGAAGAGCAGCACCACAGTGGGGAGGAGGATGACCACGCCGACCGCCGCGGCGGCGGTCACCGCCACCACCGGCCACGGCCCGGTCTGCCGGGTCCGCAGCGCGACCAGCCCACCGAGGGCGCCGGCGAGCGCCGGCACCGTGGTGAGGTACGCCCCGCCGGGCACCGCCACGGCCAGCAGCACCCCGAGCAGCGCCAGCCAGGCCAACCCGCCCACGGCCAGCGCGGCCGGGCCGATCCGGCGGCGCAGCAGCGCGTACCAGGCGAATACGACGGCAGCGGCCAGCGCCACGATGGCCAACCGGTACCAGACCGGCCGGTACGGGTCGAGTAGTTCCGCGTACCCCGGTCGGATCGTGGTGATCGCCAGCCAGAGCAGTTGCGCGGCGACCGGCGCGACCACGATCGGCAGCAGGGCCAGCCCGAAGCCGGCGGCCAGCCGGCCGGTGCTGGCCCGACCCCGCCGACGGACCAGCCAGCCCAGCGCGACCACCGCGGCCACCGCGAGCAGGGCCAGCGGCAGGGTGAGCGTGCCCGGGTAGCGGACCAGGCCGCCGGGGACCGGGAAGTAGGTAGCGTCGTGCCCCGAACGCAGGTCGGTCAGGTCGGTGCGGCCGAACTCCCGGGCCAGGCCCAGCGCGTTGTCCCCGTGCTGCTGGAGGCTGCCCCGGTCCATCGCCGAAGGCGTGTCCAACGGCGTGTGGTAGATCGCCCCGCCGTCGATGTACGCCGAGTTCAGCCCGACGAACTTCTGGTCCAGGAACGCGGTGAAGTCGGTGTCGTTGGGCAGTGCCCGGTAGATCTCCACAGCGAACGAGGTGCCGACCGGGTGCGGCGCGGCCCGGCCGAAGACGTCCACGAGCTTCGCGTTGTTCCGGGACGTCTCAAACATGATCACCGGGCCGGTGGAGCCCCGCGCCTCCAGGTTGAGCACCACCCCGCCGTCGGCGGCCAGCGGATGGCTGGCGGCGAACGCGGACGCGCCGCAGAGGCACGCCTCCTCCGCGTCGGTGAGCACGAAGACGATGTCGTTGCGGGGCCGTGGGCCGGTGGTCAGCGCGCGGGCCACCTCGAGGATGGTCGAGGTGCCGGCCGCGTCGTCGTTGCCGCCCGGCCCGGTCTGCACCGAGTCGTAATGGGCGACCAGGAAGACCCGGCCGGTCGAGTCGGTGCCGGGCAGCCGGGCCACCACGTTGCGGACGCGGGCCAGTGTCGCCCCGCCCGCCGCGCCGCTGAGCTGACCGGCCTCCGGCGCCACGGTGTCCTGCACCTCGGTCTCCAGGCCCAACCCGCGCAACTGCTGCTCAAGGTGCGCGCGAACCTGGTCGTTTGCCGCGCTGCCGGCGACGTGCGACCGGGCGGCGATAATCTGGACGTCCTCGTACGCCCGGCCGGCGCTGAACTCACCCGCCGGCGAGTCAGCCGGCTTCGGTGTCGGGGTGCGCAGGTCGAGCAGGCTGCCGGCGCCGACGGCGGCAAGCGCCACAAGCGCCGCCGCGGCGGCCACGAGCCGCCGGTGCGGCCGGGTCAGCGCACGATCCGCGGGGGGTACGCCGGGAGTCGGACGGGGCGGTGTGCCCGTCGTGGCCGGGGTGGGGGGTGCGCCCACGGGAACTCCTCGGGGTGGTGGGGCCTGGGGTGGCATCATCCTGCCCCCCAGCCGTCCCGGCCGGCATGGCCGGTACGGCCCGGTGTCGATCACCCACCTGGTCTGTCCCGGGGCGGGCAGTGATGCGGCCCATGCCCGCCCGTGCCGTGGGCATCGTGTTGTGTGCGACCGTTGTCTAATACAGGATCAGCAGGGCACTCGGAAGGAGGCCGACATCACCAGCGAACTCCCGCGCCTCGCGGCGGTGACCCGGCCGCACCGGGGGTCCGGCTCGGCCGGATCCCCAGTTGTGCCGTACCCGCACGGTGGCCTGGCGCGGCACGCCAACCTGCCACCTGGCGAACGGTTGCGGGTGCTGCTGGTGGAGGACGACGAGGGCGACGCCTTCCTGGTCGGTGAGCTGCTCGCCGAGACCAACTCGATGATCGACCTGCTGGTCGCCACCAGCCTGCGCGAGGCGCGGCAGCGGATCAACGACGTCGACTGCGTCCTGCTCGACCTGGGCCTGCCCGACGCGCAGGGGCTGGACGGGCTGCGTCAGGTGCTGGAGATGTCCAGCGGCGCCGCGGTGTGCGTGCTCACCGGCCGCTCGGATGAGCACCTGGGTGTCGTGGCGGTCGCCGAGGGCGCACAGGACTACCTGGTCAAGGGCCAGGTCGACGGGGTGCTGCTGACCCGGGCGCTGCGGTACGCGGTGGAGCGCAAGCGCGCCGACGAGAACGCGCGCCGGCTGCGGGAGGTCGAGCTGCGCCAGGCCGAGTCGGCCCGCCTCGAGCGCGGCCTGCTGCCCCAACCGCTGATGACCACCGACCAGGTGGCGGTGCACACCTTCTACCGGCCCGGCCGGCACGCCGCGCTTATCGGCGGGGATTTCTTCGACGTCGTGCAGACCCGTCCGGACCGTCTCGACCTGATCGTCGGCGACGTCTGCGGGCACGGGGTGGACGAGGCCGCGCTCGGCGTCGAGCTGCGGGTGGCCTGGCGGGCCCTGGTGCTCGCCGGAGTGCCGGACGACGAGGTGCTGCCCGCGCTCGAGCAGGTGCTGATGAGTGAGCGCCGCCTGCAGGAGATCTTCGCGACGGTGGCCACCACCAGGCTCGACCTGGACGCCAACCGCGCCACCGTCCGACTCGCCGGGCACCCGCCACCACTGCTGCTCGCCGGCGGCCGGGTCGTCCCGGTGCCCGCGCCCGGCGGCCGACTGCTGGGCGTACGACCCCGCCGGCCGATCGCCTACGACCTGGAGTTCGACACCGATGACTGGTCCCTGCTGATGTATACCGACGGCCTCATCGAGGGGCGGGTGGACGCGGGCAACGACCGCCTCGACGTGCCGGGGCTCAGTGGCCTGCTCGACGAGCCGGCCAACCGTTCGGTGGCGCTGCCCGAGCTGCCGGCCTGGCTGGTCGGCCGGGCCGAACGGCTCAACGGTGGTCCACTGGCCGACGACGTGGCCATGCTGCTGGTGAGCCGGGGTGGTGGCCGGTGAAGCCGGTGGCCGGCGGCTGGAGTCTGCGCCGCCGGGTCATCACGCTGCTCACCGTCGTGGGGGTGCTGCTGATCGCCCTGGCCGGCGCGGAGGCGGCGATGGCCGCCCGCAACCGCACCCAGATCGACGCCGTCCTGAACGAGACCGGCCCCCTGCGGGTGCAGTCCCAGGAGCTGCTCAACGCGCTGCTTGACCAGGAGACGGCGATCCGTGGGTACGCGGTGAGCGGTGACCAGGACGACCTGAACCCCTATCGGGAGGGGCTCGCCCAGGAACAGAGCGTCATCGTCTCGATGCGGGCGCTGCTCGGCGACTATCCACAGATCAGCCAGGAGCTGCGGACCGTCGAGGAGCGCATCACGCAGTGGCGGCAGTCGGTGGCCGAGCCGGTGATCACCACCACCGAGCGCAACGGCACCAGCGCCGGCCAGGCACTCGTCACCGAGCAGGCCCGGCAGCAGTTCGACGAGGTGCGGATGGCGGTGAACGATCTCCAGGAGGAGGTCCTGGCCGCCCGGGAGCAGACCGCCGACAACGTGCGCACCAGCAGCAACGTGCTTGTCGTGCTGCTGATCGTCGCCGCCCTGGTGGTGGTCGTGGCCGGCGCGGTGCTGCTGCTCTCGCTGGACCGGATGGTGGTCCGACCGCTTACCGGCCTGGCCGTCCAGGTTCGCGAGGTCGCCGAGGGTGACTACCAGCACCGCATCGCCACCACCGGCCCGCCGGAGTTCATCCAGCTCGGCGACGACGTGGACGCGATGCGCCAGAAGATCGCCGCCGACCTGGCCGAGGTGCGGGCTGCCCGCGAGCGGATCGAGTGGGTCAACAGCCAGTTGCAGAAGCAGGCCGAGGAGTTGACCCGGTCCAACCGGGATCTGGAGCAGTTCGCGTACGTGGCCTCGCACGACCTGCAGGAGCCGTTGCGCAAGGTGGCGAGCTTCTGCCAGTTGCTCCAGCGTCGCTACGCCGGGCAGCTCGACGAGCGGGCCGACCAGTACATCGCCTTCGCGGTGGACGGCGCACAGCGGATGCAACGTCTGATCAACGACCTGCTCGCGTTCTCCCGGATCGGCCGGCTCACCACCGGCTTCGTCGAGGTCGACCTCAACAAGGTGATGAGCGACGTGGCCGGCCAGACCGAGGCCGCCCGGCAGTACGCCGACGCCGAGCTGACCTGGACCGATCTGCCGGTGATCTCCGGTGAGGAACCGCTGCTCACCAACCTGCTGGCCAACCTGGTCAGCAACTCGATCAAGTTCCGGCGGGCGGAGGTGCCGCCCAAGGTGCACGTCTCGGCCCGGTTGGTGGACGGCGAGTGGGAGATCACCTGCCAGGACAACGGCATCGGAATCGAACCGGAGTTCGCCGACAAGATCTTCGTGATCTTCCAGCGGCTGCACTCGAAGGACGCGTACCCGGGCACCGGCATCGGGTTGGCAATCGTCAAGAAGATCGTCGAATATCACGGGGGCCGGGTCTGGGTGGACACCGACGTGCCGGAGGGCACGGCGATCCGGTTCACCCTGCCGGCGCTTCCGGCGGACCTGGAGGCGACTGCCGCCGTCGACTCGTCGGAGCAGCCGCCGGACCTGCCGGCGGGCGACGCCACGCCCTCGAACGAGACCGCGGCAGCGCCGGCCGAGCAGTCCGACGGGTCGGACCGGCCGGACCGGGCCGACGAGTCGCCGGAAAGCGGTAGAACGGGTGACATGAGGGAGACGGTGGGATGACCGCGCCTGCGGATGGCAAGAGCCCGATCGAGGTCCTGCTGGTCGAGGACGATCCGGGTGATGTGCTGATGACCCAGGAGGCGTTCGAGGAGCACAAGCTGCGCAACCGGCTGACCGTCGTCTCCGACGGCGCCGAGGCGCTCGCCTACCTGCGGCGGGAGGGCCAGTACGCGGACGCGGTGGTGCCCGACCTGATCCTGCTCGACCTCAACCTGCCCCGGCGCGACGGCCGGGAGGTGCTCGAGGAGATAAAGAACGACCCGGAGCTGCGCCGGATCCCGGTGGTGGTGCTCACCACCTCGCAGGCTGACGAGGACATCCTGCGCAGCTACCAGCTGCACGCCAACGCCTACGTGACCAAGCCGGTGGACTTCGAGCGGTTCATCTCGGTGGTCCGCCAGATCGACGAGTTCTTCGTCAGCGTGGTCAAGCTGCCGCCGCGTGGCTGACACCCTGCTCGACGATGTCGGCGACCTGCTGCGGGAGGCCGCCGACCAGGTCGTGCTGCCGTTGTTCCGCAAGCTCGACGACGCCGACGTGTCGGAGAAGGCGCCCGGTGAGGTGGTCACCGTCGCCGACCGCCGGGCCGAGGAGCTGCTCTCGGCCGGGTTGCGCCGACTGCGACCCGGCTCAGAGGTGGTAGGTGAGGAGGGGGTCGCCGACGACCCCGGCTTGCTGCGGCACCTGCGCGACGCCGGTGACGTCTGGCTCGTCGACCCGGTCGACGGCACCGCCAACTTCGCCGCGGGTCGCCGGCCGTTCGCCCTGATGGTGTCGTTGCTGACCGACGGACGACAGGTAGCCGGCTGGATCCTCGACCCGCTCGCCGACACCCTCGCCGCGGGCTGGGCGGACGACGGCACCCTGCTCAACGGCCAGCCGGTGGACGGCACCATCCCGGTGCCGCCGCGCGGCGGGCTACGCGGCGCGGCGATGACCCGGTTCCTGCCACCGGAAACCCGCGACCAGGTCCGCGCCGGTGGTCGGCGGATCGGCGAGTTGCTACCCGGTCAGCACTGCGCCGGTCGGGAATATCTGGACATCCTCACCGGTGAGCAGCAGTTCGCCCTCTTCTGGCGCACCCTGCCCTGGGATCATGCCCCGGGCAGCGTGCTGGTCCGGGCGGCCGGTGGCGTCGCCCGCCGCTTCGACGGCGTCGACTACCACCCCGCCGACGACGGCCGCGGGCTGCTCGTCGCGGCGAACGAGCAGGTCTGGACCGAGGTGCGGGACGCCCTGCTGGCCCCCTGATCCAGGCGTTGTGCGACGGTGCCGGGACGCTCCGTCGACATCCGGGCGTCCCGGGTCGCAGAGGGCTGGTCACCGGCGCGCAGTCCGGTATCGTGACGGCGGTCTCCGCCAGCAGGCCGCCGACCGGCGCCGGCGGGGACGCCGCCGCACAGTTGTCAAGCGGGGGCCGGCGGTCGACGGAAGGACGCTTTCGTGCCCAGCACCAGACTCGACCTGCGGCTCGGTCGCCGCACCCTGCTCACTCTGCTCGCCGCCGTCGCCCTGGTGCTCGGCGGTGCCGCAGTGCCCGCGTACGCCGAGCCCGGTGAGGGTGGCAGCAAGAAGCTGCAGGACGCGTTGGAGTCGACAGCCAAGGGGCACATCGAGGCCAAGGCAAAACTCGACAACTCCAAGCGCCGCCAGACCGCGTTGACCGGCGAGTTGACGGCGATCGAGGGTCGCCTGGGTGGGCTCACCGCCCAGGTTGGCGAGGTCGCCGCACAGTCCTACCGGATCGGCCGGCTCGGCCCGGCGTCGATGCTGCTCAACACCGCCACGCCGCAGGCGTTCCTGGAACGCGCAAGCGACCTCGACCTGATGGCCCAGCGGGACAGCAAGCGGTTGCGCGATCTCGTCGAAGCCCGGCAGCAGGCCCAACAGGCCAAGGTGGCAATCGACACCGAGGTCCGCGAGCAGCAGAAGCAGCTCGCCGTGATGGCGAAGAAGAAGAAGGAGGCCGAGGCGGCGCTCGCCGAGGTCAGCTCGGGCAGCAGCAACGGTTTCAGCGGGGGCAGTTCCGCCTCGGCGAAGCCCGCCCCGCGTAACTCCGACGGATCCTGGCCGTCGGAGTCCTGCTCAGTGAAGGACCCGACCACCTCCGGCTGCATCACCCCGCGCACCCTCAACGCGCTCAAGCAGACCCAGGCGGCCGGCTACAAGCGGCACGTCTCCTGCAAGCGCGAGGGTGGCGGTGGCGAGCACCCGAAGGGCCGGGCCTGCGACTTCGCCGCGGCCACCAACGGCTTCGAGGATCGCAACGCGACAGGCGGCGACAAGGCGTACGGCGACAGCCTGGCCGCCTGGCACGTGCGCAACGCCGACCGGCTGGGCGTGCTCTACGTGATCTGGTACCGGCAGATCTGGCATCCCGGCACCGGGTGGCGTTCGTACAGCGGCAGCGGCAGTCCGGCCGCGTCCCACACGAACCATGTTCATCTATCGCTGTACTGACCCTCGGCACCAGCTTCGCTGCGTACCATCGCGACGATGAGTTCCCCAACGCCCGACGTCGCTGCCCCGCCGGCCGCCGCGACCCCGCCCGTGCCGGTCACCGGCCGGGCGCTGCCCAACGGCCTGGCCGCCTTCCTTGTCTTCTTCTCCAGTGGTGCCGTGCTGGTGCTGGAGACCGTCGCGCTGCGCCTGGTCGGCCCGTACGTCGGGGTGACGCTCCAGGTGACCAGCTCGGTGATCGGTGTCGCGCTCGCCGCTATCGCCTACGGGGCGTGGACCGGCGGCTGGCTGGCCGACCGGCGTAACCCGCGCGGCCTGCTGGCCCCGGCGTTGGTGCTGGCCGGCATCGCCACCGCCGTCACCCTGCCCGTCGTCCGGTACGCCGGTGAGGTGCTGCGCGGTGGCGCGGCCAGCGGGATCCTGCTGCTGGTGGCGCTTGCCGTGTTCGTACCGGCCGCGCTGTTGGCAGCGGTCACCCCGTTGGTGATGAAGCTCCAGTTGGCCGACCTGCGGCGCACCGGCCAGGTGGTCGGTCGGCTCTCCAGCATCGGCACCCTGGGCGGCATCACCGCCACCCTGCTCACCGGCTTCGTGCTGGTCGCCGCGCTGCGCACCACTGTCATCCTGCTGGCCCTGGCGGTGGCGCTCGGGTTGGTCGGCATCGGTCTGGGTTGGTACCTGCGCCGGCAGGAGCCCGCCGAACTGCCCGGTCCGGCCCGGACCCGGGCCGCGCTGGCCGTCCTCGGCCTGGTCGGCGCCGGCCTCAGCACCGTTGCCCCGAACCCGTGCGACATCGAAACCGCGTACCACTGCGCCCGGGTCACCACCGATCCGGCCCGGCCCACCGGCCGGTCGCTGCTGCTCAACTCGGCCCATCACTCGTACGTGGACCTCGCCGACCCGAAACACCTGGAGTACGCGTACACGAAGTGGATCGGCGCGGTCGCCGACGTCGCCGCGCCGGCCGGTCAACGGCTCGACGCACTACACCTGGGCGGCGGCGGGTTCACCGTGCCGCGTTACCTGACCGCCACCCGGCCGGGCACCGACAACGTGGTGTTCGAGATCGACGGCGGGCTTGTCGAGCTGGGCGAGAAGGAGCTGGGCGTACGGACCGGGCCGGAGCTGCGGGCGGTGGTGGGCGACGCCCGGATGCTCGTCGGCGGCGAGCCGACGGACAGCCGTGACCTGGTGGTCGGTGACGCGTTCGGTCACCTGGTGGTGCCCTGGCACCTGGCCACCCGGGAGATGGTGGCCGAGGTCCGCCGGGTCACCCGCCCCGGCGGGGTGTACGTGCAGAACGTCATCGACTACCCGCCGCTGCGGTTCATCCGCGCCGAGCTGGCCACCGTGGCCGCCGAGTTCCGGTACGTCGCGTTGATCGCGCCGCCGGAGGCGCTCGCCGAGGAGCAGGGCTCCAACTTCCTCATCGTCGGCTCCGACGCGCCGCTGCCGCTGGACGCGGTCCGGACCCGGCTGGGCGAGGTGGATCCCAAGGTCAGCCTGCTGTCCGGCGCGGCGTTGACGGACTTCGTCGGCACGGCCCTGATACTCACCGACGACTACGCCCCGGTGGACCAACTGCTGGCCACCGCCTGAACGGGTGACTGCCCTGACCGATTCCGATCGTTGAGGTGTAGGGCGGTTGATCCTGGGCAACAACGGTCACCATGGGTGGTGGGGACCGAAACGGCGCGCAGCTCCTCGATGAGCGGTACCGACTGATCGAGCAGCTCGGCGCGGGCGGCATGTCGGTGGTGTGGCGCGGCTACGACGAGGTGCTCGGCCGTCAGGTCGCGGTGAAGGTGCTGGCCTCCAGGCTGGCCAGCGACCGGGCGTTCCGCCACCGGATCCGGATCGAGGCGCAGGCCGCCGCCCGGCTCTGCCATCCCAACATCACCAACGTGTACGACTACGGCGAGTCCGAGCAGGTAGGGCTGACCGTGCCGTACGTGGTGATGGAGCTTGTCGACGGCACCTCGCTGGCCAGTCGACTGGGCCGGGAGAGCCAGCTGCCCTGGCGGGAGGCGGTGACGATCGGCGCGGAGGTCAGCTCGGCGCTCACCACCGCGCACGCCCGGGGCGTGGTGCACCGCGACGTGACCCCGGGCAACGTCATGCTCACGTCCACCGGGGTCAAGGTGGTCGACTTCGGCATCTCCGCGCTGGTGGGGGAGAGCGAGAAGGGGCCGGACGGTGCGCTGTTGGGCACCCCCGCGTACCTCGCCCCGGAACGGTTGGACAACGGCCAGGTGTCCCCGGCCACCGACGTGTACGCCGTCGGGCTGCTGCTCTACCGGATGCTCACCGGCCGGCTGCCGTGGCGGGCCACCACGACCACCCAGATGCTGCGCGCACACATGTACAACGAACCGGAGCCGATGCCCACCGTCGCAGGGCTGCCCGACGAGGTGACCGACCTGGTGGGGCGCTGCCTGGCGAAGCGGCCCGCCGACCGACCGGCCACCGCCGAGCTGACCCGGATCCTCGCCGACGCGGCCGGCCTGCTCGCGCCGGTGCCGGTTTCTCCGGCCGGTGGACCGCTGGACCCGGCCCTGCTGGGCAGTGCGCGGACCACCATCCTGCCCTGGTCGGCGGCGACCGACGCGTTGCCGTTGTCGCGTACCCGCAATCGGGACCGGCGAGCCCGGCAGCGGGTGACCCGGCGTCGGCGCGTGGAGGCCGGGGTGGCCGCCGTGGGGCTGATCGCGGTCACCGGGGCCATGTGGGGGTTCACCTCACGTACGCCGGCCAGCGGCGAGGGCCGGCCGACCACCGAGGCGCGGATGGGTCTGCCGACGAAGGTGCCGTGCGAGGTGGCGTACGCGCTGCGCACGGACTCCGGCACCGACTTCGCCGCGGACCTCACGCTCACCAACACCGGTGACCGGGAGTTGCGGGACTGGGCGATGAGCTTCAGCTTCCCGGGTCAGCAGACGGTGACGAAGTCGGAACCCGCGCCGGTGTACCAGCAGGGCAGCACAGTGGTGATCCGGCCGGTGGCGCAGGGCACCGTGCTGGCACCCGGTGCCGTCGAGAAGCTCACCCTCAGCGGGACGTACAGCGGGGCGAACCCGCTGCCTGTGGAGTTCCGGCTCGGCGAGGCGACCTGCGGGGTGCGGGTCTCCGGGGTCGCCGGCAGCACGCCGGCCGCGGCCCCGCCGAGCACGGCGGCGGCCACCACGACGAAGACCCCGCCGAAGAAGGCGACAGCACCCGGCGGCTCCGGCGGTGGCGCACCGAAGGCTAAGCCCCCGAAGCCGCCGAAGGGCCCCGCGAAGCCCGGCCAGGCCAAGGGGCCGGGTGGTCCGGGAAAAGGGTGACGGCCCCCGCGGCGCGCCACGGTGGGCCGAGGAGATGACTGTCAGCGTCGTCCCGCGAACCGTTGCACCTGGTTGATGCCACCCTCCACCACCAGCAGCCCACCCTCGGCCAGCGCGGTGTCGTCCGAGGCGTACCGGAACCGCTCGCCGGGCACCTTCGCCCCGATCACCCGGACCCCCTCCCGCTCGTCTGGGCGCAGGTCGCGCAGGGTGCGGCCGACGAACGACTCCGGCACCCGGACGGTGGCGATCGCGAAGTCGTCGTCGAACTCGATGAAGTCGAGCAGCCGGCTGACGATCAGGTGCGCCACCCGGTCGCCGGCCTCCGCCTCGGGAAAGATCACGTGGTGCGCCCCCACCGACGACAGGATCTTGGCGTGTTTCTGCGAGGTGGCCCGGGCCCAGATCTGCGGCACCCCCAGCTCGACCAACGCCAGCACGGTGAGGACGCTCGCCTCCACCGACGCTCCGATGGCCACCACCGCCCGCCCGAAGCCGGTGATCCCGAGTTGCCGTAACGACCCCTCCTCGGTCGCGTCGGCCTGGACCACCCGGTCGAGCTGGGCCGAGAAGCGCTGCACCTGATCCGGGTTGCGGTCGATGGCCAACACCTCGCGGTCCATCCGGGTGAGAGCATCGGCCAGGTGGCAGCCGAACCGGCCCAGTCCGATCACCACGACGCCGCTGCCGTCCGATCGTTTCGCCGACACCTCGGCCCTCCTTCTCGTCAGCCGACAATTGGTTGTTCCTGCGGGTAGCGGTAGAGCCGGTGTCGGGTGTTCAGGGCGATCGCCGACCCGAGGGTGAGCGGTCCGACCCGGCCGATGAACATCAGCACCGTCAGCACCACCTGGCCGCTGGCCGGCAGTTCGCCGGCCAGACCGATGGTCAGCCCGGTGGTGCTGAACGCGGATGTCACCTCGAACAGGACCGCGACGAACCGGACGCCCTCGGTGAGCAGCAGCAGGAGCATCGTCCCGGCGGTGACCAGCGCGACGCTGAGCAGCGCCACGGTGACGGCCTGCCGCTGGCTGGCGGTGGCCACCCGGCGGTGCCCGACCGTCACGTCGGGCTCGCCGCGCAGTTCGGCCCAGATGGTGAACCCCAGCAGGAAGAACGTGGACACCTTGATCCCACCGGCCGTGCTGGCGCTGCCGCCGCCGATGAACATCAACACGATCAACAGCGGGTAGCTCTCCTCCTGCAGGTCGGCGACGTTCAGGACGCTGAAGCCACCGGTACGGCTCAACGCGATCTGGGTGAACGACGCGAGCATTTTGCCGCCCGGGTCGTACGAGCCGATGGTGCTGACGTTCGTCCACTCGGCGGCGAGCAGGCCGACGAAGCCGAGCAGCAGCAGGGCGACGCTGCCCCAGATGGTCAGCTTGGTGGCCACCGTCCACCCCGTCGGCCGGCGCCACTCCCGCACGGCCTCGAACAGGGCGGGAAACCCCAGTCCGCCGACGATGGCACCGAACGCCAGCGGCAGCGACACCCACGGGTCGCGGTCGAAGGCGAGCAACCCGTCCGTGTAGAGCGCGAAACCGCCGTTGTTGAACGCCTGGATGGCATGGAACACGCCCGACCAGAGCGCCCGGCCGGGTGGGTAGTCGTACGCCCACCAGAGCCGGCCGGCGACAATCGCGGTCATCACCGCCTCGCAGGCGAAGACGGTGATGGCGATCCGGCGTAGCAGCCGGGCCACGTCACCGACACCGAACTCCGCCGTCTCGGCCTGCACCAGCAGCCGGTTGCGCAGCCCCAGCTGACGCGAGACCACGAGGATGACGAGCGCCGCGACGCTGAGGATGCCGAGACCGCCGAGCTGGGTGAGCAGGGTGATCACCAGCAGGCCCCAGCCGGACCAGTAGTTGGGGGTGTCGGTGACGGCCATACCGGTGACCGACACGGCCGAGGTGGCGGTGAAGAGCGCCGCGACCAGCGGTGGGCGCTGGTACTCCACGGTCGACCAGCGGGTCATCAGCAGCCCGGTGCCCAGCAGGATCGGCACCAGGAAGGCGAACGGCACCAGCCGCACGGGGTTGCGGAAGAACCGGCGCACCAGACAATCTTCCTTTTCCGCCCGCCCACTGGAGGGGGAACGCGCATTCCGGAGATTCACCTCCCGGCCAGCCATCGACCAACTGCCGGTCAACCCGGGGCGGTCCGCTGAAGCGGCTTTCCCCCGACGACAGGAGACGGCGATGCGGAGCTGACCCGCTCCGAGTCGACCCACCGGGCCGATCACGCCCGGCCCACACGCTGGCCCGGCGTCCGTCACCCCGGACGCCGGGCCAGCGGCGTCTGCGACGCTGGGGCCGGACCGCCCCCCTCCCCACGGGACCACCCGCAAGATCGTGCTGGATCAAGGAAGTAGTGGCCTCGCCGCGCCCCGGAGGCCACTACATCCACGATCGAGCACGATCTCGACGGGGCGAAGCGCGGCTCGAGGCAGCACCATCAGGGAAGTTGCGACGATCTTCGCCTGCTCGACCCGCGAGGGGCGGCGGGCCGGCGGCGGTGCCCGCAGCCGGCGGACCACGACGGCCTGCGGCTGCTGGTGGTGGATAGCTCAGGGCGACACACCCGTCGATCCACCCGCGGCGCTTGCGGCCATCGGGAGGCCGGGGCAGAGGATGGTAGTGCGGTCCGCTGTAACCCCGGGCCACCCTCTTCCGGTTACTTGTGTGTTTCGGCCACATAGCCCGTGGGTGACGTCACTTCTAGCGTGAGCCGACAACACAGCATCCTGTCCTCACCTGGAGTCGCGATGACGGTCCGGCACACGCGGCGGGCGTTCCTCTCCGCCGCCACGATGATGGCTGCGGCGTTGGCCGCCACGGCCTGTGGTAGCCCGCAGGACACCGCCACCGGCGGCGGCGACAAGGCCGCGCCGGTCAAGGTCGGCCTGGTGTACTCCCAGTCGGGAGCCCTGGCCAGCTACGGAAAGCAGTACATCGAAGGGTTCAAGGCGGGGTTGGACTTCGCCACCCAGGGCACCGGCAAGGTCGGTGACCGGAAGATCGAGCTGACCGAGGTCGACGACGCGGGTGACCCGGCCAAGGCGGTCTCCGCCGCGAAGGACCTGATCGGCAAGGGCACGAAGATCATCGCCGGTTCCACCGCTTCCGGGGTGGCGCTCCAGGTCGCGCCGATCGCGGCGCAGAACAAGGTCCTGTTCATCAGCGGACCCGCTGCTACCGACGCGGTGACCGGCGCGAACAAGTACACGTTCCGCTCCGGCCGGCAGTCCTACCAGGACGTGGTGACCGCCAAGTCGTTCATCGGCGACCCGGCCGGCAAGAAGGTGGTGGTCTTCGCCCAGGACGGCGCGTTCGGCGACGCCAACGAGGCCGCCGTCAAAGCCGTCATCGGTGGAGCTGGCGCGACGGTGAGCAGCGTCCGGGCCCCGGCCAGCGCCACCGAGTTCACCCCGTTCGCCAGCCAGATCAAGGCGGCCAAGCCGGACCTGCTCTTCGTGGCGTGGGCGGGCACCACCGCCCCGGCCATGTGGCAGAGCCTCGACCAGCAGGGCGTGCTCTCGTCGACCACCGTCGTCACGGGCCTGGACATCCGTTCGTCCTGGCCGACCTTCGGTGCCGCCGGCACGAAGATCTCCTTCCTGTCGCACTACTTCGACGGTGCGTCCGACACCGAGGCCAGCAAGGCGCTGAAGGCCAAGGTCAGCACCATCGACCTGTTCCACCCGGACGGCTTCGCCGCCGCCCAGATGGTGGTCCGCGCGGTGCAGGAGGGTGGGGACGACGTCGACAAGATGGTCACCGCACTGGAGGGCTGGAGCTTCGACGGGGTCAAGGGCAAGATGACCATCCGGGCCGCCGACCACGCACTGCTCCAGCCGATGTTCCAGGCAAAGCTGACCGGCAGCGGCACCGCGTTCACGGCGACCGCACAGAAGAGCCTCACCGGTGACGAGTCGGCGCCACCGGCCGTGGCGATGAAGGGCTGACCGATGCTCGCCACCCGCGGTCTGACCTGGCGGATCGGTGAGGTCGCCATCGTCGACAGCGTCTACCTCGACCTCGCGCCCGGGGAGTTCCTGGGCGTGATCGGACCGAACGGCGCCGGCAAGACCTCACTGTTCAACCTGATCACCGGCCTGCGTCGGGCCACGGAGGGCCGGGTCGTCCTGGACGGGCAGGACATCGGGGCGCTTCCGCCGCATCGGCGGGCCCGCCTCGGGCTGGGCCGTACCTTCCAGGCTTCCTCGGTCTTCGGCTCGCTCAGCGTGCGGGAGAACGTCCGGCTCGCCGTGCAGGCGCACCGCGGGGGCTCGATGGCACTGTGGCGGCGGGCGGCGGCCGACCGGCAGGTCGCCGCCGCCGCCGACGCGGCGCTCGACCGGGTCGGCCTCGCCCACCGGGGTACGGCACTCGCCGGCACCCTGGCCCACGGGGAGAAGCGCAAGTTGGAGATCGCGCTGCTGCTCGCCGGTGAACCGCGGGTGATGCTGCTCGACGAGCCGATGGCCGGGGTCAGCGCCGAGGACGTGCCCGAACTGGTGGCCGTCATCAAGTCGTTGACCGGCGACAGCGGCCGGGCGGTGCTGATGGTCGAACACCACATGGACGTCATCCTGGAGCTGGCCGACCGGATCGCCGTCATGCACCACGGCGCGCTGCTGGCCTGCGACACCCCGGAGACGGTGATGGCGAACCCCACTGTGCAAGAGGCCTACCTGGGGGAGTCGCTCTGATGGAACCGATCCTCAGTGTGGAGGACCTGTCGGTCCGGATCTCCGGGCTGCACATCCTGCAAGGGGTGTCCTTCACCGTCGCGCCGACCGGCGTGACAGTCCTGCTCGGGCGCAACGGCGTCGGCAAGACCACCACGCTGCGCGCGATCGTCGGCCTCACCCCGCCCGCCGGCGAGGTCCGCGGCAGCATCCGGATGGGCGCGCAGAGCCTGCTGGCCCGGCCCACGCACCGGCTGGTCCGCGGTGGGCTCGGCTACGTGCCGGAGGACCGCTGCGTGTTCGCCGGCCTCACCGTCGCCGAGAACCTGCGGCTCGCCGAGCGGCGCGGCACCACCCCGGCGTACGACAAGGTTTTCGCGCTCTTCCCAGAGCTGGACCGGCGCGGACGGCAACGGGCCGGCTCGCTCTCCGGCGGGCAGCAGCAGATGCTCGCGATCGGCCGGGTGCTGCTCAACGACAACCGGCTGCTGCTGATCGACGAGCCGACCAAGGGGTTGGCGCCGAAGGTGGTGACCGAGGTGGCCGAGGTGCTGGAACGGGTCGCGGAGTCGGTGCCGGTGCTGCTCGTCGAGCAGAACCTGGCAGTGGTCCGCCGACTGGCCCGCGACGCTGTGGTGCTGGCCGCCGGCAAGGTGGCCTGGACCGGCGACGCCCACGAGCTGTTGTTGGAGACGGCGCTCACCAAGTCGCTGCTCGGTGTCGGCTCGGCGGAGGTGAACCACTGATGGGCACCGTGATCCTGTTGACGTTGACCGGGCTGGGCCTGGCGGCGCTGTACTTCCTCGTCGCGTCCGGCCTGTCCCTGGTCTTCGGCCTGGCCGACGTGCTCAACTTCGCGCACGGGCTGTTCCTCGGCGTCGGCGCGTACGGCACCTGGTGGGCGGCGGGCAACCTGCCGGGCGCGGGCTCCGACGGGTTCGGTTTCGTGCTCGCTGTCGCCTTCGGAGTGGCCGCCGGCACGCTTGTCGCGATCCTGGTCGAGCTGGTGCTGATCCGTCCGCTCTACTCCCGCACCATCGAGCAGGTGCTCGTCACCGTCGGCCTGTCCCTGGCCGGCGTGGCGTTGTTGCAGGCCACCTGGGGCGCGGACGCTCGGCCGTTCCCGCGTCCGGAGTGGACCCGGCAGGTGACCGGGATCCTCGGGGCGCAGGTGCCGAACGGGGGACTGCTGCTGATCGTCGCGGCGGTGCTGGTGCTCGGCGCGATCCTGGCGTTCCTGCGCTGGACCCGGTACGGCCTGGTGATCCGGGCCGGGGTGGAGAACCGGGAGATGGTGACAGCGCTCGGCATCGACGTGCGCAAGGCGTTCACGTTGGTCTTCGCGATCGGTGGGGCCGCTGCGGCGCTCGCCGGGGCGCTCGGCGGGGTCTACTTCGGCACCGTCTCGCCCGGTCAGGGCAGCTCACTGCTGATCTTCGCGTTCATCGTGGTGGTGATCGGTGGGATGGGTTCGGTGGTCGGCTCCGCGTACGCGGCGGTCGTGGTCGGGCTGGTGCAGCAGTTCGTCAACTACTACGGCACGTCCGGGCTGGGCGACATCTGCGTGGTCGGGCTGCTGGCCGTGGTGCTGCTGCTGCGCCCGCAGGGCATCGCCGGAAAGGTGGCAACGGCATGACGGTGATCGACGCTCCTCCCGCGCAGGTGCCCGACGAGCTGACCCCGCAGCGCGGGCGGTGGCACCGGGTACGCCCGTTCCTGCCGCTTGTCGCGCTCGTCGTGCTGGCGATCCTGCCGTACTCGACGGTCTCCCTGCCGGGGATCTTCGAGGGGCCGGTCAACTCGCCGGGCACCCTGCAACTGCTCGCCATCTGCCTGATCTTCGGCGGCCTGGCCGCCGGGTACGACCTGCTCTTCGGCCGGACCGGGATGCTCTCCTTCGGGCACGCCCTGTACTTCGCCGCCGGGGTCTACGGCACCGACATCCTGATCACCCGGGCCGGTCTGCCGCTGTGGCAGGCAGCCCTGTTGACCGTCACCGGCGGCACGATCCTCGCGGCGCTGCTCGGCGCTGTGGCGCTGCGGACCGTGGGCATCGCGTTCGCCATGGTGACCCTCGCTTTCGCGCAGGTCGGGGCGATCCTGGTGGCCCGGGACTTCGGCGGGCTCACCGGTGGCGAGGAGGGCCTGCCGCTTGACGTGTCCGGGCTGCCCGCCGGGCTGGTCGGGGTGACCAACACCGTCAACCTGTACTGGCTGGCGCTGGCGTACCTGACCGTGGTGGTCTTCGTGGTGCACCGGGTCAGCGGGTCGCCGACCGGGCGGGTGCTCGCCGGGCTGCGCGACGACGAGCGGCGGATCGGCGTGCTCGGGCTGGACCCGTACCGCTACAAGCTTGTGGCGTTCACCCTGGCCGGCGGGCTGGCCTCGGCCGGTGGGGTGGTCTACGTCCTGATCGTCGGCGGTGCGTCGCCGCACATCACGTCCTCCGAGCTGACCCTGTCGCTGCTGGTCATGGTGGTGCTCGGCGGCCCAGGCACCCGCTGGGGGCCGGTGCTCGGCGGCGTCCTCTACATGTACCTGGACCACCGGCTCACCGCTTTCGGCACGAGCGACGCGGTAGACAACCTGCCGGCCGTCCTCAGCCACCCGCTGAGCCAGCCCCTCTTCGTCCTGGGCACGGTGTTCATCCTGGCCGTCTACTTCTTCCCCGGAGGCCTGACAAGCCTCGCCCCCCGCCTAACCGCTCTAACCCGATCCCTCCGCCCCCGCCCCCCACGCTGACCCCCCGGGGGTTGACCCCGTCGATCATGAAGTTATTGCCACGACACGCCGTGGCGGATGGCGATAACTTCATGATCGACGGGGTTCTGTGGATGGGGAGGCAGGCAGATGGGGCAGCGGGTTGCGGTTGTCAGTGGGGGTGGGACCGGGATTGGGGCGGCCGTTGCGGGGGCGCTCGCCCGGGACGGGTACGACGTGCTGATCGTCGGGCGGCGGGTGGACGTGTTGACGGCCGCCGCAGAACGGATCTCCGCCGACTGCGGGCGACCGGACGCGGCCAACGCGGTGACCGCCGACCTGACCGACCCGGAGCAGGTCGACGCGGTCCTCTCAGCGGTCGGTGACCGGCCGGTCGACGTGGTCGTCAACAACGCCGGCGGCTACCTGGGTGGGGACACCGGCACCCTGGCCGGGACCGCCGCGCACTGGCGGGCCAACCTGGACGCCAACGTGCTCACCGCCGTCCTGCTGACCGAGGCGTTGCGGCCGGCACTGCGTCGCCCCGGCGGGCGGGTGATCCTGGTCAGCTCGGTCGCCGCCCAGCGCGGCGGCGGCGGGCCGTACTCGGCGGCGAAGGCGGCCCTGCACGGCTGGGCGTACGACCTGGCGGCTCAGCTCGGCCCGGAGCAGATCACTGTCAACGTGGTGAGCCCTGGCTACGTTGCCGAGACCGAGTTCTTCGGCGACCGGATGACCGCCGAGGGGCACGCGCAGCGGGTCGCGGCGACCCTGGTCGGGCGGGCCGGGGTACCCGACGACATCGCCGAGGCGGTCCGTTATCTCGCCAGCCCCGCCGCCGGTTACGTGACGGGCCAGGTCCTCGGCGTCAACGGAGGCTCGGTCCTCGGCCGCTGACCATCCACACGCCGATGAACGACGCAAGGGCGGCGGCCCCCCGTGTGGCCGCCGCCCTCCTACGTCGTGGGTCAGCCGTTCAACAGCTCGTACACCGTCTTCGGCGCGTTCGTCGCGGCGGCGCCGGTCGGCACGCTGATCGTCGGCGCGCTGCCGTAGTCGGCGTAGTTGACGACGTAGTCGTACGCCTTCGCCTTGCCGGCGGCCGGCATCTTCAACGTCAGCGAGGCCAGGTGCTTGTCCGCGCCGACGACCGCGGTGAACGGCACCTTCTTGGCTGCCTCCCCGAGGGCCGCCGCCTCACCCTCCTCCAGCGCCTCCGCCGCCTCCCCGGCGCTCACGTCGATGAACCCGACGTACTGACCGGGGATCTTCTCCTCCACCGAGGTGGCCGCCTGGATCAGCGGACCGGCGTTGCCCTGGTCCGCGCCGTCGTAGGTCGGGATGCCCGCGGCATCGGTCAGCTTCGTGGGGTCCAACTTCATCCACTTGTCGGGGAGCTTCGGCAGACCGGGACGGCCGCTGAACTTCGCCTTCACCCAGTTCTGCTCGTCGATCACCAGGAACGACATCTTCACCACGACGCCGTCGTTGGGCGGCATGTCCAGGTTGAGTTCGACTGCCTTCGCCGTTGGGTCGATCCGACCGTCGATCGTGCTCGTCGCGTCCTTGCCGCTGAACCGGAACGCCCCCTCGGAGCCGTCCGGTACGGCGTCCAGGAGCGCGTCCTTCGGACTGACGCTCGGGCTGGCGGCCGGGCTGTCCTGCGGCGCCGCGGCGGGCTCGTCCTTCGACCCGCAACCCGCGAGCAGGCTGGTCGTGGCCAGCAGGGCCGCGATCACGCCGGCCGTACGTCGGGTGGTGCTCGCGCTGCCCGTTGCCTGTGTCATCGCATTTCTCTTTCTCGCTGTGTGGCTGGTGCCGGTGACCATGTTGTCGGCGGGCACGGCGGTTCGGCTGCCGATATGCTGCCGTCCGGCTGCCGGGCACTGCCGTCCGGCGCTGCCGCAGGTGTCAGGAGCGGGAATTCGCATGTCAGCAACGCTGCGTTTCGAGATCCTCGGGCCTCAGCGGGCCTGGTACGGCGACCGCGAGATCGACATTGGTCCCGGCAAACAGCGTGCTGTGCTTACGGTGCTGCTGCTCTCGGCGGGCCGACCGGTGTCCACCGGGCAGATCGTCGAGGCGGTCTGGCCGGAGGATCCGCCCGCGAACGGCCCCAACGTGGTGCAGAAGTACGTAGCCGGGTTGCGCCGGGTGCTGGAGCCGGACCGGTCGCCGCGTACGCCGGGGCAGGTGTTGAGCCTCACCGATGCCGGCTACCTGCTCCGCGTCGATCCGGACGCGCTCGACGCGGTCCGCTTCCAACGGGGCATCCACCGCGCCCGGCAGCGGCGGGCCGAGGGTCGGGCCGCCGAGGCGCTTACCGAGCTGGCCACCGCCCTGGCGCTCTGGCAGGGCGAGCCGTTCACCGGCTTCACCGGGCCGTTCCTGGAGGCCGCCCGGCAACGGTTGGTCGAGCTGCGGGCCGTGGCGTTGGAGACCCGGGCCGATCTGATGCTGGACCTCGGCCGGCACCGGGAGATGGTCGGGGAGCTTGTGGAGTTGGTGGCCGAGTTCCCGGTCCGGGAACGGCTACGGCACCAGCTCATGCTGGCGCTCTACCGCAGTGGGCGGCAGGCGGAGGCGCTCGCGGCCTACCGGGAGTTCGGTGACCTGCTCCGGGAGGAGTACGGCATCGGCCCGGGCGAGGTGCTTCAGGAGCTGCACCGGCGCATCCTCTGCTCCGACCCGACGCTCGCTCTGGCAGAGCCGACCGAGCCGCAACCGCCCCACCCCACACCGGCCCCCAACCCTCGCGTACCGCCCGCCCCGACAGGTCCGCCCGCGCCGACAGGCCCGCCCGCCCCGACAGGCCCGCCCGCGCCGCCCGCGCCGACAGGCCCGCCCGCCCCGACAGGTCCGCCCGCGCCGCCTACGCCGATCGGGCCGATTGGCGTGGCGGCCACCCCGCAGCCCGTCCCGTTCCCGGTCTGGGGCACGCCCCCGGACCGGCATTCGGCGCGGGACATCCGGGCGCACGCAGTGCCGCGCTGGCTGAGCATCAGCGCGACTGTCGTCGGCACGCTTACCGCGATGCTCTCGTTCGGTCTGCTCACCTGGCTGGTGGTGCTGCTCTACGCCAGTTGGCGACGGAGTTGGCGCACCGGGCTGGCCGCAGTGGGTTACCTGTCGCTGTCTGTCGCGTTCATCGCGGTGCTCGGTAGCGGCGACACGGAGGAGGTGACGGACGCCGAAGGTGTCCTGATCGTGGCCTGGCTGCTCGGCTGGCTGCTCGGCGTGCTGCACACGATCCTGCTCAACGGCGCGATCTGGTCGGCCCTCACCCACCGGACCGCTGGCACGTCCGAGACGACCGTCGACGACCGTCGGGTTCGTCGTGAACAGGCCCGCTACCTGCTCTATCACTACCCGGCGGCGCGGCATGAGTTGCACATCGGCCGGCCCGACCTGCCCCGCACCTTCGATGACGGTGGCCTGGTGGATGTCAACGCGGTCCAGGAGCGGACGATCGCCGAGCTGCCCGGGATCACCGCCGGGCAGGCACGCCAGGTGGTGATGGACCGGTGGCTCCGTGGGCCGTTCGGCTCGATGGAGGACCTGGCCGCCCGGTGCCTCCTCCCGCCGGTGCTCACTGATGCCCTGCGCGAGCGGCTCATCTTCCTACCCCCACCGGCCGTGCCCGCCCCACCCGCAGCCGCACCCGGCCGGGTCGAGTGAGGCAATCGGCACCGACCGCGACGGGCCGGGACGTCTGCCGTTGCTGGTAGAAATGTCGGATGAGCCACGATCGAGCAGCGGTACGGGAGCGGGCCGAGGCGGTGCTGCGTCGGCTGGCCGGCGACCATGCCCGGCTGCGTGAGGATCAGTGGCGGGCGATCGAAGCCCTGGTCGTCGACCGGCGTCGGGTGCTCTGCGTGCAGCGCACCGGTTGGGGCAAGTCGGCTGTCTACTTCGTGGCTACCGCGCTGCTGCGCGACAGCGGGCAGGTCGACCAGGCTGGCCCCACCGTCATCGTGTCTCCGCTGCTGGCGCTCATGCGCAACCAGGTCGAGGCGGCGGCCCGGGCCGGCATCCGGGCCCGCACGATCAACTCGGCGAACCTCGACGAGTGGGACGAGATCACCGCGGAGATCCAGACCGGTGCGGTGGACGTGCTGCTGATCAGCCCGGAGCGGCTCAACAACCCGGACTTCCGCGACGGTGTGCTGCCGAAGCTGGCCGCGACCACCGGGCTGCTCGTGGTCGACGAGGCGCACTGCGTCTCCGACTGGGGGCACGACTTCCGGCCGGACTACCGGCGGCTGCGCACGTTCCTCGCCGAGCTGCCCGAGCGCACGCCCGTGCTGGCCACCACCGCCACCGCCAACACCCGGGTCACCCAGGACGTGGCCGAGCAGTTGGGTGACGCCCTCGTGCTGCGCGGCACCCTGGACCGCGAGTCGCTGCGCCTCGGCGTGCTCGACCTGCCCAGCCCGGCGCACCGGCTGGCCTGGCTCGCCGACCACCTGGACCAGTTGCCCGGCTCGGGCATCGTCTACACGCTCACCGTGGCGGCAGCGGGGGAGACTGCCGAGTTCCTGCGCTCGCGCGGCTACCCGGTGGCGTCGTACACCGGGCAGGTGGAGGACGCCGACCGGCGGGCCGCCGAGCAGGACCTGCTCGACAACAAGATCAAGGCGCTGGTCGCCACCAGCGCGCTCGGCATGGGCTTCGACAAACCCGACCTGGGCTTCGTCGTCCACCTCGGCGCACCGCCCTCGCCGATCGCGTACTACCAGCAGGTCGGCCGCGCCGGCCGCGCCGTGGAGCATGCCGAGGTGTTGCTGCTGCCCGGCGTCGAGGACGCCGCGATCTGGCGTTACTTCGCTTCGCTCGCGTTCCCGCCGGAGCAGCAGGTGCGGGCCGTGCTGGCCGCGCTGCACACCGACCGCCCGCTCAGCACCCAGGCCCTCGAACCTCTCGTCGACCTGCGCCGGACCCGGTTGGAGCTGATGCTCAAGGTGCTCGACGTGGACGGCGCGGTCCGCCGGGTGCGCGGTGGTTGGCTCGCCACGGGCGAGCCCTGGGCCTATGACGAGGCCCGGTTGCGCCGCGTCGCCGAGGCGCGCACCGTCGAGCAGCAGGCCATGCGGGAGTACGCGACCACACCCGACTGCCGGATGCGCTATCTGCGGGAGTGCCTGGACGACACCGGTGCGGCCGACTGCGGGCGGTGCGACAGGTGCGCCGACCCGCTCTTCGCCGCCGACGTGTCGACCGCCGCGCTCGCCGCCGCCCAGACGTTCCTGGGCCGACCCGGCGTGGAGATCGCCCCCAAGAAGCTCTGGCCGACCGGCCTGGACGCGGTGGGCGTACCCCTCAAGGGCCGGATCGCCCCGGCGGAGCAGGCGCTGCCGGGCCGGGCCGTCGGGCGCCTTTCCGACCTGGGCTGGGGTGGCCGGCTGCGTGATCTCGTCGGCGCGGAGGCACCGGACGTGCCGGTGCCCGACGACGTCGTCGGCGCGGTGGTGGAGGTGTTGAAGGCGTGGGCGCACGGCGACGACCCGTGGCCGCGCCGACCGGTGGGGGTGGTCGCTGTGGGTTCCCGGCGCCGACCACGGCTGGTCGGGTCGTTGGCCGAGCGGATCGCCGCAGTGGGTCGGCTGCCGCTGCTCGGCGAGGTCACCCCGGCCGGTCCGGGCGGCTCGGCCGGGCCGCGCGGCAACAGCGCCCAGCGGGTACGCGCGCTGCACGACACGTTCACCGTGCCGGCCGACCTGGCCGCCGCCCTGGCTGGCCTGGACGGCCCGGTACTGCTCGTCGATGACCTTGTCGATTCGGGCTGGACGATGACGCTCGTGGCTCGGGTGCTTCGCCGGGCGGGCGCACCCGACGTGCTCCCGCTCGCCCTCGCCGTAGCCGGTTGACCAGCTGGTATCCGGGTGGACCGGTCCGCGCACGCCGGTGCGGAAAAGTTCCCGGGCCCCGGCGAATGCGACAGTCGCCACGCCGTCCGGGCGTCGGCCCGGGGTGCTCCGCCCCGGCGGTACGGTGGGCGGCATGACCGACAAGCACCCCGCCGCCGAACCGGAGGTGTCTGACCCGGTTTCCGACGCGGCGGTGGTGCCTGACCAGGCTGAGCCGGCGGTGCGAGCTGATCCGGTCTCCGACCCCGCGCCGGTCTCCGCCGCACCGGACCGGAGCACGCTCCGGCTGGCGTTGGTGGTCGGCGGGCTGGTGCTGGCGGTGCTGCTCGGCTTCGGGCTCGGCCGGGTGAACGCCACCGGGAGCACCACCGGCAGTCCCGCCCTGGCGGCCGAGCACACCGACCCGCCGGGCATTGGGCCGCACAGCCACGGCAGCACCACGAGCACCGATCAGGGCGCGGCCACCGAGCCGGGCGGGCTGGCGGTCAGCGCTGCCGGTTTCACCCTGGCCCCCCTGGGCGACGGGTTCGCCGCCGGTCGCCCCGGTCAGTTCCGCTTCCAGGTGCGGGACGCGCAGCGCCGCCCGGTGACGCGCTTCGCTGTCGTGCACGACAAGCCGATGCACCTCATCGTCGTCCGCCGCGACCTGACCGGCTACCAGCACCTGCACCCGACGATGGCGACGGACGGCATCTGGTCGGTGCCGTTGACCCTCGGGCAGCCCGGCGTCTGGCGCGCGTACGCCGACTTCACGGTGGTGGCCGACAACGGCGCGCAGACCGCGGTGACCCTCGGCGCGGACCTGGTCGCGCCCGGCGACTACCAGCCTCGGTCGCTGCCGGCGCCGGCGACCTCGACGACGGTGGACGGGTTCACGGTCGGCTACCAGGGCAGCCCGCAGGCCGGGGTGACGGTGCCGTTGACCTTCCGGATCGACGGCCCGAGCGGTGGTGCGGCGCTGGAACGCTACCTCGGGGCGTACGGGCACCTGGTGGCGTTGCGTGAGGGCGACCTCGGCTACCTGCACGTGCACCCGGAGCCGGAGCTGACCGACGGCCAGGTCACGTTCTGGCTGACCATCCCCGGCCCGGGCCGCTACCGCCTCTACCTCGACTTCCAGGTGGCGGCCGAGGTGCACACCGCCGAATTCACCCTCGTCGTGCAGTAGGGCAAGCGGCGCGTGCGGGGCTAGCCGGCGCGGCGGTTGGGACGGCGGGCCAGGTAGCGGAGCAGGTCACGAATGTGGTGCTTCTCCTCGGCCGGGACCGTCGGGTCGGCCAGCCGGTCCAGGATGGCCCGGACGTCCGCCTCGACCGGGCCGTCGTCGTTGCGTCGGCGGGGCGTGGGGCCGGCGTCGGGCAGGCCGAGCGCGCGGAACGCGGCGGCGACCGGCAGATCAAGTGCGGCGCAGAAACCGCGTACCTTGGCCAACTCGGGATAGTCCTGCCAGTCACCGGCCAGCCAACGAAACACAGTGGAACGGCCGACGCCGGTGTGGGCGGCGAGATCTGTCACGGTCCAGCCACGTTCGTCGCGGGCGTCGTCGATGGCCCGCCGGACGAAGCGGGCGAAGGCTATCTGCGGTGTTGCGTCGGCTGATCCCATCCCTGCGTGTCTTACCCCCTGCCGGTGCGACGGGACAGTGCGCCTTCCGAGGGTAGTACGCCCGGGGCCCGAAACAATTGACTGAGCGCACAAACTGTCCCGTGGATGGGACTTTCTTCGCCGGGGCAGCTGTCGGCCACAACCGACCTCGAACGATCATCATCGTTCTTCTACTAGGCTCGGTGCCCGTCCCGGCATTGGCGCATGAACGCCAGCCTGTTCGACCGGACCACCGCCGAGGAGCACCATGGCCGAATCGAGCCGTCCACAGCCGTACCAGCCCGGTGCGGTAAGCCTTTTCTTCGTCGCCAAGGCTGGCGTCTTCGCCGCCGGGTTCTGGATCTGGTTGCTGGTCCTGGTGCTCCGCACCGACTCCGCGACCGGCCAACACGTGTTGGCCGCCACCGGTGCGGTCACCACCACGCTTGTCGGTGTGGTGCTCGGTGTCCGGATGGCGTTGCAACACAACGCGGCCGTCCGGCACGCGGAGCTGAAGAAGTTGCTCGTCGACATCTCCTGGAACGCCTTCGCAGCCGCCGGCAACGCCGAGAGCACGGGCAAGGTGGTGCCGTTCCCCGTCGCCCCGGCCGACGGCGGATGGCCCGGCCAGCGCAACGGCGGCGAGCGGGTGACGGCCCTCGACCGGGGAGCCGGTGAGCGCACGAATGGCCGGGATCCCGGCGGCAACGGCGATCGGCGTCGTTAGTCGTCGCCCTGGGTCGCCGGCTGCGGTTCGGTCGGCTCCCCATCGGCGGCCAGCAGGGTCGCCAGGCGCGGCGTGACCCGCCACTGGTCCACCAGCTCGCGGTACTCCTCGCGCTGCGCTCCGGTCGCCTCGCCGCCGGTGCGGCGGGCGCGGATCAGCAGGTTGCGGGGCGTGTGCTGGGAGTCCACGAACTCCACCACCTCGGTCCGGTAGCCGTGCACCCGCAGCAGCCCGGCCCGCAGCGCGTCGGTGAGCACGTCGGCGAAGCGCTCGCGCAGAATGCCCTGCCGGGTCAGCAGCTCGTACGGGGCCGGGGTGGGCTGGGCGCGGAGCTGCATGGCCAGGTCGTGGTGGCAGCATGGTGCGGCAAGTACCCAGCGGGCCTCCCAGCGCACCGCGCGGGCCAGCGCCTCGTCGGTGGCGGTGTCGCAGGCGTGCAGCGCCAGCACCAGGTCGGGGGCGGGGTCGACGACGGCGTCGGCGATCGTGCCGGCCACGAAGCTGACCTGGTCGGCCCAGCCCAGCCGCTGTGCCAGCTCGGTGTTGCGCCGCCGCTGGTCCTCCCTGACGTCCACGCCCACCAGCTGCACGTCGAGCCCACGACCGGTCAGGTACCGGTACGCGGCGAACGTCAGGTAGGCGTTGCCACAGCCCAGGTCGACAACCCGGAGCGGGCCGGTCAGCTCGTCGGGCAGGGTCGCGGCCAGAGCGCGCAGGAACGCGTCCACCTGGCGGCGTTTCGCCGCCGAGCCGCCGATCTCGGCGAAGATCGGGTCACCGGGGTCGAGCAGGTATTCCTTGGCCCGGTCATTTCCGGCGGGCGTCGCCGCCGGGCGGGGCGTCGTGGCCCGGTGCACCTGCGCGTCGCCGGACTTGGTCACCCGTAGTTGGAGTGTCGCGTCGGCCGTCTCCACGTGCCAGTTGCCGAACGGTTCGGCGAGCAGTTCGTCGACCGCCGCGGCGGCCTCGGGGCCGGCGGCGACGTTGCGGGTGTACGGGCGGGCGCCGTCGGACGTGGTGATCTGCATCCGGGGTCCGGCCTTGAGCGCCACCGGCCGCAGCTCGGCCCGTGCGACGGTGGGGCGGCGTCCGCGCCGACGCCCGGCGGCGACCGCCCGGGTCAGCGCGGGGTCGAGCAGCAACGCCCGGACCTCGGTCAGGGCGGCGTCAAGTGATTCCGGCATCGATCCATCTTCGGCAGGTGGGGCGGGAGAAGGGAACATCCCCCGTACCGCGCGAGGCGGTGCGGGGGATGTCAGGTGTGGCTCGCTGTCAGTCGGCGGTCGCCTCGGCCGGCGTACCCGCGTCGGAACCGCCACCACGGCGGCGCCGACGGCGGCGCGGCTTCGACGGCTCACCGTCGGCCGCGGCGGCCGGCTCGCTGGGGCCGGCGTCCGCGGAGATCACCGCGGTCGGCTCGCCCGCGACCGCCTCACCGGCGCGGCGGCGACGCCGGCGGCGGGGGGTACGGGTGCCTTCCTCGGCCGCGTCGACTGCGGGTGCCTCGGCGACGGCCGGGGTGCCGGAGTCGGACCGGTCCCGGCGACCGTCACCGCGCCCGCGGCGCTCACCGCGACCCTCGCCGCGGCTCTCCCCGCGTCGGCCGCCCCGGCCACCGCTGTCGCCCCGACGGGAGCGGGTCGTGCCACCCAGGTCCTCCTCGACCTCGGCGGACAGCCCGGCCCGGGTGCGCTCGGCGGTGGGCAGCGTGCCGCTGACCTCGGTGGGGATGTGCAGGTCGGTGTAGAGGTGCGGCGACGTGTGGTACGTCTCCGGCGGCTCCGGCATCTCCAGACCGAGGGTCTTGTCGATGATCCGCCAGCGCGGCATGTCGTCCCAGTCGACGAAGGTCACCGCGACGCCCGTCGCACCCGCTCGGCCGGTACGACCGATCCGGTGGGTGTACGTGTCCTGGTCTTCCGGGCAGTCGTAGTTGATGACGTGGGTGACGCCCGTGACGTCCAGTCCACGGGCCGCCACGTCGGTGGCGACCAGGATGTCGATCTTGCCGGCGCGGAACGCCCGCAGCGCCCGCTCCCGGGCACCCTGGCCGAGGTCACCGTGCACCGCCGCGACAGCGAAGCCGCGGAAGTCGAGGTCTTCGGCGACCCGGTCGGCGGCCCGCTTGGTCCGCGTGAAGATCATGGTCAACCCGCGCCCCTCCGCCTGGAGGATGCGCGCCACCACCTCGACCTTGTTCATCGAGTGGGTGCGGTAGACCAGTTGCTGGGTCTGCGGCGACGGGCCGGTCTCGGCGGTGTGCCCGGCGTGGATCGTCATCGGCTGGCGCAGGAAACGCCGGGACAGGGTGACGATCGGGTCCGGCATGGTGGCCGAGAAGAGCATCGTCTGCCGGTCTTCCGGGAGCATCGCCAGGATCTTCTCGACGTCGTCGAGGAAGCCCAGGTCGAGCATCCGGTCGGCCTCGTCGAGAACGAGCGCGTGCACCCGGTCCAGTCGGAGGTGCTTCTGCTTCTGCAGGTCCATCAGGCGGCCGGGGGTGCCGACCAGAATCTCCACGCCCTTGCGCAGCGCGTCGATCTGTGGCTCGTACGCCACGCCGCCGTAGATCGGCAGCACCCGGACGCCGCGCGTCCGGCCGGCGGCGGCCAGGTCCTTGGCGACCTGGATGCCCAGCTCGCGGGTGGGGACGACGACAAGCGCCTGGGGGACGCCGTCACTGCCCTCGCCCGGGGCGAAGACCCGGTCCAGCAGTGGCACGCCGAAGCCGAGGGTCTTGCCGGTGCCGGTGGGCGCCTGGCCGATCAGGTCGACGCCACGCAGCGCGATCGGGATCGCGTACTCCTGGATGGCGAAGGCGCGGGTGATGCCCGCCGCGGCCAGGGCCTCGACGGTCTCGGCGCGGGCGCCGAGTGCGGCAAACGTGGGGGCCTCGGGGCGAACCGGGGCGGTGGGGGCCAGTTCCTGGCCGTCCATCAGATCTTGAGTCAAATCGCTCATCTGGATGTGGGGGTGCCCTCTCGTGGGTGCGCCCGTCATGTCCTCAGGGCGCGATCGGTATGACGCGGGCCACACGGTCGGCGGCAGACTGCCGAGCCGGACCGGGCCGCACGCGCGCCGCAGGCTGAGCTTCGATCAGGTCGGCGCCCACGGCAACTGCTCTATGCTACCTGAACAGGCATGCCTTCGTCCCGATTCCCGGTCGGCCAGGCGACACGCGGGGGCGATGATTGTGACCTAAGTCACATTTAAGCGAGGGGCGTACCCCGCATGAGTCACCGACGTGCGGTGGGCGGCGGGGGTCCGGGCCGGACGGCGGGGGTCCGGGCCGGACGGGGATTGCCTCATGTCATCCGGGTGAGGTGCGGGAAGAACCCGAGCCGAGCGGGCGGTGCTTGCCGGGTCGAGCACTGCGTCGACGCGGCACCGCGCGCAGGGGCCGCTACCGGAACCGCGAACCCGGCACCGGCCCGCGGCAGGTGGCCCGACGCCTACCTGCCGCGATGGCCGGACCGGTCAGCGGACGGTGAAACCGACCGACCGGGGCGACGCCTCGGCGATCTCGACGTAGGCGACCTTCTCGACCGGAACGATGACCCGCCGGCCCTTCTCGTCGGTCAGGGAGAGCGTGCCGCCGTTGCCGGCGAAGGCGTCGGTCACGATCTGCTCGATCTCGGCCGGCGACTGAGCGCTGTCCAGTACCAGCTCACGCGGCGCGTACTGCACGCCGATCTTGACCTCCACTGTGCCTCCTCAACTGGGGCGAAAGAACCGCCCTGGGAAGGCTATCCGATCACGGGGTCAGCGGTCAGGCTGACTCACCTTGCAGCGGGAAGCTCGCGATGCCCCGCCAGGACAACGCGGCCACCAGGGCCTCGGCCTCGGCCTTGGGCACCTGACGGCCACCGGCCAGCCAGAACTGCGCGGCCGTCTCCGCCGCGCCGACCAGCCCGGAGGCGAGCAACTCGGCGTGCGCCCGGCTCACCCCGGTGTCCGAGATGATGGTGTCGGTGATCGCCGCGATGCAGCCCTGCTCGACCCGCTCCACCCGCTGCCGCACCGCCGGGTCGTTGCGCAGGTCCGATTCGAAGACGAGGCGGAACGCCTCGCTCTCGTGATCGACGAAGTCGAAGTACGCCCGCACCGACGCGCCGACGCGCTCCTTGTTGTCGCTGGTGCCGCGCATCGCATCCTGCACCTGAGCGACGATGGCGTCACAGTGCGTGTCGAGCAGCGCCAGGTAGAGATCCATCTTTCCGGGAAAGTGTTGATAGAGCACCGGCTTCGAGACCCCGGCCCGCTCGGCGATGTCGTCCATCGCCGCGGCGTGGTAGCCCTGTGCGACGAACACCTCCTGCGCCGCAGCGAGAAGCTGCTTTCGGCGCGCGGAGCGGGGCAGGCGGGTGGGCCGGCCAGCGGTCTGTGCACCGTTCCCCGCAGCGGTCATGGGATCCTCCGAGTTCTCCGTACGAGCCGGCATTTTCCCCCCAGACCGGGCGAAGCTCGCGACCCCCGTCGTGGAAATGGCCCGCCGCTGTAACTTATCGCCACTCTCGGCACACGGTAGCCTCAGCGGGGGCGACCAAGGAGCGCGCGGTGAGTGAAACAGGGCAACCCGGAGCCGCCACCCCGGGAGAACACGGTGACGGAACGGGTCAGCACGACGACCCGGGCCGTTCCGTCAGCGGGTGGGCGCCTCCGTCGGGTGGGTGGTCCCGAGCCGCCGATCGCGAGGATGCCCCGGACGAGGAGCCGCGCTGGCAACCCGACCCGGCGGCTGGCTGGCGCACCTCGTCCAGCCGGCACGGCGACCTGCCGGCGCCGCTGCGCGGGCTGCCGGGTGACCTCGATCCGCCGACCCGCGCCAACGGCCACCACCCGAACGGCGTGCACCACCCGGGCGACGCCAACGGCGTCCGCCCTCCCGGTCTCGAACCACCCGCCGGCCGCCCCACGCCGGTGAGCGCACCGCCGGGGCTACCGGCCGAGGGTCGACCCGAGGCGTCCGGTGACCGGCTGGTGGTGCCCGCCCAACGTCCCGCACCGCCGCAGGAGCAGGGTGCCGGCGAGCCCGACGAGGGCACCGCCACCCGCGCCACCGCCGATCCGGCCGCCGCGCACCGTGCTCGCTGGGCCGCACCCGGCCCGCCCACCTCCGCGCCACCAGCCGTCCAGGTGCCGCCGGTCGGCACCGCCGCGTCTGGTTTCGAGGTGCCGCCCGGCTTCCGCGCGCCGACAAGCGAACGGTTGGCCGCCGACGAGCCGGCCGCGCCCCGTGACTGGCGGGACCCGCTCGCCCCCGAGCCGCCGGCAGCATCGAGGCCGGCCGGGCCCGCCGACGCGGCCGAGCCGGGTCGCGCCGCGGACAACCCCCGACCAGGCGACGCACACCGTGCCGGCGAGTCGCCGGCCATCGAGCCGGACTGGTCCGGGCCGAACTGGAACCGGCCGAGCTCCGGCGGCGGGTGGGCGCCACCCTGGTCCCGGTCGGACGACGAGCCGGCCGCCCCCAAGACCCGGGACGAGCCCGCGCCGGGTTGGGTCGCCGAGCCCCACCAGCCGTACGAGCCGGTGCGCGCCGAGGTGCCCCGCCCCTATGAGCCGGTGCGTGCCGATCCGCCCCACGGGTACGACGTCACAGGGGCTGAGTCCGGGTCCGAGGCCGTGCCGCCGCGCCCGGGCGAGCAGTTCAGCCCACCGCCGTCCGATCGCCCGTCCTGGGCCGCGTCGCCCGCCGTCGCGCCCCGGTCCGCCGACGCGGACGTGTCCCCCACCAGTGGCCCCCCGGTGCCGTCGACTGGCAGCACACCACCGGTCGCCGATCGTCCCTCGTGGGCCGGCGCTCCGATGCCGACCAGCAGCCCACCGGCCGACCACCCTTCGTGGGCAAACGTTCCCGCGCCGACCAGCGGCCCACCGACCGACCGTCCCTCCTGGGCCGGGTCCGGCGCACCCCGGACGGACCGCCCGTCCTGGGCCGGCGGGTCCGACCCGACGCCCACCAGCCCGGCGCCGGCACGGCCCTCCTGGGCCGGCGGGTCCGGAGCGGTGACAAGCGTTCCGCCGGTACGGCCGTCCTGGGCCGGCGGGTCCGAGGCGACGACAAGCGTCCCGCCGGTCCGGCCCTCGTGGGCCAGGGGTTCCGCTGCCGAGCCCACCCCGGCGCCGGAGCCCTGGGCCGGAGACGCCGACCCGACACCTGCCAGCGCCCCACCGACGAGGCCCTCCTGGGCCGCCGGTGCCGCGCCCGTCGACGCGCCGCCTCCGGCACCGGCCGGGCCGCCCCCCACGCTCGCCGACGCGCCCCCGGCCCCGGCGGGCCCGCCCCTGGTGGCGGAGCGCCCCTCGTGGGCCGGCGGTTCACCGACGGCGAGCAACTCCCCGGCCGAGCGGCCGGACTGGTCCGAGGGCCGGATCCCAACCGCCCCCGCCGAGCGACCCTCCTGGCCGGCCAGCCGGTCCACGAGCGCGGCCGGCGGCGAGGCCGGCGAGACGCCCGGCCCAGCACGGCCCGAGATCCGGCCGACCGCACCATTCCGGCTCCGGTCGGCGATCCCCGAACCGCCCGGGCCCGCGCATTTCGAGGCACCCCGGGCCGACGCCCCGTCGGCAGCCGACCTCAGGGTGTCCTCAGCCGCGGAGATTCCGCCCGTCGCCGCCAGCGGGGCCCAGCGCCATGACCGGTCCCCGGTCACTTCCACCTCGCCCTACGCGGCGCGCCGTTCCGCCCCCGACCCGGCGTCGTCGACCGATCCGGCCGACGACGGCCGGCAACCAGACCCGAGGGCGGCGGTGCTGCCGCAGCGCGTCCCCGCGGAGCCGGACGTGCCCGTCGTGCCGGAGCCGCCAGCCGTGGATCCACCCGCCGAAACCCCGGAGCTCGCCCGCATCGCCACCCACCTTCGCCGCGACGACGAACCAGCCCCACTCCGGGAGCGCCCCGAGGGGTTCGACGTCAACGCCATCCTGGACGCCGTTCGAGAGGTCGCCGGTGTCCGCGACGCGGCGCTGCGCCGCACCCCGGCGGGGGCGCACAGCCTGCGCCTGGACCTGGCCGACGGCGCCGACCCGGCCGAGGTGAGCCGCCAGGTGGCCCGGCTGCTGCAGGATCGGATGGGGCTGGCCGCCGCCCCACAGAACGTGCCCGGCCTGCCCAGCACGCCACCTCCGCCGGTTCGTCGACGGCTGGCCGAACCCCGACCTGCCGAGCGGCGTACGGCGGAGCCGCCCGGCGCGACCCCGCGCGACGGTGGTCCGGCCTCCCGCACCGGTGAGATCCGGGCAGCCGAGCCGACGCCGCCGGGGCGTCCGTCGGGCGGCCCGGTGGAGGCGACGCCGACCGGCCCGGAGCAGTGGACCGGCACGGACACCACACGCCGCCGCCGAACGAACGCGACGCACCGGGGTCGCGCCACGGTCGAGGAGCCGGGCTCGGTCTCGGCCGCGCCGGCCGGTGCCGCGACCGGCAGCCCGGCCACCCTCGGCACGTCGTACTCCGGTGGTCAGGTGACCACGACGGAGTCGGCGCCGTCCCGCCCGCTGGACACCGGGGGAGTGCCGGGGCCGCGGGTGGTGATCGACCACGTGCAGGTGAGCACGTTCGGGCTGGACGCGAACGTGGAGGTCCGCCTGCTGGCCGAGGGGGACAACGCCTCCGGGTACGCCACCGGGCCGGCGGTGGACGGCTACGTGCTGCGGCTCTGCGCGGTGGCGGCGGCCGCCGCGGTGGACGAGTTGCTGCGCGGCACCGACAACGCCGAACGGGGTCGCTGCTTCGTCGAGCACGCGGCGGTGGTGCCGTTCGGCAACTGCGAGGTGGCCACCGTGGTGGTGCTGCTGGTCTGTGCGGGCTGGGTCGAGCAGCTCGCCGGCTCGGCGCTGGTCGCCGGTGATCCGCGGCAGGCGGTGGTCCGGGCGACGCTGGCGGCGGTCAACCGTCGGCTGGAGGCGCTGCTGTCCTGAGTGGAACGGGGCAGACTGGAACGATGAAGCGCGCCACCCTCTGGCCCGACCACCTGCTCCCCGATCATCAGGTCCCACCGCCCTGGCCGGGCCGGGAGGTCCGCCTCGACGGCCGGGTCACGTACGTCCGAGACACTCCGGCGACCACCGCCGGCGCGGAACCGGCGCTGTACGTGCACGGGTTGGGCGGGTCGTCACAGAACTGGACCGACCTGGCCGGGCTGCTCGCCGACCGGCTTGACGGTCAGGCCATCGACCTGCCCGGCTTCGGTCGCAGTGAGCCGGGTCCCCGCTACACCATTGCGGCCTTCGCCGACCTTGTCGTCCGCTGGATCGAGCACTCCGGTCGAGGGCCGGTGCACCTGTTCGGCAACTCGCTCGGCGGCGCGGTGGCGGTGCAGGTCGCCGGGCTCCGGCCGGACCTGGTCCGGACCCTCACCCTGATCTCTCCGGCCCTGCCGTTCCTCGACTTCCGTCGCTCGTTGCAGGGGCGGATGCTGCCGGTGCTCGCCATCCCGCGGGGTGAGCGGCTGGTCGCCCGGCACCTCACCCAGCTCGCTCCCGAGGTGATGGCCCAGCAGGTGCTGGAGGCGTGCGTCGCCGACCTGAGCCGGATCTGCGACCAGCGTCGGGCCGAGGCGCTTGAGGAGATCCGGGTGCGGTACGAGGCGGAGCACTACGCCGCCGCGTACGTCCGGACGTTCCGTGGCCTGGTCTCCAGCTTCCTGCGGGCGTACCTGCCGGGGTCGGGTTCGCTGTGGCGACTCGCCGCGGCGGTGCGTGCACCGACCCTGGTGGTGGGCGGCCGGGCGGATCGCCTGGTCGACGTGCGGGTCGCGCCGCAGACCGCCCGGGTGATCCCGGACAGTCGGTTGATGATGCTCGACGGCGTCGGTCACGTGGCGCAGTTGGAGGTGCCGCGCCTGGTTGCCCGGGCGGTGGTCGGCCTGCTCGCCGAAACGGAGGAGACCGTCGGGCGGTCCGATCTGGCAGGCTGACCTGGATGCCCAGCTCAAGCCCCCTTCCCGGTCGCCGTCAGCGACGTTTCGCGCGGTTCGCCCAGCTCGCTGCGGTGGTGTTGGCGGTCTGCGCGGTGGTCACCGTCGTCGCCGAGGGGCCGGGCGGGCGTCCCGGTGCCGAGCGGTTGGCCGCCGACGAGGTCGACGCGACGCCGCTGGTGGTCGCGCCGCCGCCGTCGGTGGGCCCGTCGCCCTCCGCCGTGGTCCCGTCCAGTCCGTCGCCGGTGCTGCGGGTGCCTGGCACCGTCCCGAGTGCCGGCACCGGGAGGTTCGGCTACGACGACAGTTCCGGCCCGGTGCTGGGTCGCGCCGGTGCGGTGCGGCGGTACCGGGTCGCTGTGGAGTCGGGCAGCAACGAGGTCGCCGCGGACTTCGCGCAGGCGGTCCAGGTGGCGCTGGCCGGGCCGGGCAGTTGGGTGGACAGCGGCAGGCTCCGGCTGCAGCAGGTGCCGGGGGACGCGCCGCGCGACTTCACCGTCTATCTGGCCACCGCCCGCACGGCGGGGCGGATGTGTGCCGAGGGCGGGGTGAACATCCGGATCGGGGGTCGGCCGTACACCTCCTGCCGGGCACCCGGCCAGGTGATCATCAATCTGGACCGGTGGCGGCTGTCGGTGCCGCATTTCGTCTCGGCCCGGGTGCCGCTTGCGGTCTACCGCACATACGTGGTCAACCACGAGGTCGGTCACCAGCTCGGGCACCGGCACGAGCGCTGCCCGGGTGCGGGCCGCCCGGCGCCGGTGATGATGCAGCAGACGCTCTTCCTCAACGGGTGCCGGGTCAACCCGTGGCCGTACGTCGATGGACGCCGCTACGCCGGCCCCGCCCTCTGAACGGCGCTGCGACCGGCTGACCGCCCACTCACCATCAGGCGCAATGCCTGAATAACGGTAAAAACAGAGAAATGCCCGAATAATCTGGCAGGCTTGACGTCATGACGCCGTCGTCCCCTTACGGCCCGCCCTCGCCGCCCGACCGGTCTGGCCGGTCGGCGTACGACGGCGCGCGTCCCACGCTCCGCCGGATGCGCAGGCGACGTCGCCGTACCCTGCTGCTCGGCGCGCTCGTGCTCGTCCTGGCCGCCGGCGTCGGCGTGACGCTCAACCAGGGCGGCGAGCCGCCGGCCGACACCCCGGCCACCAGGCAGGGTGAGATGGGCCACGGAGGTGGGGCGCCCGCGCACCCCGCGCCCACCAGCTACCCCTCGGTCGGAGCCGGACGCTTCACGGCGGCCGACGGCGAGACACCCGTGTACGGAACGGATGGGCCGCTGCGCCGCTACCGGGTGGTGGTCGAACGCGGCACCGGCCAGGACGCCGACGCGTTCGCCGCCAAGGTGGACGAGGTGCTTGCCGACCGGCGCAGTTGGATCGCCTCCGACGAGTTGCGGGTGCAGCGGGTGGCCGACGCCGGGGCGGCGGACTTCACCATCTACCTGGCCACCCCGGTCACGTCCGAGCGGATGTGCGCCGAGGGCGGGTTGGCCACCGAGCGCTACACCTCCTGTCGCCTGCCCGGCCAGGTCATCATCAACCTGGCCCGCTGGATGGAGGCGGTCCCCGACTACGGCGCCGCGCTCGACACCTACCGCACCTACGTGATCAACCACGAGGTGGGTCACGAGTTCGGCGAGCAGCACGAGGCCTGTCCCGAGCCGGGGGAGCCCGCCCCGGTGATGCAGCAGCAGACGTACGGCCTGCGCGGCTGCGTCGCGAACGCCTGGCCCTACCTCGACGGCCGTCGCTACGCCGGCGACATTGTTCCCTGATCAGCCGGGTCGTCGGTTATTCCCACTCCCGCATCGCGGACCAGTGTCGTCCCTCATGGCCGAGCGGGGCTCCGGCGAGTGACAATGGCGCGGTTCACACCGCCGATCCCGGGGAGTCCACCGTGTCGTTGCCCCCGCTCGTCGAGCCCGCCGCCGAGCTGACCGTTGACGAGATCCGCCGCTACTCACGCCATCTGATCATTCCGGATGTCGGGGTGACCGGGCAGAAGCGGCTGAAAAACGCCCGGGTGCTCTGTGTCGGCGCCGGTGGCCTCGGGTCGCCCGCCCTGCTGTACCTCGCCGCGGCCGGGGTCGGCACGCTCGGCATCATCGACTTCGACACCGTCGACGAGTCCAACCTCCAGCGCCAGGTCATTCACGGCGTGTCGGACGTCGGGCGGTCCAAGGCCGAGTCCGCCGCCGCGTCGATCCGCGAGATCAACCCCCTGGTCCAGGTGGAGATCCACAACACCGCGCTGGACCGGGAGAATGTCCGGGAGATCTTCGCCCAGTACGACCTGATCGTCGACGGCACCGACAACTTCGCCACCCGTTACATGGTCAACGACGCGGCGGTGCTGCTCGGCAAGCCGTACGTCTGGGGCTCGATCTACCGCTTCGACGGCCAGGCGTCGGTGTTCTGGGCCGAGCACGGCCCCTGCTACCGCTGCCTCTACCCGGAGCCGCCGCCGCCCGGCATGGTCCCCTCCTGCGCCGAGGGCGGCGTGCTCGGCGTGCTCTGCGCGTCGATCGGCTCGATCCAGGTGAACGAGGCGATCAAGCTGCTCACCGGCATCGGCGAGCCGCTCGTCGGCCGCCTGATGGTCTACGACGCCCTGGAGATGGAATACCGCAAGATCAAGGTGCGCAAGGACCCGAACTGCGCGCTCTGCGGCGACAACCCGAGCGTCACCGACCTGCTGGAAGACTACGAGGACTTCTGCGGCGCGGTCTCCGAGGAGGCCCAGGAGGCGACCGTCGACTCGACAATCACCGCTGTGGAGCTCAAGGAGTGGCAGGACGCCGGCAAGGACATCTTCCTCGTCGACGTGCGGGAGCCCGCCGAGTACGAGATCGTCCGGATCCCCGGCTCCACCCTGATCCCCAAGGGCGACATCCTCTCCGGTGAGGCGCTGGCGAAGCTGCCGCAGGACAAGCAGGTGGTGCTGCACTGCAAGTCCGGCGTCCGCTCGGCCGAGGCGCTCGCCGCGCTCAAGGCGGCCGGTTTCCGCGACGCCGTGCACGTGCAGGGTGGCGTGCTCTCCTGGATCAAGCAGATCGACCCGTCGCTGCCCGCGTACTGAGCGACGACCGGGGCCGGCGGCGGGCCACTCACCCGCCCCGGCCTCGGCCGATTCCCCGAGGCGCGACGCCCTTTACGCAGGTAGCGTGACCGCCGTGGTGGACATGGACGGCGCTATCGGCTTCGTCGTGGCGCACGGCGACGCGGTCGACCGTGCGCGTCTGTCCCGGCTGCGCGGCGGCGTACCGGTGCCGGACGAGGTGCTCGACGCCGCCGAGGCCGGGCAGACGCCCGACGGCGGGTGGCCAGCCGTCCTGGACGGTGCCGTCGGCTCCATCGACGCGACCTGCTTCCGCCTGGCCGAGTTGGACGACCTCGGTGCCCTCGGCCGCCCGGCGGCCCGGCGCGCGCTGGACTGGCTCGCCGCCTCCCAGTTGCCCGACGGCGGCTGGGACGAGGACCCGACGCTCGCCGACCTCGCCCCGGAGTGGGCCCGCCCAGGCGACCCGGAGGCCCGTCTCTACCTCACCGCCAACGCCGCCTTCTGGCTCAGTGTGGGCGGGCTGGGCGCCCGGGCCGCCGGGCCGCTGGACCACCGGGTCGGCGGGTCGTACGCCGGGGTGGTGCAGGCCGCCGCGCAGACGCTCGCCGCGCAGCTCGCCCCGGACGGCCGTTGGCCCTCGTTCGTGCCCGCCGGTTGGCTGACCGCGGCAGTGCTGCACCGGCAGGAGATGTACTACGAGTCGGCGCTGATCCAGTCGGTGCTCGCCGAGCGGATCCCACAGCTGTCCCCGGCGGACGTGGCCTGGCTGGCCGGGACGCTGAGCCGCGTGGACATGGGCGAGGAGCACTGGCTGCTTGTCGCGGCCCGCGAGCGGCTCACCAAGACCCAGCGCAGCGACGGCGGCTGGGACAGCGACGACGGTCACCAGTTCGACGTGCACACCACACTGCGGGCGATCCGGGCCTGCCGGGTGGTCACCTCAGCTGGCTGATCACCAGCGGCCACCAGCCGTCCGGGGCGAACGCGGCCGGGTCGATGCCCTCCAGCACCGTCCGCAGCGTCTCGGCCCGCTCCGCCCGGCCCGCCTTGCCCTCATCCGCCTCGACGAAGAGCGCGAACTGGTAGAGGAACTCGACGAACGTGCGGAAACTGCTGTTGACGCCCTGAACGTCCTTCTGGTCCAGGTCGAACTGGAGGATCTCGCCGGTGCGCGGGTCCAGCACGTAGAGCAGGTTGGGGTTGTCGGCGACCGCGCCCACCACGATCAGCCGGATGTCCAGCGAACCGTCCTCGGTGGTCAGCTGCATGGTGTCGTACAGCTCGATGTCGCCTTCGAGGAACGCGGTGTAGACGACCGCCACGTCGAGCGGGATCTCGTCGCCAGCGGGGAGCAGGTCGGGGCCGAGACCCCCCTCCAGCCACGCCTCACGCGGGTACGGGATGAGCTCGTCCTCGTGCCACAGGGCACGGAACCGGGGGTCAGCGGCCATGACGGTCCTTCGTGGTCACAGGAGTCGGGTCGGTCAGGACGACAGGCCGGCGGCGATCAGCAGCCGCCGCCAGTTGTCGGCGTACTCGCCTGCGTGCCGTCCCTTGCGCAGCCGCTGCTCGGGGGCGGCGGGACCGAGGACGACGGCCGTCAGCTCCGGGTAGCGGGGGCCGAGCACGTGTTCGTCGAAGAACGTGGCGACGTCGGGGGCGATGATGGCGAACTCGACGTCCTCGTCGGGGTGCTCGTACTGGTAGACGTAGGCGCTGGACTCCATGTAATACACGTCCAGGTCTTCCCGGTCGAGGTAGATCGGGTCGCCGCCGCGGATCTCGGACCGTAGGCCGCGGGGGACACTGTCGATCTCGTAGCCGACGACCAACGGGCTGCCCATCGGGTCGCTCGGGTCGACCTCGTATTCCGCCCAGGCCTGCGGGGTGCGGATCTCCTTCGGCGCGTGGAACCGGAAGTTGTCGCCCTCCAGCCGCTGGAACAGGGAGTAGACCTCGGCGACGCCCGGCAGGTCGGCGATCGGCTCCAGCGGGGCCGCCCCCTCGATACGCACACCGAAGCCGTGCTCGGCCTCGACCCGGGTGAGCAGCTCCAGCTTTTCGGTGATCCGGGCGAGGACGGCGGGGTCCGCGTCGGTCATGGCAGGAACTTCACGATGATCGGGGTGCCCTCGGGGACGTCGCGCAACGCCACGGAGATATCGCTGCCGAGCTGGCGGTTGGTCCAGGAGTCCATCAGCCTGAGGTTAGCGTATTCGTCCTTTCCGTCGAGTTGCAGCTCGTGGATATGGTCCGGGTCCAGTCCCTCGCCCCGGGCCCGGATCGGCCCCCGGCCGTCGTAGAGGCGATCGACGAGTTGCTTGTTGGCCAGGTACTGGTTGGTCGTCCGGTCACCGTGCTGCTGGGTCAACTTCTCGTTCTTCGTCAGCCGGCGGATCACCCGGTCCCGGAAGACGTTGGTGCGGGTCCGGGTGCCCGGCTTGGTCCCTCGGCCCCCGCGGTGGTAGACGTTGTTGGCCGTCCGGTCCGACTTCGCCTTGCTCAGCCGGCCCTCCTGGCCGAGCCGGACCAGGTCCCTGGCCTTGCGGTCGAAGTCCCTCTTGTCGAAGTCCGGGCGGTTGCGCAGCACCAGCACGGCCGGGCCGCGGGGGGTGGTGCCGGCCGTCTTGGCGGTGCGGAACACGTCGGCGTTCTCCAGGTACGCCGAGACGATCCTGGCGCCCTTCGCCTGCGTCTGGCGGGGCGGCGAGGTGCGCTTCCTAGCCATTGAGCACCGTGTCCACCGCCATCCCGATCAGCTGGTCGACGATCAGCCCGGTGATCATCTTGAAGATCGGGATCTCCAGCAGGGACGCGCCGAAGGTCACCACCGCCGTGGCGATCGCCTGCGCGATCTGGATGGCCAGCAGGATCAGCTGGATGATGACCTGGATCTTCAGGGCCAGCACCACCCCTGCCGCGGCCATCAGCCCGATGGAGATGATGTTCGTCGGGTCGGTGGCGTCGGCGATGTTGCGGGCGGCCGACTCCCTGTCGTTCCACTCGTCGGCGAACGCTGTGAAGCTCTCGCCCCGGTTGGCGTCCAACACCGTTCGCGCGGCCGACTCCAACTGGGCTACCGAACTGTTGATCCGGTCGGCCATGCCGGTCCACTCGCCGGCAAGCTGGAACAGGGCTGTCTCGTCCGACTCCGGCCAGTCGTACCCGATCATCGAGAGCAACGACACGAGCTCACCCGGAAGCGTCAGGCCCACGGCCACTCCATTTCCCCGTACGGCGGGTTCAGCCGCCGAGCTTGCCGAGAATTGATTGGAACAGGTCGGTGACGCCCTCCTCGACGGCTCGGTAACCCTCCGCCATCGAGTGCAGGCCGGCGGCGTAGTTTTCCAGCTCGGTGAGGTTGGTGCTGAGGCACTCGGTCAGCCCGTCCACACAAGCCTGGTGGGCGACACCGAGCAGCATCCCGATGTCGTCGCCGCCGAAGGCGTCCGCGTAGCTACCCACCGCGGCCTGGAACGCCTCGAAGGCCTGCCCGACCTCCTCCTTGGCCCGGGCCAACTCCTCAGCGCCGCGGCGCACCGAGTCGACGTCGACGTCGAGCGGGTTCATCGTCAGCTCCTCCCATGCAGTTTCCGCATGGTCTCGCTGACCGCGAGGGTGATCTCCCGCATCTGCCGCAGGCCCTGGTCCTGTAGCCGCTCCACTGTGGCGGTCATCGCAGCCAGGTCGGGCATCGGCTCCGTCCCGGCCGTGGCCTCTTCCTGCCCGTCGAGGGCCGCGTTCACCGCCCGGCGAAACTCCTCGGCAAGCTGCTCCGAGCCCTCGCGCAGCACCCGGGGATCGAGGTTGACGGCGCTGACCCGGCCGGCGCTGTCGACGGTGACCCGGATCCGCCCGTCGGCCGCCTCGCCCACCGACTCGACCCGTTCCCGGGGCGCGACGGTGCTGCTGACCTCCCGCAAGGCGGCCCGCGCCTGGGCTAGTTGCTCTTCCAGGGCCTTCTCACCCAGCATGCTGCCTCCCCGGACTGGCCGTGCCGAACCGGCCCCAGACTAGCGACCCGGCACACCCCGGCGGCACCCCGTCCACCGGGGACGGTCAGGCGCGCAGGTGCCCGTCCCCGGTGACCACGTACTTCGTCGAGGTCAGCTCGGGCAGGCCCATCGGGCCACGGGCGTGCAGCTTCTGCGTGGAGATGCCGATCTCCGCGCCGAAGCCGAACTCGCCGCCATCGGTGAAACGGGTCGACGCGTTCACCATCACCGCGGCCGCGTCCACCCGCGCGACGAAATCGCGGGCCGCGCTCGCCGAGTCGGTGAGGATCGCCTCGGTGTGCCCGGTGCCGTAGCGCCGGATGTGCCCCACTGCCGCGTCCAGCGACTCGACCACCGCTACCGAGATGTCGGCGGACAGGTACTCGGTGGCGAAGTCCTCCTCGGTGGCCGGGACCACAGCGGCGGAGTACGCGGCCACCTCGGGGGAGCCGTGCACCGTCACCCCGGCCTCGGCGAAGGCCGCGAGCATCGGTGGCAGGAACGCGTCGGCGACGCTGGCGTGCACCAGCAGCGACTCGGCGGTGTTGCAGGTGGACAGACGCTGCGTCTTGGCGTTCAACGTCACAGCGACGGCCTTCGCCACGTCGGCGGCGGCGTCCACGTAGACGTGGCAGTTACCCACCCCGGTCTCGATCACCGGCACCGTCGACTCCTCGACCACGGTCCGAATCAGCGACGCCCCACCGCGCGGAATGAGCACGTCGACGAGCCCTCGGGCGCGCATCAGCTCCTTCACCGAGTCGCGGGAGCTGGCGTCGAGCAGTTGTACCGCGTCGGCCGGGAGCCCCGCGCCGGCGACCGCGTCGCGCAGCACCGCGACAAGCGCGGCGTTGGAGTGCGCGGCCGACGACGACCCGCGCAGCAGCGCCGCGTTGCCGGACTTCAGGCAGATCCCGGCGGCGTCCACTGTCACGTTCGGCCGCGCCTCGTAGATGATGCCGACCACCCCGAACGGCACCCGGATCTGGCGCAGCTCCAGCCCGTTGGGCAGGGTGGAACCGCGTACCACCTCGCCGACCGGGTCGGGCAGCGCGGCCATCTGGCGTAGCGCGTCGGCGATGCCGGCGACCCGGCCCCCGTCGAGGGCGAGCCGGTCCAGCACGGCCGCGCTCAGCCCGGCCTCCCGGCCGGCCGCCAGGTCCGTCTCGTTGGCGGTCAGGATCTCCGGGGTACGCGCCACCAGCGCCTCGGCCATCGCCACCAGCGCGGCGTCCTTGACCGTACGGGTGGCCACTGCCAACGCCGTGGCGGCTTCCCGCGCCCGCTTCGCCTGCTCGACGACGCTCATCGATCGCTCCTCGTGTTCGGAAGGGCCCCTCGTACGACACCAGGCGTCAAGGGTCCCCTGCTTACAGCAACACGAGGTCGTCGCGGTGGACGACCTCTCGTTCGTACGCCGGGCCGAGCGCCGCGGCGAGTTCGGACGTGGACCGGCCGAGCAGCCCCGGCAGCTCCACCGCGTCGTAGTTGACCAACCCGCGGGCCACCGACGCGCCGGCGGTGTCCACCAGGTCCACCGGGTCGCCAGCGGTGAAGGTGCCGTCCACAGCGGTGATGCCGGCGGGTAGCAGCGACTTGCGCCGCCCGACGACAGCCGCCACCGCGCCCGGGTCGAGGTGCAGCCGCCCGCGCGGTGAGGTGGCGTGGGCCAGCCAGAACAAGCGGGCCGTCGGGCGTTGCCGTTGCGGATGGAACAGGGTGCCGACCGGTTCGCCGGTCAGGGCCGGTGCGGCCAGGTCGGCGGCGGTGAGCACCACCGGGATGCCGAAGCCGGTGGCGATCCGGGCCGCCTCGACCTTGGTCACCATGCCGCCGGTGCCGACGCCGGAGCGGCCGGTCCCGCCGATGGTGATCCCGGCCAGGTCCGCGTCGTCCCGGACCTCCGCGATCCGGGTGGAGTGCGGGTTGCCGGGGTCGCCGGTCCAGAGCGCGTCCACGTCGGAGAGGAGCACCAGCAGGTCGGCGTGCACCAGCGCGGCGACCAGGGCGGCCAGTCGGTCGTTGTCGCCGAACCGGATCTCCTGGGTGGCGACCGTGTCGTTCTCGTTGACGATCGGCACCGCCCCCAGGTCGAGCAGCTTGCGAAGTGTGCGGTACGCGTTGCGGTAGTGCGCCCGTCGGGTCACGTCGTCGACGGTGAGCAGCACCTGCCCGACGGTGCGGCCGTGCCGGGCGAAGCTCGTCGCGTACCTGCCGATCAGGAGGCCCTGCCCGACGCTGGCGGCGGCCTGCTGGGTGGCCAGGTCGCGCGGACGTCGGGGGAGCCCGAGCGGGGCGAGGCCGGCGGCGATGGCGCCGGAGGAGACCAGCACCACCTCGCGCCCCTCGCTTGTCAGCCGGCCGAGGGTGTCGACGAGCGTGTCGACGCGCTCGTCGGCCAGCCCGCCGGTCGCGGTGGTCAACGAGGAAGATCCGATCTTGACGACGACCCGCCGGGCCGCCGTGACTGCGTCGCGCACGCGACCATTCTGCGTGCTCACTGTCGCAGCGCCCGGCGATGTTCCCATATGGTGGCGGATTGTGACTCCTGACGAGTACGTCGAGGCGGTGCTCGACCTGGTCGAGCGGATCCCCGAGGGTCGGGTGATGTCCTACGGCGCGGTCGCCGACGCGCTCGCCGAGCGTTCGGGGCGGGCGTCCGCGCGACTGGTGGGCAACATCATGGCCCGCCACGGCGGCTCGGTGCCCTGGCATCGGGTGGTTACCTCCGCCGGCCGGCTGCCACCGGGACACGAGCGGGAGGCGCGGGCCCGGCTGCGCGCCGAGGGCACACCGCTGCGCGGCGAGGGCGTGGACGTCGCGGCGGCCGGATGGTCGCCCCAGGAGAGGCCGTGACGACCGGCGGAACGTGATCGAGCCCGGCGGGCGCGGTCGGGCAGGCGGTCCTGCCGCGCGACACCGCTCGGCAGGTAGTTCTGCGGCCCGCCGCGGGCAGGACAGGTGCCCGCCCCGGGCTGGGGCGGGGCGCCTTTCAGAGCGGAAACGCGGGCGGCACCTCGTTGTCGTCGGGCTTCAGGTCGAGCCAGTAGCGGTCCTGGGTGTCGTAGTGCAGGACGCGGAAGTCCCGGTTCGAGGCGTCGGGGCCCGGCTGGCCAGGTATCAGCAGGACGAACGTGTAGCGGCGAGACTCACCAGCCGGCACGCCGGGAAGTAGACACGTCGGTCGGCTCGAGTCCGCGACCTGTCCCGGCTTGCATCGGGACCAGTCTCCGCCCGCCCGCTCGCCGCGCTCGATGTCGTGGAATGCGACCTGCGGCGCGTCGACCGGCCCGGCGTTGGTGACCGTGAAGACAGTGGTGAGTTTGCGTCGGGTGTCCGCCCCGCCGACGTCGACCACGTCGTAGGTCATGCTCAGCCTCAGGTCGGTGAGCCGGGGATCCGTGCCGAATTTCGTCGGGCCGTCGCTCTGCTCGAACCGTTGCCCGTTCCACTTGTACGTCCGCACCTGTTCCCGCCGGAAGTACTTCGGGATCTCGCAACAGGGCACGATGTCGGCCACCGTCACCTGGACCGCACCGGTCGGGCTGATCTCCGCCGCGAGGATGTCCTTGAACTCGTCGTCGGTCCGGACCACTCTGCCCACCGTCACGATCCGCTCGTCCCGGTTCCGCTCGAACGCCACCACCTGTTTGGCCGACGCCTCGCCGTACCGGCAGGCGACGATGGCGATGGTCTCGTCGACTCCGTCGCCATCGACGTCGCCGTACTCGAACTCGTTGTCGGCAAGCTCGGACACGTACGTCTTATCCGTGTTGGTCTTCAGCCGTACGTTCGAGGTGGTGCAGCCGCCCTCCGCCATGCCCGGCGGCCAGTTCGGCAGGTCGACAGGTGTGGCGAGCAACTGCGCCCGACTGATGCGTCCGTCCGGGCCGGTCGGGGCAGTACCGGTGGGTGTCGGTCTCTGCGTCGGCGACCCGCTCGGCGTGGGCGTCGCCGGTGCCGGCGTGGGCGGGGCCGTCGGTGGGATGGACTCCACCGGCACCGGCGGAGTCCGGTCGCCGTGCAGTGCGGCGTTGATGACGACGGGGGTCACCCCCAGGACGACCGCCGCCGCGGCGGCCGCCGCTGTCGTTCGCCGGCGTCGGCGTAGGCGCTGCCGGGCCTTGTCCGGACCGGCGCCGGCGACTTGGCTGATCACGTCATTGCGGTACGCGCCGAGCCGCTCGCGCAGCAGCGGGTCGAGGTCAGACATCGCGCACCCTCTCGGTGTTCTCGTCCAGCAGCGCGGCCAGGGCGGTTCGGCCGCGGTGCAACCACGACTTGACGGTGCCCTCGGCCACCCCCTCCTGCGCGGCGATCTGGCTGACCGACAGGTCCGCCAGATAGTGCAGGATGACCGCACGGCGATGGTTGGGTGGCAGTTGCGCCAGCGCCGCGTCGATGGCGACCCGGTCGGGGTTCGGGCCGGGCACCTCGGCCTCGGTGCGTCGTTGTCGCAGCAGGTGGTCCCGGGCGGTGCGCAGGCGTCGCCAGCGGCTGTGCGCCAGGTTCCACGCGACCCGGCGGACCCAGGCCACCGGGTCGTCGTAGCGGACCAGGCGGTCCCAGCGGGTCAGCGCCCGGTAGAACGCCTCCTGGGCCAGGTCCTGGGCGTGGCCCAGGTCCCCGGTGTACGCGGACAGTTGAGCGGTCACGCTGCCGAAGTGCGCGTGGTAGAAGTCGTCGAAGGTGATCGTCGGCTCGACCGCCGAAGCGGCCGTCCGTAACGCTGGTTCATTGGCGCGGGCACCCATCGTTGACGTCACTGCCCCTCCCCGTCACCGCCAGGCGGTGTGCCCTCGCGGTAGTAACACTCCGAGACTGCGGACGCGGTTGCGGGCTGGCTGCCGGCCACCTGCTTTCTTAGATGACCGCGACGGGCGGCAGGTTCGTGGCCGCAGGAGGGGATGTGGCCTCTGACACAACGTGAGTAATATTCGGCCCCATGACAACGCCGCCGGGCCCCGGCTCGCTGCCTCGACGGGTGCACGCCGGGTACGCGCTCGGCTCCCTGGCGACCGGTGCGTTCGGCACCGTGCCCGGTCTGCTGCTGTTGCCGTACCTGACCGACACCCTCGGTGTGGCCGCCGGCCTGGCCGCTCTGCTGGTGCTGCTGCCGAAGGCCTGGGACGTGCTGGTCAACCCGGTCGCCGGGCGGATCTCCGACCGCACCCGGTCGCCCTGGGGCGCCCGCCGCCCGTACCTGCTCGTCGGCGGCCTCGCGCTCGCCGTCCTGTTCGCGTCGATCTTCGCCGCGCCGTTCGGGAACGGCTCGGCCGCAGCCGCGTACGTGGCGGTCGCCTTCCTCGCCACCGCCACCGCATTCGCCTTCTTCCAGGTGCCGTACGTGGCGATGCCGGCGGAGCTGACCGACGACTACGCCGAGCGCACCAGGTTGATGACCTGGCGGATCGCGGTGCTGGCGCTGGCCATCCTGGTCTCCGGCGCGATCGCGCCCCTGGTGGTGACCGCCGGCGGCGACGGCGTGGCCGGGCACCGGTGGATGGGCCTGTTCGTGGCGGCGCTTATCGCCCTCGGTGCCCTCGGCGCGTTCTTCGGCACCCGGTCCGCGCCGACCGGCGCGGTGGGCGGCAGCGAGCCGACGCTGCGCGCCCAACTCGCCGTCGCCAGCGCCAACCGCCCGTTCCGGGCGCTGCTGATCTGTTTCGTTGTGCAGTCCGCCGGGGTGGCGACCATCCTGGCCGGGGTCAACTACTTCGCGGCGCAGATCCTGCGCGACGAGCAGAGCGGGCCGACCCTGCTCTTCGTCTGCTTCGTCGGGCCGGCGCTGCTGGTGATGCCGATCTGGACCCGGGTCGGTGCCCGGCTCGGCAAGCGGACCGCGCTTGTCGTCGGCTCGCTGATCCTCGCCGGCGGGGCGCTCGCCCTGGTCGCCGCGCCGGTGCTGCCGCCGGTAGCGGTCTACCTGGTGGTCGCGGCCATCGGGGTGGGATACGCCGGACAGCAGGTCTTCGCGTTGGCGATGCTGCCGGACTGCATCGCGTACGACACGGCCCGCACCGGTCGACGGCAGGCGGGTGTCTTCACCGGCCTGTGGACCGCCGGGGAGACCCTCGGCCTGGCGCTCGGTCCGGGCATCTACGGACTGGTGCTCCAACTCTCCGGCTACGTGTCCTCCGACAGCGGTACGGCAGCCACCCAGTCCAACCCAGCCCGACTAGGCGTGCTCCTAGGCTTCACGATCCTCCCGGCGTTCCTGATAGCCCCGCCCGTGTTCCTCCTACGCCACTACACCCTGACCCCCCACCACCGCGCCGATCATGGAGTTGTGGTGGGGGACGAAAGCCGCTGACCGGAACAAGAAAGGCACCACGACTCCATGATCGACGATGAGAGCAGGGTTGCGGGCGGCGCTTTGTCGCCTTTCGGGGTGGCGGCTGAGGATGTTTTGGCGGAGGTTCGTCGGTTGCGTGCCGGTGATCGGCCTACGCACGGCGGGCAACTGTTCGCGTACGTCTACGACCCGGCGGTGCCGGGGCTGGACGAGCTGGCTGCCGCAGCGCACCGGGAGAGCGCGCACGTCAACGGGCTGGACCCGACCGCGTTTCCGTCCCTGCTGGCCATGGAGAACGCGCTGGTCGCCGCCGCCGGCCGGGTGCTCGGCGCCGGTCCGGGCAGCACCGCCCCGGACGTCGTCGGCAGCGTCACCAGCGGTGGCACCGAGTCGCTGATCCTCGCGGTCAAGACCGCCCGGGACGCGCACCCGGAGATCTCCGAACCCCGGATCGTGGTGCCGTCGAGCGCGCACGCGGCATTCGCCAAGGCGGCGCACTACCTGCGGGTGGCGCTGGACGTCGTACCGGTCTCCCCGGACACCCTGCGCCCCGACCCGACCGCGATGGCCGCCGCGATCCGCCCGGAGACGGTGCTCGTCGCCTGCTCCGCGCCCTCGTACGCGCACGGCGTGGTGGACCCGGTCGCGGAGATCGCCGCCGTGGCCGCCGCCGCCGGGGTGCGCTGCCACGTGGACGCCTGCTTCGGCGGCTGGACCCTGCCCTACCTGCGTCGCCTCGGCGAGCCGGTGCCGGCGTTCGACTTCACGGTCCCCGGGGTCACGTCCATCTCGGTGGACCTGCACAAGTACGCGTACGCGCCGAAGGGGGTGTCGGTGCTGCTGCACCGCGACGCCCGGCTGCGCGCCCCGCAGTACTTCGCGTACGCGGACTGGCCCGGCTACACGATGATCAACCCGGTGATCGCGTCCACCCGCTCGGGCGGGCCGATCGCCGCCGCGTACGCCACAGTGCGGCACCTCGGCGACGACGGCTACCTGCGGCTGGCCGCCGTCACCCGGGACGCGGTCGCCGGCCTGGCCGACGCGGTCCGCGCCATCGACGGGTTGCGGCTGATGGTCGAGCCGGAGTCGACAGTCGTGTGCTTCACCGCCACCGAGGGTGGCCCCGACCTGTTCGTGCTTGTCGACGAGCTGACCGCGCGGGGCTGGCACACCCAGCCCCAACTGTCGTACGCCGGGCTGCCGGCGAGTGTGCACCTCACGGTGACCGCCTCGGTCGCGCCCCGGGTCGCCGAGTTCGGGCCCGACCTGGTCGAGGCGGTGGCCGCCGCCCGGACAGCCGGCCCGGTCGCCCTCCCGCCCGAGCTGATGGCGCTGGCGACGTCGTTGACCCCGGACGCCCTCACCCCCGAACTCGTCGCCGGACTCGCCGCCGGGCTCGGACTCGGTGGCGGTGGCACGCCGACACCGGGCCCGCTGGCGGTGGTGAACACCCTGCTCGACGCCGCCCCTCCGGCGTTGCGCGAACGCCTGCTCGTGGAGTTCGTCGGCCTGCTGCAACGCCCCACCTGGTGACGTGGCCCAACCTAACCCGACCCAACCCGACCCGACCCGACCCGACCCGGCCCGGTCCGCCGGCAGGCGACGGCGGACCGGACCTACCGGTTCAGCGGTAGGTGACCGAGACGGTGTTGTCCACGTCGTAGACCTCCTCCACGAAGTCGAAGTCGGCGTCCATCGCCCGGACGTCCACGTCGGCCTTGCCGGTGCCGACGGTGCTGCCCGCCGGAACCCGGAAGCCCAACGTCAGTTGGGTCTCCTTGCCGCCTTCGAGCTTGTTCAGGTCGCACCGCACCGGCTCCCGGGTCGTCGCCGGGTCGTTCCGGCACGCCGCCCAGCCACTGCCGTCCGGGCGGACCTCCGCCGGCAGGCCCAGCCGCAGCGCCACGTAGGCGGCCAGTCCGGCCGTGTTGCGAATGCGCACTGTGACAGTGCCGACCTTGGCGCCGTCCGCCGCGTCGGCGAGCACCAGATTCGTGGCGGTGACGACAAGGTTGACGTCGTGCCGGTTCGGAGCGAAGCTCGTCGGCCCGGAGACCTGGGCGAAAGCGTCGCCCTGCGAGCGGTAGCCCCGCCACTGTCGTTGTGAAAATTCTGCGGGCCAGCCGCCCCCGGGAGCGATGTCACCCACCTGCACGCGGACCGTGCCGTCGCCCACCACGTCGAGGGCGAACAGCCACTGCGGCTTGTCGATCGTCGTCGCCACCACGCGGCCGAGCGTGACCACCTTCCCCTGCTCGTCCCGGTCGAAGGCGACCACCTGTTGGGAACCGCCGGTGCCGAACACGCACCGCACGAGCGCCACCGTCTCCACCGCCCCGTCCCCGTCGATGTCACCGTGGTCGAGCGCCTCGAGCCAGTTGACCCCCTCGCGGCTGTCGCCGCTGAGCCGGGCGGCCGACGACGGGCAGTCGAGCCCGGCCCGCCACGCCGGCAGGGTCACCGCCGCGCCGAGCAACTGAGCCCGGCTGATCCGGCCGTCCGGCACCGCGGAGCCGGGGCCAGCACTGGTCGCGGAGGCGCTGGGAGTCGGGCTCGTCGAGCCGTCCGGCGTGGGCGACACCGAGATGCTCGGCGTCGGGTCGACCGGAGGGGGCCGGTGGTCCGGGCCGTTCATCGCCGCGTACCCGATGGCGGACCCGCCGAACAGTGCGAGCACCGTCGTGGCGGTGGCCCCCCACCGGCGTCGGTTGCGGCCACGTACCGTCCGCCGGACGGCGGCGGGGCCGGGCACCTCGACCTTGTCCAGCACGGTACGGCGGTAGTGGGCGAATTCTTCGGCGAGGCCGAGGGTCTCCGGCTCAGACATCCCGCACCTCCTCGGTTGTGTCCCGCAGTTGGGTGGCGAGGGCCGTCCGGCCCCGGTGCAGCCAGGACTTGACGGTGCCCTCGGCAACCTGCTCCTCGGCGGCGATCTCGGCGACCGACAGATCGGCGAGGTAGTGCAGGACGACCGCCCGGCGCTGCTTCGGCGGCAACGTCGCCAACGCGACGTCGAGCGCGACCCGGTCGGGGCTCGGGCCGGCGACGTGCGCCTCCCGCTGCCGCAGCAGCCACGACTGGGCGGTCCGCAGCCGCCGCCAGCGGTTGTGTCCGAGGTTCCAGGCGACCTTGCGGACCCAGGCCAACGGGTCCTCGTACCCGGCGATCCGGTCCCAGCGGGCGTACGCCCGGCAGAACGCCTCCTGAACCAGGTCCTGCGCCTGCCCGAGGTCGCCCGTGTACGCGGTGAGCTGCACCACCAGCCCGCGGAAGTGGGCGTGGTAGAAGTCGTCGAAGACCAGTTCGGGGGCCGCCGGGATGGAGTTGCCCGGAGGCTCCGGGGGCGGCGCGCCCACCCGTACGTCTCTCGTCACAAGCACTCGCCCTCCCCGTGGCGGCCGCTGACGGGTTGTTCGCCAGCATCAGTCACACCGCCGGACACGCCGGTGGGTTGCGGGTCGGTCGGTGCCGAGTCGTTGTCGGCTGCGGGACAGGCGGACCGGCCCCCGGGCCGCTCACCGCCGGACCGCGTCGGCGCTGCCTGTGATTCACTGTCGGTGAGGAGAGGGGGCGCTCGTGGAGCTGCCGGCATTGCTCGGCGAGCCGATCCGGTTCGTGCTCAACTGGGGCCGCCGCTACTCGCTCTGGGTGTTCAACTTCGGCCTGGCCTGCTGCGCGATCGAGTTCATCGCCACCAGCATGGGTCGGCACGACTTCATCCGGCTCGGCGTGATCCCGTTCGCCCATGGCCCCCGACAGGCCGACCTGATGGTGGTGTCCGGCACGGTGACCGACAAGATGGCTCCGGCGATCAAGCGGCTCTACGACCAGATGCCCGAACCGAAGTACGTCATCTCGTTCGGCGCCTGCTCCAACTGCGGCGGCCCGTACTGGGACTCGTACTCGGTGACCAAGGGCGTCGACCAGCTCATCCCGGTGGACGTCTACGTGCCCGGCTGCCCACCCCGGCCGGAGGCACTGCTGCACGGCATCCTGCGCCTCCAGGAGAAGATCGCCGCCGAGCAGTCCGGCGTCGGCGGCGTGCCGCAGCGGGACCTGCTGGCCGCCCCGTTGGACGCCCCGCCCCGCGAAGCCGCCGCCCCGCGATCCGTCGACTCGCTCACCGCCGCGCCGGTACGCCCACCCGCGACGAACTGACCTCCGGGTGGCCGGGCCCAGCTAGCCTGCGCAGCATGACCAGCTCAGTGGACCAGCGGTCCGCCCACATCGTCGACGTGCTCACCGAGGAGTTCGGTGCGTCGATGGCGATCGACCCGGCCGCGTTCCGACGCAAGTTCCGGAAGATGGCCGCGTCCCCGTTCGCCTTCTACCGGGGCAGCGCCGCGCTGTTCTACGCCGACCAGCGCGGGGACTTCGCCGACGACCGGTTCCTCGACGAGCGGACCAGCCGGGTGTGGATCCACGGTGACCTGCACGCGGAGAACTTCGGCACCTACATGAACGCCTCCGGGCAGCTCGTGTTCAACGTCAACGACTTCGACGAGGCGTACGTCGGGCCGTTCACCTGGGACCTGCGCCGCCTGGCGGCGAGTGTGGCGCTGCTCGGCTACGGCAAGGCGCTCTCCGACACGGCGATCGGTGATCTGGTCGCCGGGTTCGCCCGCTCGTACCTGACGGAGCTGCGGGCGATCGCCGCCGGCGGCGACGACGCGATCGGCTCGATCACCCTGGAGAACGCCGACGGGGTGCTGCGCCGGGTGCTCCAGCAGGCCCGGCTCAACACCCGGGTGGACCTGCTCGCCGCGCAGACCACCATCGACAACTACGAGCGGCGGTTCTCCGTCGGCGACGGGGTCTTCGAGGTCGACGACGCCACCCGGGACCGGGTACGCGCGGCCTTCCAGGACTACCTGGGCACCCTGCCGACCGCCTCGACGCAGCTCCGGCCGGTGGCGGCACGGATCAAGGACGTGGTGTTGCGCAAGGGCGTGGGCATCGGGTCGGCCGGGCTGCCGTCGTACAACCTGCTGCTTGAGGGGCACACCCAGGCCCTCGAGAACGACGTCGTCATCTACATGAAGCAGGCGCAGGTGCCGGCCGTGGCGCGGTACGTCACCGACGAGTCGGTCCGCGGCTACTTCCAGCACCAGGGGCACCGGACCGCCGAGTCGCAGCGGGCCTTGCAGGCGCACGCCGACCCGTGGCTGGGCTTCACCGAGCTGGACGGGGCCGGTCAGCTCGTCGCCGAGGTCTCCCCGTACGCCGCCGACCTGGACTGGTCGGACGTGAACGAGCCGGAGGAGCTGACCGGGGTGCTTGTCGACCTGGGTCGGGCGGTGGCCCGGATGCACTCGGTCGCCGACGACGAGTCCAGCCACGACCTGGTGGACTACTCCACCGAGGAGGCGATCGTCGCGGCGGTGGACGCCGACGAGCGGGGTTTCGTCGCCCACCTGGTGGACTTCGCGCACGGGTACGGGGTGCGGGCCCGGCAGGACCATCAGCTCTTCGTCGACCTGTTCCGCAACGGCCGGCTGCCGGGCATCTAGGACCCTCAGGAGGCGAACTCCAGGACCACCTTGATGTCGTCCGGGCCAGCGGTGTACGCGTCGGCGTACCTGTTCGCCGGCACCCGGCGGGTGATCAGCGACTCCAACCAGACCTGGTCGGCGCGGGCCAACGCCTGCGCGGCCATGTTCCAGTGCCGCCGGTTGGCGTTCACCGAGCCGAACACCACGTTGTTCTCAAGCACCAACGCCCGGTTGAGCGCACCGGCGTCGAAGTCGATGCTCCGACCACCGCTGGACACCCCGGCCAGGCAGACGATCCCGGTCGGGGCCGCCTTGCACATCACGTCGAGGACCACGGTGGGCGCACCGGTGCACTCGATCACCACGTCCGGTTCGAAGGGCAGGTCGTTTACCGGCACCGCGTGGTAGGTGGCACCGAGCCCACGGACCAGTTCCGGCTTGGGCCCGTCGGTGGCCCGGTCCAGGACGTGGACGGCGAGCCCGCGCTGGGTGCCGAGCAGGGCGGCCAGCAATCCGATCGGCCCGGCCCCGGTGACCAGGACGGTCTGCGGCTGCCACTCCGCCCGGTGCCCGATCCGCTCGATGTGGTCCCAGGCCTTCGCCACCACGCTTGTCGGCTCCAACAGCACGCCCACCTGGCCCAGAGCCGGGTCGAGCCGGACCGCGAACTGTGACTCGATCCGCCAACGGTCGCGGGCGAACCCGGGTAGCGCCTTGATGCCGTGTTCGGTGTACTGACCGTTGCGGCACATGTCCCACTCGCCGACCGCGCAGTTGGGGCAGGGGACCGGGTCGGGGTGCCGGACGATCCCGGCCACCAGGTCACCGGGTTGCAGCGTGCCGCTGGGGTCCTCGATCACCCGACCCAGCGACTCGTGCCCGATGACGAGCCGGTCGGCACCCGGCGGCGCCTCGCCGTACTGTCCGGCGATGATCTCGTGGTCCGTGCCGCAGATCCCCACGGCCAGCGCCTCGACAAGCACCGACCCCTCCTCGGCAGCCGGCTCCGGCTGATCCTCGACGAGGCTCAGCGAGTTGGCGACCCCGGGTTTCACAGTCACAGCGCGCACGTCCCTCATCTTTCCCCGCCCAGGGCCGCGCCGCTCCCAAAGCCGGCAGATCACCGGGCCTCGGCGGCGGCCAGGCGACGACCCGAGCGGCACTAGGATCAGCGGCATGACTCCCGAAGAGGTCGGCGCTCAGCTGGTCGCGCTGCTCGCGCCGGTTGCGGCGACCCCGTCGGTCTCCGGCGGGCAACGGTTCGCCCGCGCCACCGTGGACGTCCCACCGGAAAGCTGGCTGACCGCTGTTCGGGTCGCCCGCGACGACGACGCGTTGGCCTGCGACTTCTTCGACTGGCTCTCCGCCGTCGACGAGTTGACCGACGGCTTCGACGTGGTGGCGCACCTCTGGTCGACGCGGCTGCGACACGGGGTGCTGCTGCGCACCCGGCTGCCGCGCGAAGCGCCCACCGTCGCCTCGGTGGTCGACGTCTACCCGGGCGCCGCCTGGCACGAGCGGGAGACACACGAGATGTTCGGCATCGACTTCGCCGGCCACGGGGACCTGTTGCCGCTGTTGCTGCCGCCGGAGTTCGAGGGTCACCCGCTCCGCAAGGAGTTCGTGCTCGCGTCCCGGGTGGCGAAGCCCTGGCCGGGCGCGAAGGAGCCGGGCGAGGCCGAGGCCGGTGGTGGCCGCCGCCCGATCCGCCCGCCGGGCGTGCCCGCTCCGGGTGAGTGGGGGACCACACCCACCCCGGCCGGCGCCGGTGGCGTGGGGGAGGGCCCGCGCGGCGGCACCCCGGCCCGCCCGGCCGGTGACCGTCCGGCGCGGCCCGCGCCGGGGACCCGTCCGGCGCGTACCCCCCGGTCTGCCGGGGAGGGCTCAGCCGGGCAGCCGGGGTCGGGCCCGGTCGCGGACGCGCCGGCCCGCGACGGCCGCAGCGACGACGACGGGGGTACGACCTGATGCCGCTCTGGGTGGAGCTGGTGCTGCGGGTGGCTGGCGTGCTTGTCGCGTTCCTCACCCTGCCCCTGCTGGTCGGCCAGGCCGAGCACAAGGTGATGGCGCACATGCAGGGCCGGCTCGGTCCGATGTACGCCGGTGGCTTCCACGGCTGGGCCCAGTTGGTGGCGGACGGGGTCAAGTTCGTGCAGAAGGAGGACGTGACCCCGCGCGAGGCCGACCGGGCGGTGTTCCGGCTCGCCCCGGCGGTGGCGCTGGTGCCCTACCTGCTGGTGCTGCTGGTCATCCCGCTCGGCCCGAACGACCTGGTCGGGCAACCGTTGGACATCGGCCTGTTCTTCGTGCTGGCCGTGGTCGGCGTCGGTGTGGTGGCGGTGCTCATGTCGGCGTGGGCGTCGGCGAACAAATACAGCCTGCTCGGCGGGCTGCGGGGGGCCGCCCAGCTGCTCGGTTACGAGCTGCCGCTGGTGTTGGCCGCCGCGTCGGTGGCGATGGCGGCGGGCACGCTCAGCCTCTCCGGCATCGTCGAGGCGTGGCAGCCGTGGTGGCTGCTCTGGCAGGCACCCGCGATGATCGTCTTCTTCGTCGCCGGGCTGGCCGAGATCCGCCGGCCACCGTTCGACATGCCGGTGGCCGACTCCGAGCTGGTCTTCGGCTACATGACCGAATACACCGGGCTGCGCTTCGCGTTCTTCCTGCTCGCCGAGTACGTCGGCATCGTGGTGATCGCCGCACTGACCACTGTGCTGTTCCTCGGTGGGTGGCAGGGCCCGTTCGCCGACGACCAGTTGGGCTGGCTCTGGACGCTCCTCAAGATCTTTGCGGTGTCCTTCGTGATCATCTGGCTGCGGGTGTCCTACCCCCGGCTGCGCGAAGACCAGTTGCAACGGCTCTGCTGGCTGGTACTGGTGCCCGCCTCCCTCGCGCAGCTGGTCCTCACGGTGGCCGTCCGCCTCGCCCTCTGACCTGGAGCGGCAGTGTCCGGGCCTCGCGCGACAGTGCCGGGGCCTCGCGCGACAGTGCCCAGGCCTCGCGCGACGGTGCCCAGGCCTCGCGCGACGATGCCGGGGCCTCGCGCGACCTTGATCGCGCTCGATCCTTGTTGTAGTGGTGTCGGTCGGCGCGGAAGCCACTACATCAGTGATCGAGCGCGATCATCCTGCGCGAGGTGGGGCGGACCGCTGCCTCCGACAGGCGGGAGGCACCAACATCCCTGATGTTGCGCGGATCTCGGCGAGGAGCGACGAACTGGCGCGAGGTGGCCGCTCAGCGCAGCGGGGTGTGTGCCGGGTCGACCGGCTCGGCGGGCGGCGGTGGCGGGGTGCCGTCGCCGAACGGGCGGCCACCCAGCGTCTCCCGGCCGTGCGGGGTGAGCCAGTTGGACAGGTCGGGGCCGAGCGGCACGATCCCGGTCGGGTTGATGTCGCGGTGCACCTCGTAGTAGTGCCGCTTGATGTGGTCGAAGTCGATCGTGTCGCCGAAGCCGGGGGTCTGGAACAGGTCCCGGGCGTACGCCCACAGCACCGGCATCTCGCTCAGCTTCTGCCTGTTGCACTTGAAGTGGCCGTGATACACCGGGTCGAAGCGGACCAGCGTGGTGAACAGCCGCACGTCGGCCTCGGTGATGGTGTCGCCGACCAGGAAGCGCTGGTCGGTCAGCCGCTCGGTCAACCAGTCCAGCCGGTCGAAGAGCCGGTGGTACGCCTTGTCGTACGCCTCCTGGCTGCCGGCGAACCCACACCTGTAGACACCGTTGTTGACGTCCCGGAACACCACGGTGTTGACCTCGTCGATCTGCGTCCGCAGGTGCTCGGGATAGAGCTGCGGGGCACCGTCGCGGTGGTACGCGCGCCACTGGGTGGACAGGTCCAGGCTCATCTGCGCGTAGTCGTTAGTCACCACCTGCCCGGTCGGCACGTCCACCATCGCCGGCACGGTGATGCCGCGCTCGTAGTCGGGGAAGCGCCTGAAGTAGGCCTCCTGGATGCGCTCGATGCCGAGCACCGGGTCCCGGCCGCCCGGGTCGAGGTCGAAGGTCCAGCTCCGGGCGTCGTGGGTCGGGCCGGCCACCGCCATCGAGATGGCATCCTCCAGGCCGAGCAGCCGTCGGACGATGATCAGGCGGTTGGCCCACGGGCAGGCCCGACTGACCGCCAGGCGGTACCGGCCCGGCTCCACCGGATACCCGTCGCGCCCGTCCTCGGTGATCCGAGTGGCGATGTACCGCTGGTCGCGGGTGAACTCGCCACCCGGCTCGACGTACTTCCCGCCTGTTTCCTCGCCCACGTCATCCTCCGGTCTGTTGCCGCTCCTCACATCCTCGCCGATCTTCGGTTCGACCGTGCGGTGCGCCGCAACCTGGCCCGTCTCGGGGCCGGCTGGCCCGGTTACCCTGCCGGGATGACGGATGTGGAGGCGGCGGCCCGGCGGTTCATCGCCGATGTGTGGAACGCGCGCCGGGAGGAGTCGGCGTACGAGTTGATCGCGGAGGACTGCCCGGGGCTGGGCGGCACCGGGCCGGAGGCGACGCTCGCCTGGCACCGGGAGCGGCGGGCGGCGTTCCCGGACCTGCGCTACAAGATCGTGGACGTGGTGGCGTCCGGCGAGCGGGTGGCAGTGCACTGGCGGGCCGCCGGCACGCACGCCGGGCAGTTCGGGCCGGTGCCGCCGACCGGTCAGGTGGTCAGCTACTCCGGCGCGACGTTCCTGCGCTTCGACGCGGCGGGCCGGATCGTCGAGGTGTGGAGCTGCAACGAGCTGTTCCAACTCCTCCAGCAACTCGGCGTGGAGATGCTGCCCCCGGCTGTGACCGGGCCCGGGGTGTGATCGGCAGATTGATCGGGAAGGGCTCGCCGCAGCCACGGTATCGCCGTGGACCTGTGGGTGGTGGTCGCGCGCGCCGGGGCCACAGGGCAGGATGGTCGACATGAGCGACCCCAGCGAGCGCGGTGCCACCGGCGAACGCGGCCTTCCCGGCGCGGGCCTGGTGAAGGGGTTGGCGGTCACCCTCAAGACGATGACCAGCCGGTCGACCACCCAGCAGTACCCGGACGTCGCCCCCGACCTGCCGCCCCGCTCGCGCGGTGTGATCGCGCTGTCGGAGGAGAACTGCACTGTCTGCATGCTCTGCGCCCGGGAGTGTCCGGACTGGTGCATCTACATCGACTCGCACAAGGAGGAGGTGGCGGTGCCCGGCGCCGCCCGCCCCCGCCAGCGCAACGTGCTCGACAAGTTCGACATCGACTTCTCCCTCTGCATGTACTGCGGCATCTGCATCGAGGTCTGCCCGTTCGACGCGCTCTACTGGTCCCCCGAGTTCGAGTACGCCGAGTACGACATCAAGGACCTGCTGCACGACAAGGACCACCTCGGTCAGTGGATGGCCACCGTCCCGCCGCCGCCCGCGCACGACCCGAACGGGGAGCCGGCCAAGGAGGAGACCGCCGCCGCCCGCAAGGCCGCCGCCGCCCGTCCGGCTCCTCCATCGGTACGCCCCGCCGCCGACCAGGACCCCGCGTCGTGACCACCGGAGCCGGAGAGGCGGCCCGGTGACCGGGGCGGATGTGCTGCTGCTCGCCCTCGGCGCGGTGGCGGTCGGTGCCGGCGTGCTGGTGGTGACCACGAAGCACCTGGTCCGGGCCGGGCTCTACCTGGTGGTGTGCCTGGGCGCGCTGGCCGGTGACTTCCTGGTGCTCAGCGCCGAGCTGGTGGCCTGGGTGCAGGTGCTGATCTATGTGGGCGCGGTGGTGGTCCTGCTGTTGTTCGCGGTGATGCTGACCCGGGCGCCGATCGGCGCCTCCGACGACCTGGACCGGCCCGGCTGGCCGGCCGCCCTGATCGGCGGTGGCGCCGGGCTGGGCCTAACCGTGCTGCTCGTCGACGCGTACCGCTGGAGCAGTGTCGCCTCGCCGGACACGGGCACCGCCGAGCGGCTGGGGGAGCAGATCTTCCAGTCCTGGGTGCTGCCGTTCGAGGTGCTCTCGGTGCTGCTGCTGTCCGCGCTGGTGGGTGCGATAGTGCTGTCCCGGCCGGACATCGGCCGGGCCGGCCCCGGCGTGGCCGAGACCGCCGACCGGCCCGGGGTCGACGTCCGGACCGGGGGGCGCCGGTGAGGCCGGTCATCCCGTACGTCACCGCCGCGCTGCTGTTCGGCCTCGGCGTCTACGGCGTGCTGCGTCGGCGCAACGCGGTGCTGGTGCTGATGTCTGTCGAGTTGATGCTCAACGCGGTAAACCTGATCCTGGTCACCGCGGACAGCACCGCCCGCGCCGTGCTGCCGCACTCCGGGCAGGTCTTCGCGCTGTTCGTGATCGTCCTCGCCGCCGCCGAGATCGGGGTGGGGCTGGCGATCGTCCTGCAGCTCTACCGGCTGCGGGCCACCGTCGCGGTCGATGACGTGCCGCTGACCGAGCCTGCGCAGACCGTTGGTGGGCGCGAACCGGCCGTCCTGGACCGGGAGGCGGGCCGGTGACCGGGCTGCTCGGGGCGCTGCTGCCCGCCGTACCGCTGGTCGCCGGCCTGGCCGGCCTGTTGCTGCCGCCGGCCCCGCGTCGCGACGACCCGACCGGCGGTGGCCGGGCCCGCCGGGCGGCCGTCGCGCTCGGCGTCACCGGTGCGGCCGTCGCGTTCGCGCTTGCCGTCGCGCTGCTGGTCACTGTCGACGGGCCGACGGAGACGTCGACCAGCTGGGTCGACGTCGGTGGGCTGGCGGTGACCCTCGGCGTACGGCTGGACGGGGCCGCCACACTTGTCGCGGTGGCGGTCACCGCTGTCGCGCTGGCCGTTCAGGTCTACTCGATCGGCTACCTGCGGCGCGGTCCACACGACGACATCGACGTCGACCACCGCTACCCGCCGTACGCCGCCCAGATCAGCATCTTCACCGGCGCCATGCTGCTGGTGGTGGTGGCCGGGGACCTGATCATGCTGTTGGTCGGTTGGGAGGTGATGGGCCTCTGCTCGTACCTGCTCATCGCCCACGACCGCCGACTGGCCGGTGCGCCGGCCGCCGCGATGAAGGCGTTCCTGGTGACCCGGGTCGGTGATGTCGGGTTCCTGCTCGGCATCGCGTTGCTCGGCGTGTCGACGGGCAGTTTCCGGATCGCCGACGTGCTCGCCCACGACCACTCCACAGCGACGTTGACCGCCGCCGGCCTGTTGCTGCTCGCCGGGGTGGCCGGCAAGAGCGCGCAGTTCCCGCTGCACACCTGGCTGCCGGACGCGATGGCCGGCCCGACGCCGATCTCCGCACTGATCCACGCGGCGACCATGGTCGCCGCCGGGGTGTACGCCGTGACCCGGCTCTACCCACTCTTCACTGCCGCGCCGGTGACGCTGACGGTGCTGGGGGTGCTCGGCGCGATCACGCTGCTGCTCGGTGCGCTAGCCGCCACCGCGCAGGACGACATCAAGCGGGTGCTGGCCTGGTCGACAGTGTCCCAGTTGGGCTACATGACCGGCGCGTTGGCGGTCGGCTCACCGGCGGCGGCGCTGTTCCACCTGCTCACCCACGCCGCGTTCAAGGCGTTGCTGTTCCTGGCCGCGGGCGCGGTGATCCACGCGGTCGGCACCACCCTGATGTCGGAGATGGGTGGGCTGCGGCGCAGCATGCCCGTGACGTTCTGGTGCACGGTCGTGGGCCTGGGCGCGTTGGCCGGGGTGCCGCCGTTGGCGGGCTTCTGGAGCAAGGACGGCGTGCTCACCGTCGCCGAGTCCGCCGCGCTCGAGGGCACCGGCCCGGCACCGTCGTGGGTGGGCTGGATCGTCTGGATCGCCGGGCTGGTCGGGGTGGTGATCACCGCCTGGTACGCCGGTCGGCTGCTGCTCCGCGCCTTCTTCGGTGCGCCACGACTGCCACTGGTCCGACCGCACGACCCGCCCGCGTTGCTGCGCTGGCCGGTGCTGCTGCTCACCGTACCGGCCGCGCTGTTGGGTCTGGCCGGGTTCGTCGGGGCGTTCGCCGACCGTCTGCGGTTTCCGACAGTGCCGGTGGCGGGCTCCGAGGACGGCCTGATCCACGTGGCGTCGGAGGTGCTGCTCCCACTCGCGTTGCTGCTGGTCGGGGCGGCGCTGGTCCTGCTGCTGTGGCGGCGGAACCCGGCCGCCGACCCGGCGGCCGCGCTGGGTCCGCTGCGGCCGGTCTTCGCCCGCGCGTTCCGGCTCGACGACCTTCAGCACATCCTTGTCGTACGCCCCGTCCGCGCGCTGGCCCGGGTCGCCCGCGCCGGGGACGAGGTGGTGGTGGACGGTGCCGTCGAGGGCAGCGGGCGGGCGGCGACCGGTCTGGGCGCGGGGTTGGCCGCGCTGCACCGGGCGGCGCTGCCCCGGGCCGCCGCGGGCGTGCTGGCCGGCGCGCTGCTGATCGGCCTGGCGGCGGCTGTGATCGGAGCTGCCCAGTGAGCGCGCGGCGTGGGTCGGGGCCGCGAGCCGAGGGCGGTCCGGTGAGCGCGTGGAGTGGGTCGGGGCCGCGAGCCGAGGGCGGTCCGGTGAGCGCGTGGAGTGGGTCGGGGTCGCGAGCCTCGCGAACGAAGGCGGTCCGGTGAGCGTTGGGCAGGCGTTGCTGGTCGCCGTGCTGGCGGTGCCGGCGCTGGGTGCGGTAGCGGTGGCGGCGACGCCCCGGGACCGGGCGGCCCGGCTGGTCGGGACGGTAGCCGCGGCGCTGACCCTGCTGGCGGCGGTGGCGCTGGTGTTCGGCCGCCGGGACTGGCTGGTGTGGTCGGACAACGGGCCGGCGGTGTTCCCGTGGCACTACCTGGACCTGCCCTGGGTGCCCGGCCTGGAGTTGCGCTTCCACCTCGGTGTCGACGGCATCTCCTGGCCGCTCGTGGTGTTGACCGCGCTGCTCACGCTGCTCTGCTGCGCGTACACGGTGTGGCGGGTGCCGGACGGCGGCAGTGGCCGGACCCTTGTCGCGTTGCTGTTGGTGGTCGAGGTGGGCATCCTGGGCACCTTCCTCGCCCTGGACCTGGTGTTGTTCTTCCTGTTCTTCGAGGTCGTCCTGCTGCCGATGTACGCGATCATCGCCGGCTGGGGCGGCGCGGACCGGCGTCGGGCGGCCCGCAAGTTCGCGCTGTACACCCTGTTCGGCTCGGTGCTGCTGCTGGTCGGCGTGTACGTGGTGGTCGCGGCCACCGGCACCGCCGATCTGATGGCGTTGACCGGTGGCGCGGGGATGTCCAGGGGCACCCAGTTGGCCGCGTTCACCCTGTTCGCTGTGGCGTTCGCGGTGAAGAGCCCGCTGTGGCCGCTGCACTCCTGGCTGCCCGACGCGCACACCCAGGCCCCCACGGTGGGCAGCGTCGTGCTGGCCGGGGTGCTGTTGAAGATGGGCACCTACGGTCTGATCCGGGTGGCGGTGGGGGTGGCACCGGAAGGCGCCCGCTGGGCAGCGCCCGTGCTCGGCGTGCTCGCCGTCGCCGCGATCCTGGTCGGTTCGCTTGTCTGCCTGGCCCAGACGGACGTCAAGCGGCTGATCGCGTACTCAAGTGTGGGGCACATGGGCTTCGTGCTGCTCGGCGTCGCCACGCTGACCACAGTCGGCGTCCAGGCGGCCCTGATCGGCAACATCGCGCACGGGGTGCTCACCGCCCTGCTGTTCTTCCTGGCCGGCGCGGTGAAGGACCGCACCGGCACGGGCGCGCTCGCCGAGCTGTCCGGGCTGCGGGAGACCGCTCCCCGGCTGGCTGGCCTGCTGGCGTTCGCGGCGATCGGTTCGCTCGGCCTGCCCGGGTTGGCCGGCTTCTGGGGCGAGGCGTTCGCGGTGATCGCCGCCGTCCAGGTGGGTGGCCCGCTCTGGACCACCCTCGGGGTGTTGGCCGCTGTCGGTGCCGCGCTCACCGCCGCGTACTTCCTGCGCCTGCTGCGCCAGGTCACCCACAACCGGCCGAGTGCCGCCGTCGGTCGGGTCGGTCCCGGCCTGGCCGGTGCGGAGCTGACCGCGTGGGTGCCGCTGGTGCTGCTCGCGTTGGCGATCGGGCTGGCCCCGGCGCTTGTGCTCGGGGTCGCCGAGGCGCCCGTCGACGCTCTGATCGGGGTGGTCCTGCCATGACCGGTGTGCAGAGCGTGGACAACGTCGCGCTGCTGCCGGCCTACCTGGCCGCCGGCACCGCGGTGCTCGTGCTCATCACCGACCTGCTCCTGGCGCGGCCACGGGCCACGATCGTGGTGGCGGCGCTCGGCGCGCTCGGTACCGCAGTCGGTGCCGCAGTGGTCGGCGCGGCCGGGGAGCGGCGGACGTTCTGTGTCGGCGCGGACTGCTCCTGGGTCTTCGGCGGCCGGGCCGCCCTGGTCGGCGTGGTGGTGGCGCTGCTCACCCTGGGCGTGCTCGGGCTGTCCGTGCCGGCGCTTCGGGGCGGCCGGTCGCCGGTGGGGGAGTACTGCTTCCTGCTGGCCTGCTCGATGACCGGTGGCGTGGTGCTCGGCGCGGCGGGCGACCTGATCACCGTGATCGTGGCCCTGGAGACGCTCACCCTGCCGCTGTACGTGCTTGTCGGCCTGCGTCGGGGCAGTCTCGCCAGCGCCGAGGCGGCACTCACCTTCTTCGTGGTCAGCGTGGTCGCGACCACCATCACGCTGCTCGGCGCGGCACTGCTGTACGCGGTGACCGGTGGACTGCACCTGGATCGGCTCGGCGCGCTGCTCGCCGAGCGTTCCGACCTGCGGGAGCTGCCGCTGACCACCGCAGCTGTGGCGTTGCTGCTTGTCGGGTTGGCGTTCAAGGTGGCGGCGGTGCCGTTCCACGCCTGGGCGCCGGCCACCTACGACGGGGCGCCGCTGCCGGTGGCCGCGTACCTGTCCACGGCGTCGAAGCTCGGTGGCCTCGTCGCGTTGCTCGCCGTGGTGCAGCGGGCACTGCCGGCGGAGCAGACCGGCCCGGTGCTCGCCCTGCTCGCGGTGCTCACCATGACCGTCGGCAACCTGGTTGCGCTGCGCCAGCGGCGGACCGTCCGGCTGCTCGCCTGGTCGTCAGTCGCGCAGGCCGGGTACATCCTCGCCCCGCTGGGGGCGTTGGCGCTGGCCGCCGGCCGCACTGACGAGGCACGTTCCGCCGCGTACGCCGCCGCCGTGGCGTACGCGGTCTTCTTCGTCGTGTTGGAGCTGGCCGCGTTCGCCGGGGTGACCGCGTTGCGTCCGGCCGGGGCGGACGGCGGCACGCTCGACGACCTGCGGGGGGCGGCCCGCCGGCACCCGTGGCGGGGCGCGGCGCTCGGTCTGGCGCTCGTGGGCCTGGCCGGTCTGCCGCCCGGCCTGGCCGGGCTGTTCGCGAAGGTGACGGTGGTGCGGGCGCTGCTGGACGGCGGGGCGGCCTGGTTGGCGCTCGTGGTGGCGTTGAACGCGGTGATCGGGTTGGCGTACTACCTGCGGGTGGCCGCCGCGCTCTGGACCCCGGCGACGGTGGGGTCAGGCCCGGCCGCGGCGCCAGCCGGGGACGGTACGGCTGCCGTACCCGTGGTGGGTGTGGTGGCAGTGGTGCTGGCGGTGGCGACGGTGGCCGCTGTGGTGCTCGGCTTCGCCCCGCAGTTGGTGCTCGACCTCGCCCCCCGCTGACCTGGTATTCCAGTCTCAGTGAACTCTCAGCGTTGAGACGGATGGTTGGCGGGTACCGGGTTGTTGAACCGGTCAGCGGATCCCGGCGATCCGTGCACCGAAGGAGACATCGTGCACCACAACCGTCTGAAGACCGCAGCGCTGCTTGGCCTGCTCAGCGCCCTGATCCTCGCGGTGGGCTACTGGTTCGGTGGCAGCAGCGGCTTGGTCATCGCCGTCCTCATCTCGCTTGTCATGAACGGCGTGAGCTACTTCTACTCCGACAAGCTCGCGCTGCGCTCGATGGGTGCGCAACCGGTCACCGAGGCACAGTTCCCCGAGTTGTACCGCATGGTGCGGGAGTTGGCGACCGACGCCCAGCAGCCGATGCCGCGCCTGTACGTCAGCCCGACCGCGCAGCCGAACGCGTTCGCCACGGGGCGCAACCCGCAGCACGCGGCGGTCTGCGTGACCCAGGGCATCACCGAGATCCTCGACTACCGTGAGCTGCGCGGTGTGATCGGCCATGAGCTGTCCCACGTCTACAACCGGGACATCCTGATCTCCAGCGTGGCGGCCGGGCTGGCCAGCATCATCACCCTGCTGGCGAACCTCGCCTTCTTCATTCCGCTCGGTGGCGGGGACGACGAGGACCGCCCGAACCCGGCGGTGCTGCTGCTCACCCTGATCCTCGGCCCGATCGCGGCGACCGTGATCCAGTTGGCGATCAGCCGGAGCCGGGAGTTCCAGGCGGACGCGTCGGGCGCCGAGCTGAGCCGCGACCCGCTCGCCCTGGCCAGCGCGCTGCGCAAGATTGACGCGGTGGCCCGGCGTCGGCCGTTGCCGGCCCAGGGCCAGCTCACCAGCACCGCACACCTCATGATCGCCAACCCGTTCCGGGGCGGCGGCATGGCGGCGCTCTTCTCCACCCACCCGAAGATGGAGGACCGCGTCGCCCGGCTGGAGCAGATGGCCGCCAACTCGGGTCCGGTCCAGTTCCAGCGCTGACCCGCTGAGCACGCACTCCGCCCGCATCCGGTAGCCCCGGGTGCGGGCGGAGTGCTGTATTTCGGTTGTCTGCCGGCACGGCGGTGGCGTTAGGGTCGTAACGGCTAACGCTCATTACATCCCCGGGAGGTTCACGGTGGCCGCGCTGCGTCAGTATCTGGGTGTCTGGCGGATCCCCGGCGCCCCGATGCTGCTGATCCTCGGCATCGTCGGGCGGCTCGGGATCGGCATGACGCCGCTGGCGCTGCTGCTTGTCGTCGAACAGGTGACCGGGCGGTACGCGCTGGCCGCCATCGCCGGCGGGATCTACGCCGTCGCCGGTGCCGCCCTCAGCCCGATCGCCGGCCGGATCGCCGACCGGGTCGGCCCCAGCCCCGTCCTGCTGGCCACCGCCGTGGCCCACCCGCTGGCGCTCATCGGACTACTGCTGGCCAGCCGCTCGGGCGACGACGCGCTCCCCGCCATCTACCTCGCCGCAGGCGTGGCCGGCGCCACCTACCCGCCGCTCACCGCCGCCATCCGGGGCGCCTGGAACGACCTGACCGGCCCCGCAAGCGGCAGGTACCCCCTGCGCAACACGGCGCTCGCCGCCGAGACCTCACTGTTCGAAATCGTCTTCGTGCTCGGCCCGCTGCTCGTCGCCGGGTTCGTGCTCGTCGCCGACGCCGCGGCCGCGCTGATCGGCGCGGCAGTGGTCACCCTGGTCGGCACCACCGCCGTGGCACTCGGCCGGGTGATGCGCGGGTGGCGTCCGCACCCGCGCGAGCACCACGCCCGCGGGCTCGGCCCGCTGCGCGTCGCCGGCTTCCCCGCCCTGCTGGTCTGCGTGGCCGGCCTGGGCATCGCCTTCGGCGCCGCCGGGGTGATCGTCCCGGCGTACGCGAGCGGCCACACCACCGGCGACCCGGAGAGCCTGGCCGGCCTGCTCCTGGCCGTCTGGGGGATCGGCAGCGCCATCGGCGGGTTCTGGTTCGGCGTCCGCAAGCCGGCGGCGAACATGACCCGGCAGTTCGCCCTGATCCTCGCCGCGCTGGCCGGCACCTTCGCCGTGTTCGCGGTGATGCCCACCCCGCTGGCGCTCGGCGTCGCCCTCGTCGTCGGCGGAGCCACCATCGCGCCCGCGCTGACCCTGGAGAACACCCTGGTCGGCCGGATCGCCCCGACCAGCATGCTGAACGAGGCGTACACCTGGGTGGTCACCGTCGCGGTGGCGGCGAGCGCGGCCGGCGGCGCGGTGGCCGGCCTGATCGTGGATCACTCCGGCGGGGTCCGCTGGGCGTTCCTGTTCGCCGGGGCGGCCGTCGCCGTCGGGGCCGCAGTCGCGGCCCTGCCCGCCGGGCCCATCGCCCGTGCCGAAACCACAGCGGTACGCGCCGAAGCCCCCGTCCCGGTCTGACGCCGCTGTCCCCCGCGCGGGGCTCGCCTCCCGTGCGGGGCTCGCCGCCCGCGCGGGCCCGATCCACTCGGCGGCCGCCCCCGGCTTGATCCACTCGAATTCCTTGAAGTCCGGCTACCCCTGCGCGTCGGATGCCCCGACTTCAAGGAACCCGGGTCCCGCCGGCCTGCCCAGTGTGCACGGCGCTCTGCATCCAGAGCGGTTCCCGCTGCGCGTCAGGTGCGGTGCCGGCGGGGTCGGCGGCGACAGCACCCAGGCGGGGCTCCGGGCATGCTGGGAGTACGTCCGGGTACCTCCCGGGCGTGACCTTCTCGATCGCCGCATGGTGCCGGCGTACCGGGCAACTCGGGGTGGGAGCCCTGACGGCCAGGCCCGCGGTCGGCAAGCTCGTCGCCCACGTCCAGTCGGGCGGCGGTGCGGTGGCGACCCAGGCCACAGTCAATCCGTTCCTGGCCTATCACGGTCTGCCGCTGCTCGACGAGGGCCGCTCGCCGCAGGACGTCCTGACCGAGTTGCTGGCCCAGGACCCGGGCCGGGACGTGCGGCAGGTCGGCATGGTCGACCGTCACGGCCGCTCGTACGCCTTCACCGGCTCCCGCACCATGGGCTGGGCTGGGCAGGGCACCGCACCGGGCCGGGTTACGCGCTGCAGGGCAACCGCCTGGTAGGCCCGCAGATCCTCGCGGAGATCCTCCGGGTGTTCGAGGAGAGTGGGGGACTCGACCTGGCGGAGCGGCTCGTTCTGGCCATCGAGGCCGGCGAGGAGGCCGGCGGTGACCGCCACGGCGCACGGTCGGCGACCGTCACGGTGATCAGCGATCAGCCGTACCCGCTCTGGGACGTGCGAGTCGACGACGCCGAGCATCCGGCGCGGGAACTGCGCCGGCTGCACGGCGTCTTTCGGGATGAGGTGCTGCCGACAATCCGAGGGATGCCGACCCGCGAGGACCCCATGGGCGAAGCCGCCCGGCAGGCGCTCGGGACACCGATGGAGCGCAAGACACCGTCGAACGCCGTCGACCAGCAGACATCAACAACGGCAACCGGCGAAGCCCTGTGAGTAGGCGTCGGATGCCTTGTCGGTTGATGCCCGGCTCGCTCCCACTCGGCCAGGTCCCGCCTTTGCCTCAGTGCCTGACGGCGATATCGGAAAGCCCTGCTGGTAAGGCGGCGGCCTGAGCGGCGGTCGCCGCCTTACCGGTAGTTGTCGAACTGGAGGGCGACGCCGAAGTCCTCACCCTTGAGCAGCGCGATGACGGCCTGGAGGTCATCCCTCTTCTTGCCGGTGACGCGCAGCTGGTCGCCCTGGATCTGCGCCTGTACGCCCTTGGGACCCTCGTCGCGGATCTTCTTGCTGATGGCCTTGGCCTTGTCCGCCTCGATGCCCTGGACGACCTTGCAGTCGATCTTGAAAATCTTGCCGGACGGGCGCGGCTCGCCGGCGTCCAGCGCCTTCAGCGAGATGTTCCGCTTGACGAGCTTCTCCTTGAAGACGTCAAGCGCGGCACGAACACGCTCCTCGGTCTCCGCCTGAAGGCCGATCGCCTCCTCGCCGGACCAGGAGATCTCCGCCCCGGTGCCGCGGAAGTCGAACCGGGTCGCGAGCTCCTTCACCGCCTGCCGGAGGGCGTTGTCGACCTCCTGCCGGTCAACCTTGCTCACAATGTCAAACGACGGGTTCGCTGCCATGTATCTGCTCCTGCTGTCCGGCGGTCTGGGCCTGCCGTCGGCCGCCGACCAGCGGCACGACCCCCTGACCGTACCCGGTTGCGTCGGCACCGGGGGGAGCCGCTATCCTTGCTTCCGCCGCCGCGTTACGACGCGGTGGGGTGCCCTGGCGGGTTGCCCGAGCGGCCAATGGGAGCGGACTGTAAATCCGTCGCGAAAGCTTCAGAGGTTCGAATCCTCTACCCGCCACCAGGTGCGCAAAGAGGCCCCTGACCAGCGAGAACGCCGGTCAGGGGCCTCTTTCGTGAGTCTCACTCAGTCCCGCTCTTGCCCGCTCGATCTCGCTGGCCGTGTCGCATACGTGTCGCGAACCGGTGGGGGGTCGTCGGTCGACGGTCAGAGCATCAACAGGTTCGTCAGGACGTTGCCTACGATCCCGAGGACGACGCCACCGACGAAGGTGAGCAACGCAACGCGATTGCTGCTTTTTCGTTGACGGTCTGCCTGTTCCGCATGAGCAGCCTTCAGCTTTTCGATCTCGTCCGTCAGGCGCTGCTCAGTACGCTCGGTCAGCAGTAAAGAGATTCTTGAAGCTTGGCTCTCGTTCAGTTCGGCCATAGCCTGCGCTGACTCCGCCCGTTCGACGAGCGTTCGCACCTCGCCTTCGAACGCCTGAGCGTTTTGGCTGATTTCATGCAACTTAGATATTGATTGAATCAGTGTTTCCGAAACGTCGGATATCTCCTGCTCCAGGGACTTGCCATGAGAAGGAAGAGATCTCTTAACCGTAGTCAGGGCTTCTTCGGCGGCTGCCTCGAACTCGGCGGCTGCCTCCGTTTGCCTAGTCCGTGCTGCAACGACACCCCCAGTCAAAGCCGTGAGAGCACCGGTGACCAGGCCGATGATCAGAAGGATGTCTTCTAGGCTGAGTGGGCCGTCGCTTCGCCGGATGACCGTTCCGAATCCGACTAATAGTCCGACCGTGATCAACAAGTTGTTGGTCATGTCGCTGGAGGGTGCCCACTTGCGGCTCCTTCTTTGTTCCGTTCTTGTCACAGAGAGCACGATAAATGCCGGGAACCGGCTGTGGGGTTCGAGGGTGACCGAGCGGCATCATCTTCACTTCCCACCCTTCCGGTGTGCGTTCTCTCCAGCGCAGGTGGCGGTTCAGCCAGTGCCGACTCGATGCGCTGGCGGGCGCTCTCCTCTTGGCCGTAGACGCACTTCGCGTAGACCCGCATCAGGACGTGCACGCTGTGCCCGGCCCACTCGGCGACCTGGGTAGCCGGCACCCCGGCGTTGAGCCAGAGCGATACGGCAGCGTGCCGCAGGTCGTACGGCCGGCGAGCCAGTGGTGAGCGCTGCTGTGCGGGCGTGAGCACCTTCGCCCGCGCGTCGCGCCACGCCTTCCCGTAGGTGTTGCTCGGGATGGGCTGGCCAGCGGTGGGCACGTACCGGCCACCGGGGCCGCGCCGGGTGACAAACAGCTTCCCGTTCGATCCGGGCGGGTACTTCTTGACGTGGTGGTCGAGTAGCCGCACGAGCGGCGGCGGCACCGGCACGTCCCGCGTGGCGGCCTTCGCTCGATGCTTCAACCCTCGTTCCTCGGTCGTGTCGTCCCCGTCGCCCCAGTCCCGGCCCACGGCCACCGTCGAGCCGGTCAGGTGCAGTACGCCCCACCCGTCAGGCTCGGCGGGCCGTTCGTACTCGTCTTTGCGCAGGTGAAGCACTTCTTCGGGGCGTAGGGCGGCGTAGTACATGCATCCGAAGAACGCTTCCAGCTCGGGCACCGTTCGGCCGACCTCGGCGAGCAGTGCCCGCGCCTGATCCGGGTTGACCACCGCTCCTCGGTCGATCTCATCGGCCGTCTTCGGGGCGGTCCAGCTCACCAGGGTCATCGGGTGCGTGTCGAGTAGGCGCAGCTCAACGGCGTACTTGAGAGCGCCGGAGAAGACTGCCCGCTTACGGGCGATTGTGCTTGCCGAGGCGGGGGCACCATCCATCCGAAGGGCGAGCGTGTCGAGTGCCTTCCGCACCAAGGCGGCGTCGGTGAGCGCCGTCAGATCAACGGTGTTGGTCTTGAGCCAGCGCACGGCTGCGGCTAGATGGGCGGGCGGGTCGCCAGCGTCGCGGCGGGCCTTGTTGAACACCCACCCGTAGAGCGCGGCGCGTAGCGCCTTGTCGCTGGGCGCGCCCCGGTCCGTCGCCAGCAGCGCCGGGGTGACGGTGGCCAGCGTCTCGGCGATGCCCTTGCGGTGCTTCGCCGACGCGCGGGCCCACTTCATGTCGACGTACGTCACGGCGTGCTCGTACCAGGAACGGGCGTTGAGTGCGCGCGCCATGGGCTCGGGCAGACCGCTGGCCTTGTCGAACGCGACGCCCTCTCGCTGAGACACCACCAGCTTCGACCGGAAGCTCTCGGCCAGGGCGCGGGTTGCGAACGTCTTCCGGAACGGCTTGCCCGCCACCTTCCAGCGGATCACGTAGGAGTAGCCCTTGCTGAGTTGGTTCTTGAGAATGCCGTGTACGCGTACGTCGTAGGTGCTGTTCATGCTGCCTCTTCGTGGTCGTTGAGCCAGTTGTCCAGGTCGCGGCGACGGACGTACAGGCTGCCGTTCGGGTACTTGATGGTTCGGGGTGCGCGGCCGGTGGCCTTCCAGCGGAAGAAGGTCGAGCGGGGTACGCGCAGTTCGTCCAGGACTTCGGTGAGGGTGAGCAGGTTCCCGGTCGGTGTGCGGCGGGTGGTCATGGGTGGGTGTCCTCCCTGGGGGTGGCGTGGAGGTAGATGCGCTGCAACAGCGGGGGATCGACGGTCGGGGTAGGGCCGGCTGACCTGCTGGATTTGCAGCACTCGGGCGATGGCGTCGAGCGCTGCGGCTGTTTCAGTGGGGGTGCCGTGCAGCCTGATTCGCACGGTGAGGGCCTTCCGGTCGGCGCGGGTCGGGTGTGGAGGGTCGGCTAGGGGGGGGCGGCAGAAGGGCGTAGGGCGGGCCGCCGAGAGCGCCGTAGGGGCAAGATCCAGGGCTGTCGGGCGTACGGCGTAGGGCCTGGTGCTCTCAGGCGCTCTTAGCGGGCCGTTTCCGGGGGCTGTCGGCCGGCGGTCGATGCCGGTCAGCGGTGGCGGGAGGCCGGGAAGCGCTGACACGCTGACAGCAGGGCTTGCTGGTGACGTTTCCGCAGGTCAGCAGTGGTGCAAAGCTGTCAGCGGGGTGCGCTGACAGGCGCTGACAGCGCTGACACCTCACGGGCGTCGGTGGGGATTGTCAGCGCCTGTCAGCGGGTGTCAGCGCGGGCCGCTGACACCTTCCCGGGTGCTCTGAGCTGCGGAAACGTCCCCGGTCGTGGCGATTGTCAGCGTGTCAGCGCTTCCGGGGTCCTCTCCGGCGGCGCGGGGGTGAAGCTCGTAGCGGCCGTCCGGCCCGTTGCGAACCCACCCGAGGGCGATCAGCTCGTTGAGAACGGCGGTGACCTCGTCGGACTTCGGGAGCCGGCGGGCTACCCGGCGGTGCGCCTCCCGGCGGGTGAAGGTGGTCATGCCCTTGGTGGTGAGCACCCCGAGCACGTACCGGGCGTTCTCGATCGCGGTGTCACTGCCGATGGTGGTCAGCGCGGCGCGGTAGTGCGCGGCGAAGAACTCGGCGAGGCGTACGGCGTCGGTCATGCGGTCGGCGTCGATGGGGCGTCGCCAGGCGTCGGCGGGGTGGTGGGCGACGTGCAGCAGCCCGGCCAACCGGAGTGTCGCCCCGGAGAGCTTGTTGCCCCACTCCCGCATGTCGTACAGGCCCCCGCCGGGCCGTAGTTCGGCTTCGACCTGCTCGGCGGTGGCGCGGCGCACAGTGGCGGCGTCCTCGGTGAGCACGACGACGGCGGGGTCTTCCCACTCGGCGAACGTGGCGGCCAGGTCGTGCACCCGGTTCCGGTAGCCGGCGGTCACCGGCTCGGCGATCGGCGGTGTGTCCACCGTCCGATACCCGGCCAGGGAGCGCGGGAGGGCGAACAGGAACCGGGCCGGCAGGCCGCGCCCGGCGAGGTCGGCGTTACCGCCGAACTTGCGCAGCACCGAGGGCTGCGCCATCACGCACACCGTCAGCGCCGGTCTGTCGACCGAGACACCTTCGCGGGTGATCCGTTCGTTGCTCATCGGCTGTCCCGCGTGGCCCTTGAGATAGGGGTCGAGGTTGGGTGCGCCGGAGTACCGGCCGGCGAGGGTGTCGAAGATCCCGCCCTCATCCGAGATGATCGCCATGCGTCCGCCGTTGGCGGCCATCAGGTTGATGAGGACTTCGGGGGTGGCGTCGTCCACGATCAGGCGGGGCAGGCCGGGAACGGTGATCGCCTCGGCCGCGATGGCGGCAGCAACGGCCTCGGCGGATGCCTCGTCGCGCCTGCCCGGGTCGGCGGTCTTCGCTGCTTGGGTCTTGGCCTGTTCGGCGTGCCGGTCGGCGATGTCCCGCAGCGCGGCGGCCTCGGCGATCCGGGGTCGCATCGCTTCCCCGAGGGTCGATTGCGCGGCGAACAGTGGTGCGGTCATCGCCCGGTGCACGGGGCTCTTGCGTTCGCCGGGGCCGGCGATGACGGCGGCGAAGATGTTCACCGGTTCCCGCCACCCGCCGACCGGCTCGACCTCCAGCCGGCCACCCGCACAGGCGGAGAGCACGGCCACGGCGAGGGTGCCGGCCATCGCGGGATCGGTCTGGGTGAACCGGGCGACGCCGGTCACCATGTCGCCGAGCCAGCGGGGGAACACGTCGACCGGGAACGGCGGCGGCGCGGTGGTCGGCCCGGTCAGGGGCACTGGAACATCCCACAGCGGCCCGCCGTTGCCCGGCGGCGCGTCGGTGTCGTGCGGGTCGTCGGGGACGAGGTGGAGGCGGGCGGGTGTCATGCGGCCTCTCCGTTCTGCGCAGTGGTGCGGGTGCGGTAGGCGGCTTGGCGGCAGGCGTGGGAGCAGTGGCGCGGCCACCGCCCGGTGGCCGGTCGGCGCAGCGGCTTGCCGCAGTGGCAGTGACGCAACCCGGCCGGCGGGGTTACGTCAGCGGCGGCGGGGACGACGGCCAGGAGGGAACCGTCACTGTCGTTCTGGCGCCGGGGTTGCGTCACGCCCGCGGGGCATCCGTTATCGACCGCCGCGGTGGTTGCGTCACCGTCTGGCGCCGGGGTTGCGTCACGGCCAGGTGGCATCCGCCGGCGGCTTTCGTCGGCGGCCCGGTGGCGCATGAGTTGCACGCCGATCCAGTGCGTGTACGTGGGTGGGATGGCCTGGGTGAGGTTGGGCCAGGGCATCCAGTCGATGCCCATCGCGGCGCGCGCTTCCTCGGTGTTGGGTGACGTTTCCCCGTCGACGACGCGCTTTCGTCCCGAGCGCTGGCCGTAGCTGCCGTACACGGGCACGGGTGGGGCCTGCCGGTCGTGCCAGCACGGCGTACCGGTCAGCGGCAGGTTCGACTCAAACAGGCGGTGTCGGCGCACCCCGAGGCGCAAGCTGTCCCCGCAGATCGTGATCGGGTCGAGCAGGGGTGCTCCGGGCACGTTCTCCATCACGTACGCCCACGGGCCGCCCGGCGCGGCCACCGCCGCCCGCAACCGTTCCCGGGTCGGCTCGATCAGGTCGGGGTGCTCGTGGCGCATGTGGGCGGGGGTGGCGGCGCTGAACCGCTGGCACGGCGGGGACGCGGCGATCACGTCGAACCCGGTCAGGTCCACGGTGAGGGCGTCGGCCTGGATGAACGGGAACGGGTAGTACGGCTGCGGTCGGATGTCCACGCCCACCACGTCGAAGCCGGCGGCGTAGTAGCCGGCCGACGCGCCGCCCGCGCAGCAGAACAGGTCCAGCACCCGCAGGCGGCGGTTCACGCGGCCACCGTCCGGGGCCGTTTGCTGCCGGCGGTGAGGCCGGATCGGACGGTGCGGTACGCCTCGGCGGTGCGCAGCCCGGCCGTCACGCCCGCCTGTTCCAGCACGCTCTGCGCGTCGTCTTCGGGGAGCGCCCCACCGGCCGCGAGTTGGCCGAGGGCCACGGCGGCGATGTACAGCGCCCGGTTGCGCTCCCCGCTCGCGGCGGTGGTGACCCGCTCGACCTCGCGGGCGACGGCGGCCCGCACGTACCCGCCCGCTCGGCCGGTGCCGAGGTCGACCACCACCGGCCGTTGCGGCGGCAACGGCGCGGGGGCGAGCAGCCCGGCCAGCCACCCGGGCAGCGGCGCGGGGTCGGTGTCCAGGTCGACCGTGTAGGGGCGGCGGTTGACGGTGCAGCCGGCAGCGACGACGTACCCCCCCTGGGCGCGGCTGTCGACCATCGGCCCGAGCGTGCCGGCGGTGTTGCGCAGCGCCGGCCCGGCCTTGGGGTGCCGGTAGTAGAGGTGGGTGCCGCCGCGCCCGGTGGTCACGGTGTACGTCGGCTCAATGCCAGCCCCGTGCGCGGCGGCCAGGCCGGCGAGGGTGTCCAGCCCGGTCGGGCCGGCGGTGGCGTCCTTCGGCGTGTCGAGGTCGACCACCACGAGGCGGGACGGCCCGCAGGCGATGCCGATGCCGTAGGGGCGCGCGGACCACGCCCGGCGGATGCGGTCGGGATCGGTGGTGGCGCGGACCTCCCATCCGAGGTGGTGACCGGCGGCGCGGCAGCGCGGGTCGCGACCGGCGCAGTCGTCGGCGGTGTGGTCGGGAAACGCAGGCCGCTTGTCGTCGGGGCGCAGCGGGAAGACGTGCCAGCCGCGTTCGGCGTGCGCGAGCGCGGCGGCGAGCAGATCGGTCACGGGTTGCTCCTGTTCACGCGGGTCGGCGGTGGGCGCGGGCGGCGTCGAGGTCGATCAGCGCCCCGCCCCTGGCGTCCGGTTCGCGGGCAGACCGGGTAGCGGTAGCGGCGATGTTGAGTCGCAGGTAGAGGCGGTAGCGGCCGGCATCGGTGCCGGTCAGCGCGTGGCGGGTGCCGCGTTGCACGAGGTGCCCGGCGGCGGTCAGCGCGGCGGTGGCGGCGTTCAGCTCGGTGCGGGTGCCGGTGAGCCACATCTCAAGCCCGTTCAGGCCGGTCATCGGGTGGCCCGCCCGGGTCGCGGTCGGGCGGTGATCGCGGCGCGGGTCACGGCCTGGCGCAGGTCGCCGAGCAGCCCAACCAACTGCCGGCGGGCGGCCAGCTCGGACGGTGCGAGCGCGACCCTGACGCGGACCTCGGCGTGCTCCCGCCCGGCGGCGGTCCGCACCCTGACGAGGACGGCGCGGGAGCGGCCGGCGACGTCGACCACGATGTCGTCGGATCGGTGCTCACCGAGGTTGCAGCGGTGGTCCATCCCGCACCACTCGGTGTGGCCGGCGGCGCGGCGGTTCACCGGGTCGCCTCGGCCCGTAGGCGGTGGAAGATGTTGAAGACGCGCCGCCCGGTGCGGAGCCTCATGCCCCGGTCGCAGCGGCGGCAGGCGCGCGGGCGGCGTAGGACGCGGGTGGTGGTGCGGCCGGTTCCGGCGCACCTTTTGCACGTGGTGAAGGGCTTGATCCAGCACAGCCCGGCGTAACCGAGCGTTACCAGGGCGGTGGGCGTGGCGGCGGTGATAGCGAGGGTGAGCAGGGGGTCCACAAGTGCCTCCAGGGCCGGTTTTCGGGCATGAAGGGTCGTGAGCTGCTATCCGCTAGGCCGCAGCTCATGATTCGGATGGGGCGCTAGCGGGGGTGCTAGCGCTAGCAGGTCGGGCCGCTAGCGCTAGCACCCTGCGCAGTGGTCAGCCGGCGGACCGCTTCCGGTCACGCTCCGTGATGGCCTTGATGAGGTCGGCGTGCTTGATGCCGCGTCGGGTGGTCGGCTTGCCGTCGATGCGTCGGCCTACGTCGCTGACCTTGATGAGGGGGTGGGACTTGAGCGCGGTGGAGAGCTGCGCGGCTTCCCATCCGCCGTAGACCTCGGGCCGCAGCTCGGCGAGCAGGCCGCACAGCGTCTCGTTCCACGCTTTCTCGTCGTCGCCCGGCCACACCTGTGCCAGGTCGCCGAGCACGTCCGCGACCGGGGCCACCTCACGGGTCTGCTCGTCGGGCTTGGGCAGGGTGCCGGCAGCCTGGCGCAGCGCGACAGCGCGGGCCACGATCCGGGCCGCGTCGGTGGTGTTGACGTAGTACGACTTCACCGCCGAGGGCTTCGGGCCGAAGCCGCGCAGGATGCCCCACCCGGCCTCATCGACCGGCACGAACACCGTCGCCCGGTAGCCCTGCTTGTAGGCCGAGGTGCCGAGGATCATGTCGTTGGCCGTCTGGTCAGCCACGGACAGGCAGAACCGGGAGTTGACGTTGCGGGTGATGCCGGTCGGCAGGCTGTCCTTGTCGGGGATCTGCGTGCCGATCAGGATGATCACGCCCAGCGCCCGGCCGAGCTTGATGACCTTCTCCAGGATCTCGCCGGCTTCCTTGGCGTACTTGCTGGTCATCAGCTCTTGCAGCTCATCGAACCACGCTACGAGAGGGTGCAGCCCCGACCCCTTGAGCGACGCCAGTTCCGGGGTGACTTTGTTCTCCGGGGCCTTGCCCAACCTGGCGTAGTGCTCGATGCGCTTGGAGCGGCGGCGGCACTCCTCGTACAGCCACTCGATGAACGCGAAGCAGCGGGCGAGGGTTTCGTCATCGAAGCCGTTGCCGTACTCGGCCATGACCTGCTCCAGGACGGCGAAGTCGCCGACGCCCTTCAACTCGTAACCCCGGATCTCGGCGCGCAGGTCCAGCGACGCGGCCAGGAGCAGGGTGCGCAGCGCGAACGTCTTACCCGACCCGGGCTGACCACCGAAGAGCCAGTTGCGGAACATCAGCTCGGCGTCGAGCACGTCCAGGCGTGGGGTGGTGGCGAACGGGAACGCCTTGAACAGGTCCACCTTCGCGCCGGCCGACAGCAGCGGCCAGGGCGGTTGCGTCATCTGCGACGCCGGCTCGTACCCGACCCACAGTGCCAGGCGGCCCGTGTGACCCGGTGCCGGCTCGGGCCACACCTGATCCAGCGGCAGCCGCATCGCCGAGGCGAGTTTGCCCCGGCGGGCGACCACCTCGGACGCTTCCACCCCGTAGGGCAGGTCCACCACGGCGAGGTGGCCGGGGCCGTCGCGGTGGATGTCCACCGGGAAGCTGATCGCCTTCGCGTCCTTGGCAACCGCCGAGTTGATGGCCGGCAGTTGCAGCGAGGTCAACGCTCGGCGGACCAGCTCGGCGGTGAGCTTGCGGTAGCGGGTGCCCTCGGTCACCCGGTCGGTCAGGGGCTTGTCCGCCGGACGGCCGAGCGTCGCGAGCAGCGGCAGCACCGCCGCCAGGGCGACCCACCGCCACCACGACGGGCCGAGGGCGAGGACGATCGCGGCGGCCACCATCGCGCCGGTCGACGCGGCGAGCACCCACCACCGCCAGACCGTCTGGCGCTGCCGGCGGGCGTCGAGCTTCATCCAGGTGTCGGCGTCGCCCCGGGTTGCAGCGGCCTGCCGCAGGTGCCAGTTCCCTTCCTCGGCGCTGGCCCAGTGCAGCGCCTTCCCGGTGCCCCGGAACAGGCCCAGCGGGGCGTAGACGGCCGTTTTCGCGGCGTACTTGGGTAGGCGCACCGCGTGGTAGGCGGTGACGTAGCCGGCGTCCTTGCTCTGGTGCCGCACGGCGGCCCGCAGCGCGCGCCACGACCTGGCCCAGTCGGCCAGGATCGGCCGGCGGTTACGCTGCCGGGCCAGCACGTCGCGGGGGACGTCGTCGGCCGCGTCCACCGGCCCGCCGTCGCGGTCCGCGTCGTCGGCGACGCTCTCGGCGTCCTCACCGTCGTCGGCCAGGTCGCTTCCGTCACCGCCGGGCGTGACGGATGCCTGCCGGCGGGCGCGGGCGTCGTCCAGATCGACCACCTCGGCCTCCGGGCCGCCGGTGGGGTCGGTGAGGTCCTGCTCTGCGGCCTGCCAATCGAAACGGTTTTCATCGGGGGCAGTCATGATGGGGGTTCCTCCAACGGTCGGGAGATCGGTAGGGGGCCGGCGGCGCGGCCGGGTTGTCGAGGCCGGAGGCCGCGCCGCCGGGCAGGGGTTACCAGCGGATGGTGAAGTCGCCCCGGATCTCGTCGACCTGTCGGCCGACCGTGGCGTTACCGGAGCGGATGTTCTCGGTCTGGGTGGGCGTGTCCTTGCTGCTCGGGGCGGGCTTGGGGGTCTTGCTGCCCTTGACCTCGCCGACCTGGATGGCAACGCGGTCGTTGCCGGATGCGCGGTTGGTGCGTCCCACGGTGGTTCTCCCTGCGGTTGTGCCGTCAGCGGGTCTGGCGGCCTCCGCGCGCCACCGGTTAATGAGCCGGTGGCGACGGGGGCGGTCAGCGACCGCTACGCGGAGGGCAGTCTCCGCAGGTGGTGGGCGGCGTGGCGTTGCCCCACAACGTGGCGTAGTGCTGGCCGCAGGGCAGAAGAACCGTTCGGGAGTGCGGGTTAGGCGCGCGGCGGGGGATCATGGGTGTTCTCTCCCTGATGTCTGCAAGACGGATGGGGTGAGACCGGCGGCGCGGCGCAGGTTTCCAGGCCAGGTGGCCGCGCCGCCGGGCGGAACTAGTCGTGCGTGCGAACGAGGTGCGCCAGGGCCGCGCCCATGCCGAGCACCGCGACCGGGAGGCAGGCGACGGCGGTGGTGATCCACCACGGGGCCGAGGTGATGCCGGCAGCCACGAGCAGGTGGTAGGCCACCTGGCCGAGCGCGCCGACCACGAGCGAGCCGAGCGCGGACCACTTGGCGAAGCGCAGCGCGGGGGCCGGCACCCGCCCGGACAGCCACACGTACAGCGCGTACGCGCCGTACGTCTCCACCCCGATCGGCAGGGTGATCGCCGAGTTGATGGAGAAGCTGTCCCAGATGCCCGGCAGCGGGTGCACGATGCCGAACCCGGTGAGTCCGCCGAGGCCGACCCACCCGGACCAGATCGCCACGAACGCCGGCAGGGCCAGCAGCACGACCGGCCAGGCGACCGCCCGGCGCGGCGGCGCGGGCGTCGGCGGCGGGGTGGGCGTGTCCGGGCGACTGACCGCGCTGGCCTCGGCCGGCGGCTCGGGCGTCGTGATTTCCGGTGCGGGCGTCGGGTCCGGCTCGACCGGCGGCGCGGGCTCGGGTACGGCCGGGTCCGTGGTGGCCGGCTCGGTGGTGTCGGCCGGCTGCGTGGCGGGCTCGGTCTTGAGCAGGGCGAGCAGTTCACCGGCCTTGGGTGCGCCGATGCGGAACTCCCGCATGAGCCGGTTACGCGACGGGAACGCCTCGCCGTCGGGCAGGTCCAGAGCGCGGGCGGCGGGCAACAGGTGCTCGATGGGCTGCGGGTAGCGGGTGCCGTTGATCGTGGGGGCAGTCATGGCGGGTGGCCTCCGGTCAGTGGTCGAGGATGTCGGCGAGCAGGTCGCGGTGCGCGGGGAACACGTCACCGTCGAGGTAGTGGCGCAGGTACTCGGCGAGGTGCTGGTAGGACTCGGCGTGCAGCCAGGCCGCGAGTCGGGCGTCGTCCGCGCCGACGACCTTCGGCAGGAACGGCACCGGGCCGAGGTCGATCAGGACGGGGACGGTGACCATCCACGCCTCGTCCGAGGCGCGCGGGTCGGGCACGTAGCGGGCCGGCAGCGTCTTCACCCATGGGTCGGTGGGGTCGGCGATCAGGCCGGTTTCCTCGGCCAGCTCCCGGAACGCGGCGGCGGTGGGGTCCTCGCCGGGGTCGACGTGTCCGCCGGGAAGCGCCCAACCGTGGTTGTCGTCGCGCTCCACCATCAGGATTCGGCGTCGGCCGCTGTAGGTGACCATGACCACCGCGTCGGAGGCCAGGGCCTCGCCCCAGTGGCCCAGCTCGTTGCGCCCGTAGCGGATGCCGGTCGGCGCGTACGGGTTGACCGGTCGGCCGTCCACGAGGGGAAACGGAATCGCGGCGGCGGCCCGGCGGGCTGCCCAGTCGATGCGGGTCGGGTCCATCTCCGGATCCGCCCAGCTCGCCCCGGCGGTGATGCCGGCCAGGACGGACGGGGCGGTGTAGGTGCGGGTCATGCGGCGGCCTCCATGGGATAGGCGCAGTCGACGCACTCGCCGAGTGAGCGCGGGATGTAGTAGGGCCGGACCGTGCCGCAGGTCGGGCAGGTCCGGCGGGCCAACAGAGCGGCGCGGACCGCCCGGAGCTGGGCGGGGGTGGCGGTGCGCTTCGGCGCGGCCAGGTCGAGCCGGTAGAGGTACGCGGTCCGGGTGCCGCCCACGCCGCGCCAGAGCACCTGAGCGGCGATCGGCTGACCACCGGGGCGCAGGCCGGCAGCGGTCAGTTGGCGGCGGGTGGCGTAGCCGGGCGGGGCACCCCGCCACCAGTAGGTGGGGATGCCGTACCGCGCCCCGTCCGGATCGAAGTAGGCGGCGCGGATTCGCGACATCAGGCCGCGCGGCGCGGGTCGGTGCGGGTGCTCACCTCGGCGGCGGCGCGGGTGACGCGGGCCTCGGCCCGGCGCAACCTGCGCCAGTCCAGGGCGGTCGGGCCGCCGTGGTCCTCGGCGTAGAGCATCGTGATTTCGGCGTCCAAGACGTCCAGTTCGGCCGCGATCAGCGGCCACTCCGTGTCGATCGCGGCCAGGTCGGCGGCGGTCGGTTCGGCGGTGATGAGAGCGAGTCGGTTCCGCACGGGAAACCTCCGGGAAAGTCGTCGCAGCGGGGGAACCCTCGGGGGCCGGTGGTGACGCAAGGCCGGCGCCGGCGGGGTGCGTCAGCAGTTCGTGACGCAAGCCGCCAGGCGGGATACGTCTCGTCGACGGGCATCCGTCACGGACGCCGCGGTGCATGCGTCACCGCCGGCACCCCGAGGTCATGCAGTGCGCGCTTACCGCTTCACTCGCCCTGCTCGCCCGGGATCTACCGGGGTCGACCACCTGTGTGGCTCAAGGCAGAGATGCTGCTCAGCAGCGCTACGCGCACTCATTCCTGTCGCTGTGAAGTTGAGAAATAACGACCTGATCCGGCGACCCATGGGCGTTCGGCAACTACGTGCCGTCGTTCCCCGGACCATCCGGCCGGCTTGGTGCACCTGGCTAGCCAGGTGTGTTGAGACGACCGTAGGGCGGCCTGGCTAGTCAAGTCAAGAGGGCGCGGCGAACTTCCGTAACTTGGCTAGCCAGCGCTACGCTCAGCGGGTGAGCGAGAACCTTGACTTCCTCGGCGAACTCGACCCCGATGACCCAAAGCAGGCGTCGCAGCAGATCGCGAACAAGCTGCGCGCCGCGATTCTCACGAGGCGGCTAGCCCCGGGCGACAAGCTGCCGTCGCAACCCGATCTCGCTGCCCGCTACGGCGTGGCGAGGGAGACCGTCAAGCGGGCGCTTGAGCTGCTACGTGCCGAGCGACTGATCGTTTCCAGGCAGGGGAGTGGCGCGTTCGTCCGCGCGCAGACGCAGCGAGCGGTGGAGTTGCGACCGCACATCGAAGCGGCGTTCGAACGTCCTTACGTGACCATCGACTTCGCTGGATTCTCGGGCGAGACGCTGCGAGACGCGCTCGCCGAGGCGCTCGACAAGGTGCGGGTGGGCAGGCTTGCGCCGGAAACGATCGCGGTGCGGGTTCTGATCTCCGACATGGCTGCGCCCATGGCGCTGCCGGCGCGCGCTGAGACGCAGGCGGATGACCCGGCGGTACGCGAGCGGGCCGAGCGCATCACGCGCCGGGCGGCGGACGGAATCATCGACCAGGTGGCCGAGCTAGGCGACCTCGGGCTAGTCCGATCGGCCACGGTAGAGGTGCGGATGCATCGGGCGTCGCCCCTGTTCAAGCTCTACATGCTGAACGGGGAAGAGGTCTTCTTCGGCTTCTACCCGGCCGTCGAGCGCACCGTCACGATCAAGGGTGAGCCGATGGCGATCTATGACCTGATGGGCAAGGACGTGCCGCTCTTCCACTACGCCGTGACTGACGACGACACGTCCGACGGCACGCAGTTTGTGGAAGCTTCGCGCCAGTGGTTCGACTCGGTGTGGTCAACCATCGCCTACCGGTACGACGGATGACCGCCGACCTTGGCCGGCTGCTCGGTGGGGCCGGCGCGATGCTGCTCGACTTCGACGGCCCGGTGTGCAGCATCTTCGCTGGCTACCCGGCTCCGCAGGTGGCGGCCGAGCTGGTCGACGTGCTGCGGCGGCACAATGTCGACGTGCCGCCCGACCTCGCCAGCGAGCCGGACCCGCTTGAGGTGCTGCGTCGGACCGGTGCGACTGGCGACCAGGGCGTCACGCGGGCAGTCGAGGATGCACTCTGCGAGGCCGAGCGCCGGGCCGCTGAGACTGCCGAGCCGACGCCGTATGGCCGGGAGGTCATCATTGCCGCTCGGCAGGCCGGACTACTCGTAGCGGTGGTCAGCAACAACTCGGCAGGCGCGGTCACGGCCTACCTGACCGCGCACCGGCTCGCCGGGTACGTTTCGCCGGTGGTGGGCCGGGCCTACGCCGACCCGATGCTCATGAAGCCCAATCCGGAACCGATCATGCAGGCGGTTCGCGCACTCGGCGAGACGCCGGGCCGCTGCGTCCTCGTCGGCGATTCCATGTCGGACATCGAGGGAGCGCGGTCTGCCGGGGTGCCTGTGATTGGTTATGCGAACAGGCCACCCAAGGCCGCAGCGTTCCGGTCGGCCGGCGCAGATGTGGTGATCACCAGCATGGGGGCGATAGCCGGGGTACTGATCAAGCGGAATGCCGGCTGAGGTTCGACTTGCCGCAGTGGACACGGGACGCAAGCCCGCCCGGCGGTGGCGCTCTCGCTTGTCTGGCGCCGGGGTTGCGTCACTGACGCCGCGGGGTATCCGTCATCCCGTTCTGGCGCCGGGGTTACGTCACGGCGTGATGGCTGCCCCGGCCGGGAGTCATCACCGGGTCGCTGGCGCGCACCTCCGCCTAGCCAGAGTCCTGCCAAGCTCGCAACCCCCGACTGGTCGGGATCACCATCGATCTTGATGGTGCGTGCGATCACACAATCTGGCAGGCTCCTCCTCTTATGGGGGCAATCAACCTGATCGAATGGCTTCGGGATCAGTGCGGCGAGTACCGCTACGACTTGGAAGGCGTCTTCCGCCGAGACAGCACATCAGCAACTTGGCCGGTGACCGCATCCAACCCGGCAGAGCTTGGTGCCGTCCTCACGGCGGGCGGGCACCTGCTGCCACTTCCGAAGGAGTCTGCCGCTCTGGCCAACGTGCTGGAGGTCTCGGTGGTGGACTTCCTGCTTGCCCGCCTATCACAAGTTGACGGCGCAGAAATGCAACGCGGGTCGGAGCGCGGCTACCCGGATCTTGAGATCGGCGGCCCAGCCTTCGGGGGTGGACTGTTCGCGGTTGATGTGAAGTCGGCGCGGCGCGAGGACGCAAAGAAGACGCGCGAGCGCGGCCACGAGGACGAGAAGACTCAAAGCCGCATCACCTTGTACACCGGCAACACGTACTTTCGGCATCCGGACTTGCACTGGCCGGGCACCTTCAGGCCCTTCAATGAGTACGAGGGGCACCTTGATCTGATCTTGATCTACACGCTGAACCCTGACTCCAGGCACCGGGTTGAGGACTTGGAGGTCATCGTGCAGGAGCCGTGGCGCATCGCCAGCAAGGACCGCTCCTCCACTACCAGGGAGTACATCGGTGCCGTAGAGAAGATTGTGGATCTTCGGATGGGCAAAGGAGCGTTCGCGACCGCCGAGGCCTTCTACAAGTACTGGCGGGCCTACCACTTCAAGGTGTCGGCACAGGTGCAGAAGCAGTACGAGCGCGCGCTGGCCGAGAAGATGAGGGAACTTGAGCAGTACAAGGCAGCTCACCAGCAGGATCCGGCCTGAGCAGCCGCTGGGCACGCCGGACTTGGTTGGGAGCGTCTGCGGCTCCGTCTGGCATGATCGTGAGGTGGAAACCAGGGGCGTAGCAATCTCACTCTTCTCAGGGGCGGGTGGGCTCGACCTAGGTGCTGAGCGCGCCGGCTACGAGGTGCGCGCCGCCGTCGAGGTAAACCGGGACGCCGTAGCGACCATGGAGAAGAACTTCTCCCACCTTCGCGCACCAGTCATCGACACGGACATCCTCAAGGTCGAGACAGACAAGATCCTTGCTGCCGCTGGCCTCGGTAGCGGTGAACGCCCGGATTTGCTCATTGGCGGACCGCCCTGTACACCCTTCTCGAAGTCTGGCTTCTGGCTGGACTGGAAACGTGAGGGTTTGGATCCGACGGCTTCACTCCTTCAGGAGTACACGCGCGTCCTGCGAGAGGCGCGACCGCGTCGGTTCCTCCTTGAGAATGTGTATGCACTCACCTACAACAATAAGGCGAGTCGGCCTGCTTTTGAGCGGCTCCTAAAAGAGATCAATGATGCGGGTTATGACTTCGTATGGAAGGTGCTGCACTCGGCCGATTACGGCGTACCGCAGTCTCGTCCTCGGCTGTTCATTCTGGGAGCCCCCAAGGGGGAACCCGTACCCACGCATCCTCACCCGAGTCACGGCGGCCTGTGGGAAGGCAAAGCATCCGGCAGGCTGACACACCCGTACGTCACGGCTGCTCAGGCGCTTGAGGGCTTGGTGTCGGAGCCCGAGTCCAGCGAGGTGGTTGGAGGGAAATACGGTCACCTGCTCGCCGACATCCCCCCTGGTGATAACTACCTGTTCTACACCGAGAACAGGGGACACCCTTCCCCGCTGTTCAAGTGGCGCAGCAAGTACTGGTCGTTCATGCTGAAGCTTTCGCCTGATCGACCTTCTCCCACGATCCAGGCTCAGCCCGGCCCATATGTCGGCCCGTTCCACTGGGAGAACCGTCGCCTTCGGGTGCCAGAGCTTCGCAGGCTTTTTACCTTTCCTGACAGCTTTGAATTTGTTGGCAGCCGGAACTCAATTCAGGCGCAGATCGGGAACTCGGTGCCTCCGCTGCTCGCTGAGAAGGTCGTTCGAGCGCTGCACGGCGAGTACCTGTACGAGGGATAGCGACTACGGCCCGCTTGCCGGTTCCGGTGACGGATGCCAACCGAAGCGGAATTTGGCGTATCCCGACTGGGGGCTTGCGTCACTGACAGCCTGTGCGTGCGAGAGCGAACCGACGAGTACGACCTAGAGGCAGTTCTCGTCGGCCCACTCGTCCATGACGGCACTTACGGCATCCGATGTGTACCACCCGCTGCGTCGATCATAATGGACGAGATCCGCGTTGTGACCATTGAGGTGAACGACGAAGTCCTCGTCAAGAACGATCGGCGGAGTGAGCCCCTTGCTGCCTTGGCTGGCCAACTTTGCGGCCCGATTGACGACTTGGCCCATGTATACGACATCATGGATACCGCTGCCGTTGAACCCTGCCTTAATCATCAAGGCGCGTCCATCGGCCACGCCGATGCCGACGCGGATAGGGGTTTCGTATCCAGCAGTTTTCATTTTGTGGTTCAGGATTCTGAGGAGGGAATTGATTTTAAAAGCTGCCGAGAAAACCTCGTCGTTGTCGCTCTTCTGGCTAGAGTTGAACACTCCCCACACTCCGTCGCCAACAATGTTGACCTCATGCACTTTGGGGACGCCGCTGAGTATGGCAACCATCTCACTGATGTATGCGCGGTAAATCTTTGCGAGGGCGGGTCGAGAGTAGACGTCCGGCAGTTTTGATGAATCGCGAATATCCACGAATAGGGCAGAGCACCATTGAGCATAAAAGCCGTTTGTGTAGGTGAGCCGGTCGCGATCGGGAAGTTCATCAACTTCCTCGAAATTCCCGCGCGGTTGCTTGAGGTAACCGTCGATCCGCTCGATGCTAGCCAAGTAGTTGTACGGTCTGTACTTACCATCCATGCTTAGCCACCTGCCATTCGACCCACGATGATCGTAACTCCCGCCAGGGTTGCGAGTGCTAGCGCTAACCAGCGAATAGCGCGCTCCGCCCACCGGAACTTTCGATGTGCGACGCCTGCGTTGGCATGAACTTGCCGGGCGATGTGTTCGGTCAGTCGCTTCTTGTCGGTCGTCAGAGCGGTAAGAACCTCTGTGTAGGTCGGGCTGTCGTCCGCATAATCACGAGCAATGTGAGCGAAGAACAGCAAGTTGGATGGGTCCGGATCTGCCACGGTAGTGGCCTCGTCGACTCCGCCGTTCTCTCGCAGCCGGCTCTCGTCGAGGGTGTCCGGATCGGGCTTATTCGGCCGGTGCGTCATCGCCTTGAGCTTGGCGCTAAGGCGGCTGACGCGTCCGGTGCGCGGCGTGAGCGCAAGGAGGGCACACGTCCCGGCAAGAATTACGGCGGAGCCGCAGAGTATGCCAAAGATCGTGAGCCACCACCCAGGCCGGGTCTGGTTCCTCACGAGGTTGAAGAGAACTCCCCCGGTTACTCCGCTTGCAGCGAGGATGGTAGCGCTCTTCGCCTCGGCGTGCTTGACCCAATCGTTGACGAGGCTAAGCGCCTTCCATGCCTGATCCGGCTCGCAGTCGTCGCTTTTCTCCTCGGGCTGAGTCATCAGCGCAACCCAGCAATGCGAGCGCGCAGAGCAGCCCTCTCCCGTTGTGCCTTCAGAGCTAGGACGCTCCGTTGCCGCGCCGCTGCCTCTTGCGTCTTCGCGTGGTCTAGGTCGTCGCGCTTCTTTTCGCCGCGCAAGATGGCGGCGCAGAAATCCTCGCCGTGGATGGCACACCACTGTGAGGACAAGGTGCGGCCTTGTGCCTCTAGGTCGCCGTCTGGAAGCCGCTCAATGATGTGGTCCGACCAGATGGTCGGGCTCGGACCGTCGCCGCAGGGGCAGGAGTAAGTTAGGTACTCATACTTCTCGGCCTGATCCCACACCGTGCCGGTGACGGCCATTACGTGCCTGTCTACGCCCTGAGCGGCCTTGGCAGCGTAATTCACCGCCTTGCCGGCCCATACTGGCTCCTGTTGGTTCGGGTTCCGTGGCGTCCCCACGCGCTTCACGAGGAGACGGCTGGCAGCGACCCCTACCTTGAAGCCTGTCTTCGGCAGTTCCTCGTCATTAGGCCAGCGGGCCTCTAGTCGGCGCACGAGGTCAAGGCTGAATGTCTTGATCGTAATGCCAGCGCAAATAGCCCTCTCGTATCGCATCTCACCCCAGAAAAGAGCGAACGCCCCGTCGCCCTGAATAGCCAGGAAATCGGCATCAAACTCATCGAAGATCCGAACGACCCCGCCGGTGCTGGCCTGGTAGATGCTCGCGGTGCTCTTCGCGTGCTTGCCGGTCCCGAGCCGCGTAGAGTTCTTAAGGTCTGCGACCACCGCTACAGCGTCGGTGAGCTTGTGCCACCTGCGCGCCTGGACCGGCAGCTCATCCACGTCTAGCTCGTGACCCTTATCTACCACCTCTGGGCCGGAAGCGAACTCGTCCTTTGCCGCCTGGTCCAGTTCCTCGATGAGGCCCTTCAGACCTACCTCTGTCATAGCTCCGCCTCGCAGTCGTGTCCCAGAGTGGACGGTACGACGTAGGTGCGACAGCAAGGCCCCACCGCTCGGGCGAAAGTCGGTGACGGATGCACTGCGGACACCGGCACGTTCCGTCAACGGGCAATTCATCACCGGCCGCCGCGGTGGATGCGTCACCGCCGGCACGGCCCGGAATAGTCACGTGCACTCACGGCTGCGATCCGTGACCCTGGATGGGTGACGGAGATCTTTGCGGATGAGCGCCTGTTGGGATTCTGCATCTTCTGTGGTGGTAAGCCCGATACCAGGGATCACGTGCCCCCCAAGGTGTTCCTGGACAAGCCCTACCCCGACAACCTTCTGATCGTAGGTTCTTGCGACAGGTGCAACGGAGGGTCGTCGCTGGATGAGCAGTTCGTCGCCTGCCTCTTGGAGGTCGTCATGTGCGGGACTGTTGAGCCGGGAGCACTGCGGCGACCGAATATCGCGCGGACCCTTACCCGCAGCCCCGCGCTAGCTGCTCAGCTCGAACAGGGACTGCAGCCAGGCGGCGGCTTCCTTGTGAGCGAGCTGGGCGGGCAGCGGCTGGCGCGGGTCTTGGAGAAGATCGGCCGGGGGCTGTGGGCGTACCAGACGCAGGAGCCAACAGGCACCCTTGCGGCACGGGTCGGGTGGAACGCTTGGTCGACGTTGAGCGATGCTCAGCGGCAGGAGTTCATTACCGTCCGTGACGAGGTCTTTCCTGAGCTGGGTAGCCGTATGTTCATCAGGCTGCTTGAGGAAGGGCCGAACCGCTGGACGGTGGTTCAGGAAGGCCGGTTCGCCTACCTCGTCGAAGTCCAAGAGGGCGGCGGCCGAATCAAGCTGATCATTGGGGACTACCTGGCGGGGGAAGTCGATCTGGTGGGGGGCACGGACGGCTAACCGCCGTGAAGTCGCATACGTGTCACTGAACGTGGCGCTGAGGGCGTTGATGCTGGTCAGAGGCTCGCGCTTGGCGCTCTGTAAATCCGTCGCGAAAGCTTCAGAGGTTCGAATCCTCTACCCGCCACCAGGAAACGGCAAGGCCCTTGACCTGCGGAAACGTGGGTTAGGGGCCTTCGCTGTTTTGGGGCTGATACTCATCGCTCAGGATGTCAAGCGCTGGTGCGGTCGCCGGTAGGACACAGCCGGTCGCCAGTGGTGGCCGGCCGTCGTGCCCGGCGGGCAGGGGGCCCAAGCGGTGGGCCTTGAACCTCCGACCGGGGGATTATGAGATCAAGTTGTCCGCTTCGGCAACCTGGGCACATGGGGTCTAGCACCGGAAACGCCTCTCGACATCTCCACACCACTCCCCACCGTCCGTCGGCCTCTTGCGGACCAGATGCGGACCGCTCGCCTGTCAGGGCGGCGCGGAGCTTCGGCTTGAATCGCAAAGATCGGAACGGCGTGCGGCTCTTCCCGTGCTCGGTCCGATCCCTCAAGCTCACCTGGCCTCCCCTGACCCTGACTTATGGCCCGTGGTGGCCCGCAGGCTCCGGGCGAGGAAGACCACTGGCGCGATCACTACCACAACCATCCACTGGAGCGATACGTAGATCGCAACCAGGATTTGAATGAGTACGTAGTCGAGCGCAAACGGAACGTCTGGGCTGACCGTCGGCCCGGCGGTCGGTACCCAGCTGGGCTCACGCGGGCACCACAGAAGCCAGCGGGACGACTGGTTGCTTCGCGTGACCGCATCATCGGAACCCTCGTCCATAGGTCTGATTGTGTCCGAGGTGCGATAGCAACGCTTGCACGGCGGTGGCGGATCTCCTCGTCGGCCAGTCGTTGACCGTCCCGGGAGGCTGGTAGCCCTGGTGGTGCCCGGCGAGGGGATTCGCGGCTGACCATCCTCACCGCCGCGCACGTCGACCGGCTCGTGGCCGAGCTTTCGCCGCCGGATGACCTCCTGGTCTTGGTCCTCGCCGACGGCGGGCAGCACATTGGTGAAACGCTGTGTCTGCGGCGGCGGCACGTAGACGTGGTGGATGGCCGGATGACCGTGGCCGAGTGCCGAGGTGGCACGATCGCCGGCACCTCGAACTCGGCTGGCAGTACGTCGAGCGTGTCGAGGCGTGGAATGCCGAACGCGTCGCCGATGTCCGCTCGGCTGGCCGTAGAGCTGAGCGTCGAATCGGCTACAAGATTGGCACCTTCCAGTCTGACGCTCGCGAAGGCTTCAGAGGTTCGAATCCTCTACCCGCCAACAGGTGCAGACACGGCCCCTGACCAGCAGAGATGCTGATCGGGGGCCGTTGTCGTTTGTCTTGCCGAGTCCGGCTGGGCCGCGAAGGTGGCGTCGATCTTGCCGCTAAGGGCTCCTCTGGCGCTGTCGCTGGCTTATCAGTGTCTCGTCCGCCGGCCGTACGACCTGCGGCACGCGGCGGCCTCGCGGTGGCTGAATGCCGGTGCCCCACCGACCGAGGTTGCCCGGTGCCTGGGCCACGGCGTCGCCGTCCTGCTCCGCGTCTACGCCAACTGCATCGACGGCGGCGACGACACCATGAACGACAAGACGACACCACGAACGACAAGAGACGACACCACGAACGACAAGATCAGTGGCGCACTCGGTCGAGTTGCTTGACAGTGAGGACCATGGATCAGGATGAGGCTCGGGAATTGGCTACCGCTGAGTTCGTCAGACGGATGCGAGCACGGAAGCCCAGGGGTGGTTTCCGGATCGAGGATTGGCATGTCGGCGAGCCGTACGAGGAAGAGCTGCGAGGGCCCATGGGTATGAAGCCCTACCTCGTCGTTGACTTCGTTCCTCAGGGAAGCGCCGAGGTTCAGGGCTACCGCAAGCTCGGTATGGCAGTGGACCCGGAGACGGGTGAGCTGGACATGCTCCGGTGATGGGATGCGAGGTTGCCCTCGTCACTTGACCGGCCGCGGACCCCACTGTTGTTCGAGCTGTGCCTTGTCGTCGCCGGTGACAAGGTTGTAGTCCTGGGCCTGGCCCCTGGCCGGGTTCGCGGGATCCGCGACACCGATGGAGATGGTCGAGATGGGCGTGAGCCTGCTCTGCCACACCAGTTTGCCGGCGGCGTCCACGAGGGTCCTCATGTCGGCACCGGGCTCAGCCGTCAGGCTTACGGAGACCATGCCGGGGGCGTTCAGGTTGTTCTGATAGATGACCTTCGCCGTCGTGACGCCCGGTTCTGCGGCGAGTTGCGTCTGAATCTGGGTGGCGATCGGCGTCATGTCTTCCTCGTGCTTCTGGGACTTCGGGCCTACCTGCTCGCATCCGGCCAGAACAAGAGCCAACACGGCCAGGCAGGCGGCAACTGACGTCAGGATTCGACTTTTACGAAACACCTGCAGCACTCGCTTCCACCTGCTCGATCACGGGACTCGGGTCAGCTCGTAGACGTTGGTCTGCACGGTAGTGCCGGGAGCGCCGAGGAACGCGCTCGCGCTGTCTCGGTACGTCGTCACGGACGGGTCGTTGCTCCGGTCGAGGGCTTCGGCCGCGGGTACGTAAGCCGTGTTGGTGCCATGGTTGTTGCCGATGCTGCCGGTCTGCGTGTCGAAGGTGACATTGGTGCGGTTCGGGCGGTCCGGGTTATCCGCCGCGTCGAGATGCGGCACGATGTCGTGCGAGTTTTCCAGCGACAGCACCTGCACGTTCGCGGGTACGTCGGTCGTACCGATGGGGGAGCCCGCGGTGACGACGTGGGTGACGTTGAAGTCGAAGTTGCCGTTCGCGCTGTCGTGGGCGGCTTGCGCGGCGACCATGCCGCCCTGGCTGTGGCCGATAAGCATGACGGGGTCGGTGGGGCTTGCGCCGGCCCTGCGGAGCGCATCCGCGATGGCCACCTCACGCGTCGTCGTGTCACCGGCCATGACGTGGATGTTGGTGCCGAGATCGTTGAGGTAGGGGCTGAACTCGCCGGGCATGCCCCACGCTTTCGTGCCGGGGATGTCGACGATGTACGCGGTGCTGCCGTCGGCGTGGCGGATGGTCCGCACGTCGATCTGGTCGGGGTGTTCCGCGTTCGACAACCCGTTGCGGTAGTCGAGGGAGCGCATGAGGTCGGCGAACCCCTCTGGCGGCTTCGCCGCGCGAGGGTCGATGTCGACACCCAGGTCGGCGACCACGGGGGAGCCGTCGGGGTAGAAGGCGCCGAGCATGCCCGCGGCGCCCGTGACGTCGAGTGTCGGGATCCCGAGACCAGTGATCAAGCCTGGGCTCGCGCCTACCACCAGGTCGACGACGCCGGGATGGTCGGTGATCAACCGCTGCCAGTCGATGTCCCCGCCCGCCAGTTCGTAGGCGGCGATCGGCACTCCCAGCCCTACCAGTAACGGGATCACTGTTGGCAGATTCTGGCTCAGGGCGAAGCCGAGCGTCCATCGTAGACTCTCGATTGCCTGCGCCTGCGCCTCGTCGGTGACCTGGTAGGCGGTGACGACGGTGCGGAGTGCGGCGGCGCGCAGGCCGAATCCGGCGGCGAGCGCGGTCATACCGTTGGGTCCGTCAAGGGCGGAGAGCAGGGCGGCTTCGAAGCGGGCCACGCCGCCGGGATTCAGGACCGCGGACGCCAGCACGTTGGGATCGACAAGGGCGGAGTGGCACTCCTGGCTGACCGAGGCGAGGAAGGAGCTCACCTCGTCACTGTGGCTGGCGAGCAGGTCCAGATCCTCGTAGCGGGCGTCGATGCCGCCGGCTCCGCCGGTGACGGTGAGCTGCGGCTCAGTCATCGTTGTTCCCGATCAGTTCAGCGAGGTAGGGAGCGACGGCACTTGCGAAGTCGGTTCTCTGCACTGGTTCGATGACGACCTCGCGGGTGCCGTCCGCTGCGGTCACCGGGTGCGTGGCGAGCCAACCGTCGGCGGTGGCGAGCCAGATGATCTGCGCGACGGCGACTGCGCCTCGGGCGGGCCCGGTGACGACTGCGCGCAGGACGCCCATCACCTCACTGTCGAGGCGCCCCGCCAACCGACGCTGCACATCGGTGAGCCCCCAACGGTCCGCCACGGCTGCGGTGCCCTGGGTGCCGGTCGTGCGTTGGGCGGGCCCGTACTCTGCGAGCGCCGCGAGCGGGAGCCGCCCGTACGGCGGGGTGCCCGGTCCCGCCAGGGCGGCTCGAACGGGGTCCGACGCCCGCGCGAGTTCGTCGGTGCCGGGCACGGCGCGGACCAGTTCCCGGCCGATTGAGGCGGCCGGGAACATGGACAGTTCCACTGCCTGGTCGGGAAGCGTCAGCAGGCTCGCTCCGAGTTCGCCGGTGATCGCAAAGCGTGCGCGGAGGCCGAGATGCCGGACCGACATGACGACGTCAACGACTACCTGTCCGCCCACGATCACCGCGAGGTTGGCGGCGACCGAGGCGGTCGGCTCGCGTTCGTCGCCGGTCAGTACGCCCCGTTCGAAGAGGGCATCCGTCGCTTCCTGCGTGGCTGGGGTGCCGTCGTCGGGGACCTGGCTGTCGAACCCGGGGGGTTGGGGCAGTTCCGCCTTCGTGCAGAGCACCGACCACTCCTGGGCCGACAGCGTCAGCCGGTGCGCGGCAAGCGCCTGGCTCGGCATCAGATCGCGCCCGTCGACCGGAGGAGCTTTCCCACATCCAGCCACTGACGGTCGCCAGGCGGCGGCAGCAATCCGGGCTTGTACGGCCAGGCGTCCCACGGGGGCGTCAGCACCCGCTCCAGGACTCCGGCGACCTGCTGCACCTGGTTGGCGATTTCACGGCTCGTGCGGTCGAACCAGTCCACTGCCGCCCGTTCGATCGCGGCGATGCGGGCCAGCGTCTCCCGGACCTCCTGCGCATGCGCGTAGAGGTCTCTGGCGGCCTGCTCCAGGTTGTCGGCGGCGCGACTGATCTCTGCGCTGTCGGCGCGTGCCCGCTGCCGATACGCGTCCGCCGCGGTCGAGACCCAGTGCGCGGTTTCGACTCGGCGGTTGTGATCGTCACGCCAATCGCGCAGCTCACGTGCGCGAGCCGCGAGGCGTGCGGCGACGCGATCCAATTCGTCTGGGTCGCCATAGAGGCTCATGCCGTTGTCCCCCGTGTAGACAAGTGCAAGCTGATCCCCGCCCAGTGGATCACAGCGGCGCAACAGATGTCGATGTCGGCAGTTCGACAGGCTTTCGCCGTGGAGTGGGTGGCCAGGGGCCCGGCACCCGTCTTTCCACCCGGTGTTGCCGGCCGCCGCGGGCACCGGCGCGCTGGCCAGGGCCAACGCGGTCACCGCGGCTACTTCATCCGGGGGTACGGCCGCTCCACCGGAAGTGGCCCAGCCAGGCCGCGCACCGGGAGTCGGCCGATTGTCGGGTACGACTGCGGATCATCGAGCCCCGAGCTGGCGCGCCGGCCTCGATGATCCCGAATGGCGTCGACGGTCGCGCTACGGCGTTGCCTCGTGCCCCGGCATCCCGTGGGTACGCCGCCGTTCCTTCATCTCCGCCTCGTAGATGTGCCGCCGTCCGCCGGCCAGCTTCTCCCGCGCGTCCCGCTCGATCTCCTGGAACGCGGCGTAGTAGCCGTCGTCGAACTCCTCCACGATCTGGAACGTCCACCGGCCGGGTAGCACGTTGCGGCCCAACAGTTCCTGCTCGACCCGGTCGGCCGTCTCGTCGTGCCCGGCCTCGCGGAGCAGCTTCACCACCTGGTCGAGGGTGAGGTCCGCGCCGCCGACGAGCTGGTGTGCCGAGTACAGGTGACCGCGTACCCGATGGATGGTCTCCAGCGCCTCGCTCAACTTGCCCAACGCCTCAACTGTCTTGTCGTCGACGTCGCTTGGCCGGGAGTGAGCCCCGTTGACCGCTGGGCTCTGTCGTTGGTTCGCCATGCACCACAATTACCCTGAGCCAGGTTTGATTACCGCGAGTCGGCGATCCGGCGTCCGCTGGGCCGGAGCTGTTCGCCGCGGAGTTGCGGGCCGTGTTCCGGTCACTACGCGAGTCTGAGCCAGAACCGGGAGTAGATCGATAAGCATCCAAGCGATCGGGGTCCCGAGCACTGTCGCGAGATTGCTGACAGTGCCCTGTCGTCCCGACGTAGCGACGAGTAGTGTGCGTACCCGAGACAGAGGGACGACAGGTCAATTCAACTGTTACGTCTAGTAGGTGCGCTTTCCCCTGCTAGGTCGTTTCTTGGCCGTGCCGCCGTGGGTTGATCAGCAGATGGTCTGGCCGGACGTTGTGCCCGCCCGGCCGAGCGGGTCGGCTCGCGGGTCGGTTGGCCCGATCGCGGGTGTGGAACTTTCCTGGCGGACGTCGCTGTGGCACCATCGTGGAATCTCCATCCCCGCACAGCCCCCTGCCGACAGGAGTTCCAAATGTCTGGTCGAAAGTTTGGCCGGCTGCGCACGGCGTCGCTCGTCCTCGCCGCGCTGGCCGTTGGTTTCCTTGGTGCCCAACTCGGCAGTGGTTTCCAGTCCACGCTGATCGAGTGGGGTGCCCCCGCCGGCCACAGCGTTTCGGTTCCGAGTGGAGCGTCAAGCGTCGCTCGGTGACCCCGGTGCGGCGGCGACGTGTCCGATGACAGGGCGGTGCGGTGTCACCTAAGGCTGTCCGACGTCGTACGACCGAGCACGCCTGGCTGATCACGGCACCCCTCGCCGGGATCGCCCTGGTGGGGTCGTTGGTCCTCGCGCTAACGGTGCCAATCCGCCTTGAGGATTGGCCGACTGCTGTTGCGTTGCTGGTGGTGATGGCTGCCGCCGGCATCCCAACGCTCAGCTTCGTCGTCCGCCGTCAAGCGGTGGTGGTGACCCTCCTCGAGATCCCACTCGTGCTCGCCCTGTTCTGGCTGTCGCCGCTGCTCATGGTCGTCGTCGCTACGGCGGCCGAGCTTTTCACGCAGCTTCACCGCGGTTACGCGCCGCCGAAGTTCTGGTTCAACGTCGCGCGGGCGGCGGCCGGGTTCTCCGTCGCCGGGCTGGTGTTGGCCGCCATGCCACCGCACGAGGGGGTCGGTCCGACCACCTGGGGTGCGGTCTTCGCCGCCGTCGCCGCCAACGCGTTGATCAGCTTGGTCGCCGTGGTCGGCGTGATCACCCTTCTCCAGGGTTGGCAGGGCACCAGGGAGACGGCGAGTACGGCGGTCCAGGTGCTGCTGACCACGGCGCTCAACGTCGCGGTCGGGATGATCATCCTCATCGCCCTGGCGACCACGCTCTGGTCGATCCTGCTGCTGCTGGCGCTGGCCGTGGCCGGCGTCCTGCTCTACCGCTCCTACTCGCAGTTCATTCGGCAGCATCGCACCCTGGGCGACATGTACGAGCTGACCCGGGCGATGAGCGAGGCGGGTCAGGAGGGCAACCTGACCGACGCGCTGCTCGGCCGACTCCGCTCTCTCATGCAGGCGGAGTACGCCACGTTGTGGCTTCCGGCCCAGGGCCGGCACCCGGAGGTCCTGCTTACCGCACGCCTCGACGACCGGGGCCTGCTCGACGTCGCCCCGACACCGCCGGTCATCCGGGAGAAGACCCGTAAGTCGGGTCGGACGGTCGCCCTCGGTCGGGCCTTCGGCGGTGACCCGATGCTGCGGTCCGCGCTCGCCGACTCCAAGGTCAAGGACGTCATCGCGGTGCCCCTGCGCTCCGGGCAGGCGGTGATCGGCACGCTGGAGGTGGCCAACCGGCTCAGCGACGTGGGTCACTTCGCTCCGGCCGACCTCCCCATCTTCGAGACCGTGGCGGCGCACGCCGCCGTCGCCCTGGAGAATTCGCGGCTGGTCGACAGGCTCCGGCACGACGCGTACCACGACGCACTGACCCGCCTGCCCAACCGTCGGCGGATCACCGGCGCGCTCGCCGAGTCCTTCACGATCGCGGCCCCCGGCGAGGTGGTGGCACTGCTGCTCTTCGACGTGGACGGGCTGCGCCAAGTGAACGAGTCGCTTGGTCACGCGGCCGGGGACAAGGTCCTCGCCGAGGTTGCCAGCCGGCTGCGGGCCAGCGCGCCGTCGTCGGCTCTGGTGGGTCGCGCCGGTGGGGACGAGTTCCTGGTGACACTGCGGTTGGAGAGCGCGGAGGCGGCGCTCGAGCTGGCCGCCCAGCTGCGCGACCAGATCCGGGACGAGATGGTCTTCGACGCGCTCACCCTCGACGTGAACACAGCCGTCGGGGTGGCCGTGCACCCCGATCACGGCAGCGACGCGGCGACCCTGCTGCTCAGGGTCGACCTGGCCGCCACCGCGGCCAAGTCGGTGCCGGGCAGTGTGCAGCTGTTCAACCCCGCGCTGGAGTCCCGATCGCTGCGCCGGTTGGGTCTGGCCGGCGACCTGCGCCGCGCCCTGGACCAGGACGAGCTGGAGGTCTACTTCCAGCCCAAGGTGACGCTGCGGGATCGACGTCTGGTCGGGGTCGAGTGCCTGGCCCGGTGGGAGGACCCGACGCACGGCACTGTCGCTCCCGAGGACTTCGTGGCGGTGGCCGAGCACACCGGCCAGCTGAGCCGGCTCACCGAGGTGGTCCTCCGGGAGGGGCTGCGCCGCAGCCGGGACTGGGCGCTCGCCGATCAGCCGCTGCCGATCGCTGTGAACATCGCCGCCCGTACCCTCACCGACCAGCACTTCCCGGACCGGGTCCAGGAGCTGCTCACCGAGTACGGAGTGCCGGCGCAGCGGCTGACCCTGGAGATCACCGAGGCGGGGGTGTTGGACGGCACCGACCGGCCCATTCCGACCCTGCGGCGGCTGCGTGATCTGGGTGTCCGGCTCTCGGTGGACGACTTCGGCACCGGCGACTCGTCGCTGGCGCACCTGCGCCGGCTGCCGGTGCACGAGGTGAAGGTGGACCGCTCCTTCGTGCAGGGCATGGCGACCGACCCGGGGGACCTGGCCATCGTCAACGCCGTGGTCACCCTTTCGCAGCAGTTCGGCCTGGCGGTGGTGGCCGAGGGCGTGGAGAGTGAGCTGACCCTGGAGCTTCTCCAGGACATCGGCTGTGAGATCGGGCAGGGCTTCCTGTTCAGCCGCCCGCTGCCGTACGAGCGGCTGGCCGCCTGGTTCGGTGCCCAGGTCGAGCCGGAATCGATCTCCAGCGGGGAGCTGCCGCGCCTGCGTGTGGTGCCCTGAGCTGGGCGTAGACGATCACCGGGGATCCGATTTCACCTGTCGAGCAGGGCCGTGTACTCTTACTCCTGCGCGCCCCACGGGGAGTTCGCGCAGGCCCCCTTAGCTCAGTCGGCAGAGCGTCTCCATGGTAAGGAGAAGGTCTACGGTTCGATTCCGTAAGGGGGCTCGAGGGTTCAGCTGGACCCATCGCAGCGGTGTAGCTCAGATGGTAGAGCAAGCGGCTCATAATCGCTGTGTCGCCGGTTCAAGTCCGGCCACCGCTACTCTCGTCTTCCGGGCTTGTTGCCGGTGGTCGTAAGAAAATGGGCGCTTCCGGCGCCCACTTTGCATGTCCGCGCTGTCAGCGTCTAGGCTGGCGCGTCGTAGTTGTTTCCGTTAGCGAGGAAGGCACTCCGCCGTGGCGAAGGCTACCGATGTCCGGCCGAAGATCACTTTGGCGTGTGTGGAGTGCAAGGAGCGCAACTACATCACGCGCAAGAACCGGCGCAACGACCCCGACCGCATCGAGCTGAAGAAGTTCTGCCCGCGCGACGGTCGGCACACGGTCCACCGCGAGACCCGCTGACCCGGGGCCGGCCTCGTGCCGGCCGGTGTCAAAGCTTTCCAATCGCCGATCTGAGCGGTGTGGTGCGGCTCCGCCGCAGCCTGCCGACCAGGTCGGCGATTGTGCGTTCCGTGTAGGTTCGCGGCATGTCCCTGGACCCTTCCTTCGTCGGCCGGACCTATCCGCCGACCGCCCCCTACCAGGTGGGCCGAGAAAAGATCCGTGAGTTCGCCACCGCCATCGGCGCCACCGATCCGGCCCACCACGACCCAGCGGCCGCGCAGGCGCTCGGCCACCCCGACGTGGTGGCTCCGCCGACCTTCCCGGTGATCGTCACGATGGCCGCGAGCCGCCAGATCATCGAGGACCCGGCCCTGGGTATGGACTACAGCCGCGTGGTGCATGGCGACCAACGGTTCGCGTACACCCGGCCGGTGGTCGCTGGCGACGAGCTGGTCTGCGTCAACACCATCGAGGACGTCAGCACCAGGGGCGGGCACGGCTTCCTGACCACGCGCACCGACGTGCACACCGTCACCGGGGAACCGGTGGTCGCCGTCTGGTCGAAGATCGTCGTACGCGGGGAGGCCTGAGATGGAGTTGTCAGCCAAGACGTTCCAGGTGACCCGCGCGGACCTGGTCCGCTACGCCGGCGCGTCGGGTGACTTCAACCCGATCCACTGGAGCGACAGGTTCGCCACGAACGTGGGTCTGCCCGGGGTGATCGCCCACGGCATGTTCACCATGGCGCTCGTCGGTCGGGCGGTCACCGAGTGGGCCGGGTCGCCGGACGCGGTGGTCGAGTACGGCGTCCGGTTCACCCGCCCGGTGGTGGTCCCGGACGATGACCGGGGCACCGAGATCGAGGTCACCGCGCGGGTCCGTGAGGTGACGGGGGACGGGCTCACCCGACTCGACGTGACGGCTACCTGCGGGGGCGAGAAGGTGCTCTCGCAGGCCCGCGCGACCATCCGGACCACGCGCTGAAGCAGGCCCGCCACGCGAGGCGGAGAGACCGGTTGGGAAAGTCGGGCAGCTACCCGTACACTGGTCCGCCGTGGGGCAAGTGACCCCTGCTCGGTCGTCTGTGACCGCGTGGGGCGAGTGTTGCCGCACAGGGGTGTAGCTCAATTGGCAGAGCAGCGGTCTCCAAAACCGCAGGCTGCAGGTTCAAGTCCTGTCACCCCTGCGCCTCAGGCCTGACCGTTCCCGTGGGTCGCGCCGCCAGTTCGGCGGCGTCCGGCCCGTGGTGGTGGCATCGGCGGGGTGGCCCGAGGCAATCGGGCCCTCCGTGATCCACCGGCCGCGGCCCGTCGCGGGACGGTTGGGTCCGGCCGGCGTGACCAGCGCCGCGTACGCCGCTCGGCGTGCGACCCGAGATTCCGCGACGGAGGGCGAAGTGGCCGACAACAAGCGGCACGGCGAGGACGCCGGCGACGATCGTCTGGACGACGAGGTCGTCGACGACGTAGCCGACGACGACGCCTCCAGCGCGGACGAGCCGGTTTCCCGAGGCGGCACCGCCACGCGGTCCCGCGCCCGGGCGGAGTCGGCGGACAGCCGGCCCACCACGCGGTCGGAAACGGGTCGGGTGGGCGTGTTCGGCCGCATCGCCCGGTTCTTCCGCGAGGTCGTTGCCGAACTGCGTAAGGTCATCTGGCCGACCCGCAAGGAGTTGCTGACCTACACCGCCGTGGTGGTGACGTTCGTCGCGGTGATGCTGACGATCGTCGGCGTGCTGGACTACGGCTTCGCCAAGGTCGTGTTGTTTGTCTTCGGCAACTCGGACTGACCGGCTGCCTCCAGCCGATAGTGATGGAAGTGAGCGAGCGTGCCTGAGTACGACGAGACCGCCGGACCCGCGGACGAGCAGTCCACGGTCGCGACGGCGGCTGGTGACGAGTCGGTTGAGGCCGCCAGCGAGCCGGAGTTCCCCACCACCGAGCCTGCACCGGACGAGGATTACGACCCCGTCGCCGAGCTGCGGCAGAAGCTGCGCTACGCGCCGGGCGACTGGTACGTCGTGCACTCCTACGCCGGCTACGAGAACAAGGTCAAGACCAACCTCGAGACCCGGATCACGAGCCTCGACATGGAGGACTTCATCTACCAGGTCGAGGTGCCGACCAGGGAAGAGGTCGAGGTCAAGAACGGTAAGCGTTCCCAGATCCAGGCCAAGGTCTTCCCGGGCTACATCCTGGTCCGGATGGAGCTGACCGCCGAGTCCTACTCGTGTGTCCGCAACACCCCGGGCGTGACCGGCTTCGTCGGCGCGACCGACCGGGCCGACCGGCCCGCCCCGCTCTCCCTCGACGAGGTGCTGAAGTGGCTGGCACCGGCCGTCGAGACCGAGCAGAAGAAGTCGAAGCCGGAGATCAAGGTCCTCGACTTCGAGGTGGGCGACTCGGTCACCGTCACCGACGGTGCGTTCGCGTCGCTGCCGGCCACGATCAGCGAGATCAACGCCGACCAGCAGAAGCTCAAGGTGCTGGTGTCGATCTTCGGTCGCGAGACGCCGGTGGAGCTCAACTTCAACCAGGTCGCCAAGATCTGACTGGTCGTCGGCGGCGGGTCCGACCCGCCGCCGACGTCGGCGTACGCCCTCCCGCTCGACCTCGGCGGACGAGTGGGCTGCGGCCTGCGCTACTCTTGAATGTCGCCGCTGTCGCACCGCGCTGACCGTGCGCGCTCCGAGGGCGGCGACAGCCGCATTTTCCCAGCTCCAAGCCCCAGGAAGTGACATGCCTCCGAAGAAGAAGCTCGTCAAGACGTTCACGCTTCAGCTGCCGGCGGGCCAGGCCACGCCGGCGCCGCCGGTCGGCCCCGCGCTCGGCCAGCACGGCGTGAACATCATGGAGTTCTGCAAGTCCTACAACTCGCAGACCGAGTCCCAGCGGGGCGACATCGTCCCCGCCGAGATCAGCGTGTACGAGGACCGTTCCTTCACGTTCGTGCTGAAGACCCCGCCCGCTGCCCGGCTGCTGATCAAGGCCGCTGGTGTGCAGAAGGGTTCGGGTGTTCCGCAGTCCGAGAAGGTCGGCTCGGTCAGCCGCGCCCAGCTGCGTGAGATCGCCGAGAAGAAGATGGCCGACCTCAACGCCAACGACATCGAGCAGGCCGAGAAGATCATCGCCGGCACCGCCCGGTCGATGGGCATCACCGTCAACGACTGACGTCGGCCCAGGCCGTCGACCAGACCGTGGGAGGGCCCGCGCCGAGCGGCCCGCCAGAGACCACAGGAGTAATAAGCAATGCAGCGCAGCAAGAGCTACCGCAAGGCCGCCGATGTCATCGACCGGTCCAAGCTCTACACCCCCGCCGAGGCCGTGAAGCTGGCCAAGGAGACCACCAACGTCAAGTTCGACGCCACGGTCGAGGTCGCCATGCGCCTCGGCGTCGACCCCCGCAAGGCGGACCAGATGGTCCGCGGCACGGTCAACCTGCCGCACGGCACCGGTAAGACCGCCCGCGTGATCGTGTTCGCTGGCGGCGCGAAGGCCGAAGAGGCTGCCGCGGCGGGTGCGGACGAGGTGGGCACCGACGAGCTGGTCGCCCGGATCCAGGGTGGTTGGCTCGACTTCGACGCGGCGATCGCCACGCCGGACCAGATGGCCAAGATCGGCCGGATCGCGCGGATCCTGGGCCCGCGCGGTCTCATGCCGAACCCGAAGACCGGCACGGTGACCATGGACGTCACCAAGGCGGTGCAGGACATCAAGGGCGGCAAGATCACCTTCCGGGTGGACAAGCACTCCAACCTGCACCTGATCATCGGCAAGGCCTCCTTCTCGGAGAGCCAGCTGGTGGAGAATTACGCTGCGGTGCTCGACGAGGTGCTGCGGGCCAAGCCGTCCGCGGCCAAGGGCAAGTACCTTCGCAAGGTCATCGTGACCTCCACGATGGGCCCGGGCGTTCCGGTCGACCCCAACCTGGTGAAGAACCTCACGGGTGACACCGTCGAGGCCTGAGCCGACACAGCTGCTCCACCAGTACTACGAGGCGCAGTCCTCGGGTCGCTACACCGTCGACGGTGAGGTGACCGACTGGGTCAAGGTCCGGTACAACGAGGCCCGCTACGGT
>NZ_JBEZEY010000010.1:0-76776 GCF_040649135.1 Micromonospora sp. NPDC049047
GAACTGCCCGGCCCACTCGACAAGCAAACCGACGGCCTTGTCGGCGGCAGCGGTGCCGGCGGAGGTCTGGACCGTGTCGACGGTGTCGGCGATGATCCGGGCCTGGTCGACGGTGATGTCGGCGTCGGCCAGCGCCTGTCGTATCGCGGGGTTGCCGGTGTCGAGAGTGGCGGCCAACTCGACGAGGCGGCGGGCGGCGGGGACGGTGAGGTGTAGGCGTTCGCGCAGCCAGACCGCTGTGGAGGACGCGCCCTGCGCGGTGGGCGTGCCACGACCGTCGAGTTCGCGGATCACTGTCAGTTTGACGGCGGCGAGGCGCTGCTCGATGCGGTGCGCGGCGTCGAGCGCGGCGATCAGGTCCTGCTCGGGCAGAGCCCAGGTGGCGGAGCCGGCGCAGCCCAGGACTGTTGCCTCTGCCTGCGCCAACCCCTCCATCATGACCCGAGACTAGAACACCTGTACGACACTTTCAGTCGCCATGATCGATCGATCCAGCCCGGCAACCTGGCCCGGCGGCCATCCGGCCCGGCGGCCATCCGGCCCGGCTACCGCAGGCCACGGATCGTGACGGCCGTGGCCTGCGGTGGCCGTGCACTGGAGTTCGTGGACTGCTCTAGAAGGTGTGTTCGGCGGTCGGGAACTCGCCGCCGCGGACCTCGTCGGCGAAGCGGCGGGTGGCGTCGGTGAGGACGTCGGCGAGCTCGGCGTAGCGCTTCACGAAGCGCGGCGCCTTGCCGGTGCGCAGGCCGGCCATGTCCTGCCAGACCAGCACCTGGGCGTCGGTGTCCGGGCCGGCGCCGATGCCGACCGTGGGGATCGCCAGTTCGTGGGTGATCTGCTTGGCCACCTCACCCGGCACCATCTCCAACACGACAGCGAACGCGCCGGCCTCGGCCACCGCTCGCGCGTCGGCAAGCACCTCGTCGGCGGTGTCGCCCCGGCCCTGCACGCGGTAGCCGCCCAGGGTGTGCTCGCTCTGCGGGGTGAAGCCGATGTGTGCCATCACCGGAATGCCGGCCCCGACGATCGCGGCGATCTGCGCGGCGCAGCGTCGACCGCCCTCCAGCTTCACCGCGTGGCAGCCGCCCTCCTTCATGAACCGGACGGCGGTGCGCAGCGCCTGGGTCGGGCCCTCCTCGTACGAGCCGAAGGGCAGGTCACCGACGACGAGTGCCTGCCGGGTCGAGCGCACCACGGCCCGTACCAGTGGAAGCAGGTCGTCGGCGGTCACCGGCAGGGTGGTCTCGTAGCCGAACACGTTGTTCGCGGCCGAGTCGCCGACAAGCAGCACCGGCACGCCGGCCCGGTCGAAGATCCCCGCCGTGTACTGGTCGTACGAGGTGAGCATCGGCCACCGCTCGCCGCGCTCCTTGGCGGCGATCAGGTCGCGGGTGCGGACCCGACGGGTGGCCGGCCCGCCGTACAGCGCGGTCACCTCGCTCGGAGTGGACTCCACCATCTCTGTCTCCCTTCCTCGAGGCCGCCTGCGCGGTCCCCGGGTTCCGTCGCGATCGTCGCACCGCGAGAGGGGGCGATGGCAGGGCCCAGTGCAAGATGTCACTCCACCGCGCCGCGAGGCCCGCGCCGTGCGGCCCGCGCCGCGCGGCCCCGGCGAGGCGGTGCCGGGCCGTGCCACCGACCCGACACCCCGAGGGGGTACGCCTCAGCCGTGCTCGCGCCACCGGTTGGTGATCGGCAGCCGCCGGTCCCGGCCGAACGCCTTCATGGAGATCTTCGTGCCCGGCGCGGACTGCCGGCGCTTGTACTCGGCGGTATCCACCAGCCGCAGCACCTTGTCGACCACCGCCGGGTCGTGGCCGGACTCGATCAGCCCATCGCGGCCGAGGTCACCGTCGACGTACCCGATCAGGATCGGGTCCAGCACGTCGTAGTCGGGCAGGCTGTCGCTGTCCAGTTGGCCCGGGCTCAGCTCGGCGCTCGGTGGCTTGCCTATCGAGTTCTCCGGGATCGGGGCGGTCTCACCGCGCCGCGCCGCGTCGGTGTTGCGCCACTTCGCGAGGCGCCAGATCAGCGTCTTCCAGACGTCCTTGACCGGGTTGAAGCCGCCCACCGAGTCGCCGTACAGCGTGGAGTAGCCGACCGCCAGCTCACTCTTGTTGCCGGTGGTCAGCACCAGGTGGCCCTCCTGGTTCGACAGGGCCATCAGGATCACGCCACGGACCCGGGCCTGGAGGTTCTCCACTGCCACCCCGGACAGCGACAGGTTGGCCAGGAAACCGTCCACCATCGGCTGGATCGGCTCGACCCGGTAGTCCAGGCCGGTGCGCTTGCCCAGGTCGGCGGCGTCCTCCCGGGAGTGCTCGGAGGAGTGCTGACTGGGCAGCGACACCCCGACCACCCGGTCCGGCCCCAGGGCGTCGACGGCCAGGGCGGCCACCACCGCCGAGTCGATGCCGCCGGAGAGCCCGAGCACCACCGACGGGAACCGGTTCTTGTTCACGTAGTCGCGCAGACCGAGCACCAACGCCTGCCACACCTCGGCCTCGTCGGCCACCGGCTCGATCAGCCCGCCGGTTGCGGCCGGGCCGCTCGGCGCGGCCGGAACGCCGTCGAGGGTGTGGTGCACCACGCGCATGCCGTCCGCGACGGTCTCCGTGGTCGCCGCGGCGGTGGCGGCGGGCAGCTCGACGTCGTGCACGAGCAGGTGCTCGACGAACTGCGGGGCGCGGGTGAGCAGCTCACCGTCGGCGCTCACGATCATCGAGTCGCCCTCGAAGACCAGCTCGTCCTGGCCGCCGATCATGTTGACGTACGCGATGGTGGCGCCCGCCTCGGCGGCCCGGCGGCGTACCAACGGCAGCCGGACGTCGTCCTTGTTCAGCTCGTACGGCGAGCCGTTGATGTTGACCACCAGGCCGACGCCGGCCTGCCGGGCGGCGGCGAACGGCCCGCCGGACTGCCACAGGTCCTCACAAATGGTCAACGCGACGTCCACGCCGCCGACCCGCACCACTGTCAGCGTGTCGCCGGAGACGAAGTAACGGTCCTCGTCGAAGACCCCGTAGTTGGGCAGGTGGTGCTTGAAGTAGCGGGCGGCGACGGTGCCCCGGTGCAGCAGCGCGGCGGCGTTGCGGGCACCCCGGCCCGGTTCGGCGTCCCCGCTGATCTGCGGCGGCCCGTCGGCGTCCAGGTAGCCGACCACCACCGGCAACTCCCCGAGGCCGTCGGCGGCGAGGTCGGCGGCGAGCCGCTCGATGGCGGCCTGGGACGCGGCGACGAAGGAGCGCCGGAAGACCAGGTCCTCGACCGGGTACCCGGTGAGCATCAGCTCCGGGAAGAGCACCAACTGGGCACCGGCATCGGCGGCCTGGCGGGTCCAGCTGCGGACCAGGTCGGCGTTGCCGGCGAGGTCGCCGACGCTCGGGTTGACCTGGGACAGGGCGAGACGCAGGGTGGGCATGCCCTCATCTTGCCCCAGGCTCGACACGACAATCCCCACCCTCCGACGAGATGGCCGCCACGCTGCGGCGGCCACCAGGTGAGGTCGCGGTGGACGCGCCGGCCCGCGGCGCAGCAGGTGCCCGCCGAGCGGGAGGCGAGGGGACGGCGGGCGGCAGTTCGCGTAACGTCTGCGTAACCAGGCCCGGGAAGACTGGGCGATCAGGTCGGGCGCAGCCCGACCAAGGCGGACAAAAGAGTGTCGCGAGGGGTTGGGGAAGTGGACCGTCAGCAGGAGTTCGTCCTCCGGACGCTGGAAGAGCGGGACATCCGGTTCGTCCGGCTGTGGTTCACGGACGTGCTGGGCACGCTCAAGAGCGTTTCGGTGGCGCCGGCCGAGTTGGAGGCGGCCTTCGAGGAGGGCATCGGCTTCGACGGCTCGGCGATCGAGGGTTTCGCCCGGGTCTTCGAATCGGACATGGTGGCCATGCCCGACCCGACGACCTTCCAGGTGTTCCCGTTCGAGGGCGGGGTCAGCGGCGAGAGCGCCCGGATGTTCTGCGACATCCTGCTGCCCGACGGCGGCCCGTCCTGGGCCGACCCCCGGCACGTGCTGCGCCGCGCGCTGTCCAAGGCCGCCGAGAAGGGCTTCACCTTCTACACCCACCCCGAGATCGAGTTCTTCCTGCTGGAGAACGGCCCCCAGGACGGCTCGGTGCCCATTCCGGTGGACACCGGCGGCTACTTCGAGCACACCACCCACGCGGTGGCGCGTGACTTCCGCCGCCAGGGCGTGCTGGCGCTGGAACGGATCGGCATCTCGGTGGAGTTCAGCCACCACGAGGTCGCCCCCGGCCAGCAGGAGATCGACCTGCGTTACGCCGACGCGCTGACCACCGCCGACAACATCATGACCTTCCGGCACGTGGTCAAGGAGGTGGCACTCTCCACGGGTGTGCAGGCCAGCTTCATGCCGAAGCCGTTCACCGACCAGCCGGGCAGCGGCATGCACACCCACCTGTCTCTGTTCGAGGGCGAGCGCAACGCGTTCCACGACAGCGGCGACCCGATGAAGCTGTCCAAGGTGGCGAAGTCGTTCATCGCCGGCCTGCTGGTGCACGCCCGGGAATACACGGCGGTCACCAACCAGTGGGTCAACTCGTACAAGCGGCTGTTCCCGCAGGCCCTGCCGGACCGCATCACCGAGAGCCCGGCGTACGTCTGCTGGGGTCACCTGAACCGCTCCGCGCTGGTGCGGGTCCCCGCGTACGGCAAGCCCAACTCGGCTCGCGTCGAGGTCCGCTCACCGGACTCGGCGGCCAACCCGTACCTCGCCTTCGCGGTGCTGCTCGGCGCCGGCCTCAAGGGCATCGAGGAGGGGTACGAGCTGCCGCCGGGCGCCGAGGACGACGTCTGGTCGCTGACCAGTGCCGAGCGGCGTGCCATGGGGTACGAGGCGCTGCCGGAGAACCTCGCCGAGGCGATCGACGTGATGGCGGAGTCCGAGTTGGTCGCCGAGGTGCTTGGCGAGCACGTCTTCGACTTCTTCCTGCGCAACAAGCGGGCCGAGTGGGAGCAGTACCGCCGGGAGGTCACCCCGTACGAGCGGCAGCGTTACCTGGCGCTGTGATCGTCGGGGGCTGACGCGGTTGCGCGCTGCCGCTATCGTCTCGATCACCGCGCCGGTACCCCTCCGGGCGGAGAGTCGGGAGGCAGTCGGTGCTGGAGGATCTGCTCAGCGGTGCCTGGCAGAGCGTCGTGTTCGGGATCGTCGGCGTGGGGCTGATGGCTGCCGGTTTCGGCCTGGTCGACCTGCTCACCCCCGGGCGGTTGCGGGACCTGATCTGGGTCGACCGCAACGCCAACGCGGGGCTGCTGCTGGCCGCCAACCAGCTCGGCATCGCCGGGATCGTCTTCACCGCGATCCTGACCAGCTACAGCGACTTCGGCCGAGGGCTCGCCTCCACTGTGTTGTTCGGGCTGGTCGGGTTGGCCATCATGGCGTTGGCCTTCGTGGTGCTGGACCTGCTCACCCCGGGCAAGCTCGGTGAGGTCATCTGCTCGCCGGAGCCGCACCCGGCGGCCCGGGTCAGCGCCGCCACCCACTTCGGCGCGGCGCTGATCGTCTGCGCCTGCATCGCCTGAGCGCGGTCCGGGCTGGTCGTACCCCGGCCGTAGCGTGTCGGGAATGAACCGCACGGATCGTCTCTACGCGCTGGTCGAGGAGCTGCGGGCGGTGTCACCGAGGCCCCGCAGTGCCCGCTGGTTGGCAGCGCGCTTCGAGGTGAGCAGCCGGACCATCGAACGGGACATCGGCGCTCTCCAGGAGGCCGGGGTGCCGATCTGGGCCGAGCCCGGGCGCATCGGCGGCTACGTGGTGGACCGCACCCGCACCCTGCCGCCGGTCAACCTGACCGCCGCCGAGGCGGTCGCGATGGCCGTCGCGCTGCACCGACTCGCCGGCACCCCGTTCGCCGGGCCGGGTGGCACCGCGCTGCGCAAACTGATGGCGGTGCTGCCGCCGGCCGACGCCGTCGAGGCGCACCGGCTGGCCAGCCGCGTGCACCTGATCGGCGACGGGCCGACGACTCCCGTCCCGGCTGTCGTCGCCGACGCGGTCGCCGCCCGGCGGGCGCTGCGCATCAGGTACGCCGACCGGGCCGGCGTCGACTCGGTCCGTGACGTCGAACCGCTCGGCTACCTCGGCAACACGCAGCACTGGTATCTGCTCGCCTGGTGTCGGCTGCGCGACGAGCTGCGGTGCTTCCGCACCGACCGGATCCGGAGCGTCCGGGCGCTGCCCGACGTGGTGTCCCGCGAGTTGCGCCGGGACGACCTGGACATCCCCCGCGGACGGGCCCGTCCGCTGAGCCTGGTCTGAGACACGCCGAGCCGGGCGTTTCGCAGGACATGTCGGGCCGGCTGGCCGGGCCCGGCCGGGTGGCCGGCGTGCCGGGTCTGGCCAGGCGGAAACCCCGTCGGGTGATCTGGAAACACCGACAGGACGGTGTCGCGGAGGCCCCAGAGACTGCTCCGAGAAGACGGCCGAACAGCCGGCCTGGAAAACCTTGGAGGCAGCAGATGTCCACGACCCCCATCACCTGGTTCGAGATCGGCACCGACCGGCCCGAGGAGGCGGAGCGTTTCTACGGGGAGCTGTTCGGCTGGACCTTCGAGGAGCAGGGATCGGCAAACGGTGGGTCCTACCGGGTGACCGGTGCCGGAGGCGACACCGGCATCGGCGGAGCGATCCGGGCTACCGACGGGACGTCACCGAACTACGCGATCTTCTACGCCGAGGTCACCGACGTGGCGGAGGCCTGCCGGCGGGCCGAGGCGGCCGGTGGCAAGGTGTTGGTGGCGGCGCGCACCACACCGGCTGGGCTCGCCCTCGCTCACCTGCTCGACCCGGCCGGCAACCACCTCGGCGTGTTCTCGCCGCCGCCGGCGCAGAGCTGACGCCCCAGCGCCCCGGCGGTCGGTCCCAGGCGGGCCTGGCCTGGAGGTGCACGGGGTGATCGACTCGGTTTCGCCGAAACCGGGGTGTCCGAGCGCCTTGGGCACCGCCGATTCCGTGAAACCGAGTCGATCAAGTCCCGGCCGGGCTTACTTGCCGGGCGTACCCGCCGGACCGCCGTGCTGGCCCCACCCGCGGTGACCGCCGGCCCCGGGGAAGACGCCGGCCTCGACGGCCTTGGTGATGGCGTCGGCCTGCTCCTGGGTGAGCTTGCCGTCCTTGACGGCCTGGTCGAGCCGCTCCTTGAGGGCGGCCTTACGGTCCTCGCCGGTGGGGCGCTGTGGCCGATCGGCCGGCCGGTGCTGCTCGCGGACCTTCTCCAGGGCGGCGGTCACCTTGTCGGTGGGCACGCCCAGCTCCTTGGCGAGTGCCTCGGCGAACTCGCCCTGCCGGTCGGCCTTCGCACCGGGGGCCGGGGCGCTGCTGGCGCTCGGCGCCGGGGTGGGGGTGTCCGCGGCGAAGGCGATGGTCGGGGCCGCGATCCCGACGCCGAGGACGCCGGCGGTGGCCAGGCCGGCCAGCAGGTGCTTCCTACGGATGGTGCGGGACATGCTGTCCTCCAGAGGTTCGGTCATCGTGCGCTGTCATCGCCGACGGTGACCGGACAGCCTGGGTGCGAGCCGTGGCGATCCTGTCAGCGGGCTGACAATCGCGGCGGGCGGGAGACGAAATCGGTTGTGCCGTCGCTGGCCGACCGGTCAGGGTGGGCGATCCGCCAACGGAAGGACACAGCACGTGACGACCGTCGAGATTCGGGAGATACCGCTCGCCGGGGCGGGTGCCGGCCCGTACGGCATCACGGTTGGGCCCGACGACGCGTTGTGGCTGACGCTTGTCCACGCCGGCGCGATCGCCCGCCTGGGCGTCGACGGCGCGGTCCGGACCTATCCGCTGGACCCGGCCGGCGGCCGCCCGTTGATCATCACGGCCGGTCCGGACGACGCGCTCTGGTTCACCCGCTCCGGGGACGACCGGATCGGTCGCCTCAGCGTCGATGGTGACCAGCGCACCATCGCCCTGCCCGCCGGCACCGGGCCGGGCGGCATCGCCACCGGAGCCGACGGCGCGCTCTGGTACGCCGGGATGACCTCCGACACGATCGGCCGGGTGAGCACCGACGGCACGGTCACCGCGTTCCCGTTGCCGGTGACCGGCGGGTTCCCGTCGATGATCACCGCTGGCGCGGACGAGGCACTCTGGTTCACCCTCAACCAGGCAGACGCGATCGGCCGCATCGACCTCGACGGTCGGTCACGCTGCACCCGCTGCCCACCGCGAACGCCGGTCCGGTCGGCCTCACCCTCGGCGCCGACGGTGCCGTCTGGTTCGTCGAGATCGCCGCCGGTCAGCTCGGGCGGATCGCCCCGGACGGCCGGATCGTCGAGTTTCCGCTACCGGACCGGGCGGCCCGTCCACACGCCATCGTGGCCGACCCGGCCGGCGGCGCGTGGTTCACGGAGTGGGGTGCCAACCGGATCGGTCACCTCGGCCCGACCGGCCGGATCGAGAGCTACGACCTGCCCACCCCGAACGCCGAACCACACGGCATCACCCGTACCGCCGACGGCGTCTGGGCCGCCCTGGAGTCCGGTGGAGTTGCCCACCTGCCCCGGCCCGCCTAGCTGCTCAGGAGGCCCGGGCCGGCGGACCTGACGCGAACCTCCTGAGCGTCGGGGCACGGCCTGGCTACTGGACGGCGGGGGCGGCCGTCAGGGTGTTGGTGTCGGTGTCCAGGGTTGCCGTGGTGCCCACCGGGACCGTCAGTTGGCCGTGCCCGTGGCCGATGGGCAGGCCGCCGAGCACCGGTACGCCCAGGTCGCCAAGGCTTTCGGTGAGGACGTCGACGACGGTGGTGTCCCACTCGTCGCCGCAGTCGGTGAACTGCCCGACCGCCACGCCGACCAACCCGTCGAGCGCGCCCGCCCGGCGCAGGTGGGTCAGCATCCGGTCGACCTTGTACGGGGGTTCCTGCACGTCCTCGATCAGCAGCACCGCACCGGTCAGGTCGGGCAGGTCCGGGGTGCCGATGGACGCGGCGATCATGCACAGGTTGCCGCCGAGCAGGGTGCCGGTGGCGCGACCCGGGACGCGGACGCCGAAGGTGTCCTCGGTGGGCAGCGCGGTGATCGACACCGGTTCGGTGGTCATCAGCGCCGCGTGCAGGGATTCGGCGGAACGCAGTGGGGTCCGGTCGTCGCGCCAGGCCACCCCCGGGCCGTGCACCCCGGCCAGCCGGGCACCTCGCCACAGTGCGAACTGCAACGCGGTGATGTCCGAGAACCCGGCCACCACCTTCGGGTCGCGGCGGACGGCGGCCATGTCGATGGCGTCCACGATCCGTTGGGCGCCGTACCCGCCCCGGGTGCAGATCACCCCGCGGATCTCCGGGTCGGCGAAGGCCGTGTTCAGGTCGGCGGCCCGTAGGTCGTCGGTGCCGGCGAGGTAGCCGTGGCGGGCGTACGCGTTCGGTGCCGGCACCGGCCGCAGCCCCCAGCCGATGAGCAGCTCCATCCCGCGGGCCACCCGCTCCGGCGAGGTCGGTCCGGACGGTGACACGAGCAGCACCGTGTCACCAGGTCGCAGCACGGGCGGGCGGACGGTGGCCATGTCCTCGCTGATCACAACCGCAGAGCCTAGCGACCCCGCCGGAGCCCGGACCGGCGCCCGGCGCCGGCATCGCGGTGGCGGGGGTGGCGCCCGGCGGTGCACCGGTTAGCCTCGACGGGTGGCAACCGCGCTGGTGATCGAGAACGACCCGACGGACGACGCGCGCCGGTTGGGTGAGTGGCTGACCGAGGCGGGGCTTGAGCTGTCGGTGGTTCGTCCGCACGCCGGCGACGCCCTGCCCGCCGACCTGGAGGGGTACGCGGCGCTCGTGGTGCTCGGCGGCGACCAGCAGGCGTACCCGCTGCCGGACGGCTCGCCCGGCGCACAGTGGTTCCCGGCCGTGGAGGGCCTGCTGCGCAAGGCGGTCCGGCACCGGGTGCCGACCCTGGCCGTCTGCCTGGGCGCGCAACTGCTCGCCACCGCGCACGCCGGGCTGGTCGAGCGCAGCCCGTCCGGGCCGGAGATCGGCCCCGGTGTGGTCGGCCGGCGCGACGCCGCCGAGAACGATCCGTTGTTCCGGTACGTGCCGTTGATCCCGGACGTGCTCCAGTGGCACGCCGACGAGATCACCGAACTGCCCCGCGGCGCGACCCTGCTGGCCGCGTCCACCCGCTACCCGCACCAGGCGTTCCGGCTCGGTGACCGGGCCTGGGGCCTCCAGTTCCACATCGAGTGCGACGCCGCGATGATCGCCGACTGGGCCACCGACTCGACCCAACTCGCCGAGCTGGGCTACGACCCGGAGCTTGTGGTCGCGGCCTGCGCCTCGGTGCTGCCCGACATCGAGGAGGTCTGGCAGCCGTTCGCCGCCCGTTTCGCCGCGCTGGCCCTCGGCGAGCTGGACGACAGCACGATGCGGCGCGGCCTGCCGCTGCTCGGGCACTGATGAGCCGGCCGACCAGGGCACCGGGCCGACTCGCCCGGTACGGCTTCGGCACCGCCGAGGGCGACGGCGGCGCCCGCGCCGCGGACCTGCTCGGCCCGGCCGGGCTGCGGCTGTGGCGGCCGGAGGAGCAGGAGCCGGCCGACGAGTCGGCCGGGGAGTTGCTCGCCGCGCTGTCCCGGGCCGCCGACCCGGACCTGGCGCTGCGGCAGCTGCACCGCATCGTGGAGGCCGAGCAACGCCTTCGCGGCGACGGTGCCGAAGGCCGCCAGAGCGCCGGCGGGGTCGAGTCGCCGCTGCTCGCGGAGCTGCACACCGACCCCGGGTTGCGGCGGCGGCTGGTCGCTGTGCTCGGCGCGTCGGCGGCGCTCGGTGATCACCTGGTGGCCAACCCCGACCACTGCCTGGCGCTGCGGACCGCCGCGGACGGGCTCGCGCCGGTCGCCGAGGGTCGACTGGAGCTGACCGGCGGCGACAACCCGGTGGCGGCGCTGCGAACCGCGTACCGGCTGGCCCTGCTGCGGATCGCGGCGGCCGACCTGACCGGCGGGCGCGGCCTGGAGCAGACCATGGCGGCGCTGTCGGCGCTTGCCGACGCGACGTTGGCCGCGGCGTACGAGATCGCCGTCGCCGAGCTGGCCGACGGCACCGAGCGACCCCGGCTCGCGGTCGTGGCGATGGGCAAGTGCGGCGGCGGCGAGTTGAACTACGTCTCCGATGTGGACGTCATCTTCGTGGCGGCCGAGGACGCCGACCTGCCGGCGGCGACACTGGTGGCGACCCGGCTGATCCACATCTGCGGGCTGGTCGCCTGGCCGGTGGACGCCGCGCTGCGACCCGAGGGCAACCGGGGTCCGCTGGTGCGCACCCTCGCCAGTCACCTGGCCTACTACCGCAGGTGGGCGCGTACCTGGGAGTTCCAGGCGCTGCTCAAGGCCCGCCCGGCCGCCGGTGACGTGCCGGTGGCCCAGGAGTGGATCGACCAGCTCGCGCCGCTCGTGTGGCGGGCGGCCGAGCGGCCCGAGGCGGTCGAGGACGTCCGCGCCATGCGCCGCCGGATCATCGACCACATCCCGCCGAAGGAGCTGGAACGCGAGATCAAGCGCGGCCCCGGTGGCCTGCGTGACATCGAGTTCGCCGTCCAGCTGCTGCAACTCGTGCACGGCCGGGTCGACGAGACGCTACGCGAACCCGGGACCATCCCGGCGTTGCGCGCGCTCGTCGCCGGCGGCTACGTCGGTCGGGCCGACGGCGAGGCACTGCTGCGCGGCTACCGCTTCCTGCGCAGCGTCGAGCACCGCCTGCAACTCCAGGCCCTGCGGCGTACCCACACGGTGCCGAGCGAGCCGGGCGCGTTGCGGTGGCTCGCCGCCGCGCTTGGTTTCACTGCCACGCCGGGGCACAGCGCCGTGGAGAGCTTCCGGGCCGAGTGGGTCACCCACGCCACCGAGGTACGCCGACTGCACGCCAAACTGCTCTACCGGCCGCTGTTGGAGTCGGTGGCCCGGGTGCCCGCCGACGGGTTGCGGCTCACCCCGGAGGCGGCCCGGCACCGGCTGGAGATCCTCGGCTTCGCCGACCCGGCCGGGGCGCTGCGCCACCTGCAGGCGCTCACCGGCGGGGTGAGTCGCACGGCGGCCATCCAGCGGACCCTGCTGCCGGTGCTGCTCAGCGAGTTCGCCGACGCGCCGGAGCCGGACCGGGGGCTGCTCAACTACCGCAAGGTCTCCGACAAACTGGGCAGCACCCCCTGGTATCTGCGGCTGCTGCGCGACGGCGGCCCGGTGGCCCGACGGTTGGCCCGGGTCCTCGCCCTGTCCCGGTACGTCGCCGACCTGCTCGCCCGGGACCCGGAGGCGCTGCGGCTGCTGGCCGAGGAGAACGAGTTGGCCCCCCGCCCGCCCGAGGTGCTCCGGGAGGGGTTCCTCGCGGCGGCGGCCCGGCACACCGACCCGGTCGAGGCCACCCGCGCGGTGCGTGCGTTGCGCCGTCGGGAACTGGTCCGGGTGGCCTGCGCGGACGTGCTCTGCCGGGCCGGCGCGCTCGCACCCAGCCCGAGCCGACCGGACGGCGCGAACCGGCCGGCACCGGGGCTCGCCGACATCACCCAGGTCGGCACGGCCCTCGCCGACGTTACCGACGCCACCCTCGCCGCCGCGCTGCGCGCCGCCCAGGCCAGTCAGCCCGCGCCGCCCGGGCTGCGGTTCGCGGTGATCGGCATGGGACGGCTCGGCGGGTACGAGTCGAACTACCTCTCCGACGCCGACGTGCTCTTCGTCTACGACCCGCCCGCCGGGGCCAGCGAGAGCGACGCCAGCGCCGCCGCGCACGCGATCGCCGAGGAGTTGCGCCGGCTGCTCGGGGTGCCCGCCCCCGACCCGCCGCTCGGCGTCGACGCCGACCTGCGTCCGGAGGGCCGGCAGGGTCCGCTGGTGCGCAGTCTCGCCGCGTACGCGCAGTACTACGCCCGCTGGTCGCGGGTCTGGGAGGCGCAGGCGCTGTTGCGCGCCCGGTTCGTCTGCGGCGACGCCGACCTGGGTGCCGAGTTCGAGACGATGATCGACCCGGTGCGGTACCCGGCCGACGGGCTGACCCGTGAGCAGGTCGTCGAGATCCGCCGGATCAAGGCCCGGGTGGAGACCGAGCGGCTGCCACGGGGCGCCGACCCGGCCACCCACACCAAGCTGGGCCGGGGCGGGCTCGCCGACGTGGAGTGGGCGGTGCAGCTCGTCCAGCTCCGGCACGCCGGTGCGGTCCCGAGGCTGCGCGGCACGCGTACCCTCGATGCCCTCACGGCGGCCGAGCGGGCCGGCCTGATCGACCCGGCGGACGCCGCGGAGATGGCCGCCGGGTGGTCCCTGGCCGCGCAGGTCCGCAACGCGTTGATGCTGGTCCGGGGCCGGGCCGGCGACCAGCTTCCCCGACACGGGGTGGAGTTGGCCGGGGTGGTCCGGCTGCTCGGGCGCGACGACCCGGGGGAGTTCCTCGACGAGTACCTGCGCACCGGCCGCCGTTCCCGCGCCGCCGCCCAGCGGGTGCTGGAGTCGTAGGGCGTCAGCTGCCGAGGGTGTACTCGCCGGGGCGGGGCACGGTGACTGCGGTCCAGTCCCCGTCGGCGGTGACAGTGGCGCCGCCGGACGCGACAAGCCACCGGCTGTGCCGGACCCGGACCGCCACCCGGCCGGCGCTCGGGGCCCGGAAGGTCACCGCCGCGCCGTCGGCGCGGATCAGCTCGGCGGGTGCGGCGACAAGCGGCGTCGGGTCGGCCACTGCCCAGACCCGCCAGTGCGGGCCGGACCAGACCGGCGTCAGGTAGGGCAGGCCGGCCTCGACCAGTTCCGCCTCGGCCCGCCCCACCCAGGACAGCGGGGCGTCCGGCAGCGCCACGTACTGCACGGCGTTCTCCGCCAGCCAGGCCCGGTAGCTGCTCGCGGTCAGCGGTGTGCCGGTACCGGCCGCGCCGGGCACCGTGGTGAAGAACAGCGGGTTGCGGTCGATGTCGGCCTGCCGCAGCCACCCCCGGGCCAGCGGCACCTCACCGAGCCGGGCCGCCTCCCAGTAGTTGCGGGTCGGCGGCACCTCGACCCGGCCGGTGAGCCGTTGCCCGGCCAGGAACGCGCGCAGCGGCGCGTGGTAGCCGGGGGCGCTCGTCGGGTCGCCGATGCCGCGCAGGTCGGCGGGGACCGCCGGTGGCTGCCACACGCAGACCGCCACCAGCAGCACGGTCAGGCCCACTGCCGGGCGCAGCCGAGCCAGCCGGGACCGCCCCCCAGGGGTGGCGCGCCGGGCGGACCTGCGGGCCAGCCGGTCGGCGAGCCAGCCGGGCGGGCGGGCGGCGGCGGCCAGCACCGGCAGCGCGAACATCGTCACCAGCCGGGTCGCGTTCAACCCGACCGGCGTGTGCACGAGGGCGGCGGCGAGCACCCCGGCGGCCGAGAGCAGCGCACCGAACCGCACCGGCCGGTACGCCACGAGCGCCGCCACCACCAGGCTGGTCAGCACCGCACGCACCGCGTCGGTGCGGCTGATGTTCATCCAACCGCCGTCGCCGAAGAGCAGCGCCGTCGCGGCCAGCGGCACCGCCGCCGCGACACCGAGCGCCAGACCGTCGGCGTACCGGCGGGTCACCAGCAGCGCGACGCCCGCCAGGCCGACGAACAGGCCGGCCACCGGGCTGGTCGCCGACGCCAGCAGCGCGCCGGCCGCGGCGAGCGCGAGCCGCCGATTCTGGGGTACGCCCCGAGTCAGCGCCGCCAGCGCGGCCAGCCCGAACGCGACACCCAGGGCGTACGTGACCCGGCCGGAGACCAGGTTGCCGGCAAGCGTGACAACCCCGACCAGGCTGCCCAGCAGCGGGCGGGGCACCGGGCCGCGGACCAGCAGGGCGGCCAGCGCGGCGGCCGACGCCACGAGCGCCAACGCACCGGTGACCCGCACCCCGAGCACTGCCATCACCGGCTGGGAGAGCAGGCTGTAGCCGAACTGCTGCACCCCGGCGTACCAGCGCAGATCGACAGGGGTCAGGCCGTGGGCCGCGAAGAAGTCCGCCCGGGCCACCTGCGCGGCGAGATCCGACCCCATCAGCGGCAGGGCCAGCCAGAGCGCGCCGAGCACGACTGCGGAACCGGTGGTCACCGCCACCACCCGACTGCGCCGCATGCCCACCTCCGTACCGCGACCACCGTACTGGCAGCATGTCCGGCGTGCCTCACCACCTCGCGCGTTGGACCGGCCTGGCGGGATCGGCGTTGCTCGCCGTCGCCGCGTTCCTTGGCGGCGCCCTGCCCGACTCCCCGCTGCGGCCGACGCCGGTCAGCATCTGGCAGGGCCCGCACGGTCCGCTCGTCATCGCCGCCTGGCTGGTCGGCACCGTGCTGCTCGGCTACGCCTGGTGGGCGCTGCGCGACTCGGTGCCGTCGACCCGCTGGGCGCTGACCACCGTCGGGCTCTGGCTGCTGCCGCTGCTGATCGCACCGCCGCTGGCCAGCCGGGACGTGTACGCGTACGCCTGCCAGGGGGCCAGCTACGCCGCCGGGATCAACCCGTACGAGCAGGGCGTCTCCGCGCTGCCCTGCCCCTGGCTGGACACCATCTCGTTCATCTGGCGGGACACGCCCGCGCCGTACGGGCCGCTGTTCGTGGTGCTCGCCGGCGCGGTGGTGAAGGCCACCGGCTCGCTCACCGGCGCGATAGTGGTGTTCCGACTGATCGCGCTGGCCGGGGTGGCGTTGACCGCGGTCAGCCTGCCGGTCCTGGCGCGACGCGTCGGCGTACCCGCCGAGCGGGCGGTCTGGCTCGCGCTGGGCTGCCCACTGGTCGCCGTGCACCTGGTCTCCGGCGCGCACAACGACGCCCTGATGGTCGGTCTGCTTGTCGCCGGGCTGGCGGTGATCGCCTCCCGGCCGGGCCGCCCCGGCCCACTGCTCGCCGGCGGGGCGCTGCTCGGGCTGGCCGCCGCGATCAAGGTGACCGCGCTTGTCGTGGTGCCGTTCGCGGCGCTGGCCGCGATCGTCGGCGGGTACTCGGTCCGGGCGCTGATCCGGCACGGCGGGTGGGTGGTCGGCGGCGCGGCCGCCGTGGTGGTCGGGGTGACCTTCGCGGCCGGGCTGGACTTCGGCTGGGTCGGCGGGCTGGCCCGCGGCGGTGACGTGATCGCCTGGACGTCGCCGTCCACAGCGGTCGGGCAGACGGTCGGCTACCTGGCGGTGCCGTTCGGCGCGCACCTCGACGCGCTGCCGGTCACCAGGGGAATCGGCATGGCGGTGCTGGCGCTGGTGCTGCTCTGGCTCTGGTGGCGGGCCCGCACCCGGGAGCCGCTGTGGTACGCCGCGTTGGCGCTGGCCGCCACCGTCGCCCTCGCGCCGCTGTTCCACCCCTGGTACTGGATCTGGCCCCTCGCGGTGCTCGCGGCCACCGCCCGGCGGACCGGATGGTTCACCATCGTCGCGCTCGTCGCGTCGTTCCTGGTGCTGCCCGACGGCACCGGCCTGGCCCGGTTCACCAAGACGGTCGGGGCGCCGCTGATGACGCTGTTGGTGATCGTGTTTGCCGTCTGGTTGGTACGGTCGGCTCGGGCGGCCCGTCAGCCGGTCGCCGCCGACTGAGGGAAGGTGCGCCGGTGACCGCTCCCGGCGCACCGCCACCCGACGCGCCGCCGCTGGTGGCCCGCGCCGCCCGGTACGCCGGGCTGGTCGGCGCGGTGCTGCTCGCCGTCGCCGGACACCTCGGTGGGGCGCTGCCCGACGCCCCGCTCGGCGCGACACCGGAGTCGATCTGGCGCGCCCCGGGCGGCCCGGCCACGCTCGCCTGCTGGCTGGCCGGCAGCGCGCTGCTGGTCGGGGCGTGGTGGTCACTGCGCGGGGGAGCTCCGTCGACCCGTTGGGCGTACGTCACCGCCGGACTGTGGGCGCTGCCGCTGCTTGTCGCACCGCCGCTGGGCAGCCGGGACGTCTACTCGTACGCCTGCCAGGGCTGGACGTACGCGCACGGCGTCGACCCGTACGCGGTGGGCGTGGCGGCGGCGGGCTGCCCGTGGCTGGACGCGGTGGCACCGATCTGGCGGGACACCCCGGCACCGTACGGACCGGTGTTCGTGCTGCTCGCGGCGCTCGCGGTGAGTGTCGGCGGTGGGCTCACCGGCACGATAGTGGCGCTGCGGGTGATCGCCGTGGCGGGGCTGCTGCTGGGCGCGCTGAGCCTGCCCGGGTTGGCGCGGGCGGTCGGCGTACCGACCCGGCGGGCGGCCTGGCTGGCGCTTGCCGGCCCACTGGTCGGGGTGCACCTGGTGGCCGGGGCGCACAACGACGCGGTGATGCTGGGCCTGCTGCTGTCCGGGCTCCTGATCGTGGTCCGCCGACCCTGTCGGCCGTGGGCGTTGCTGGCGGCCGGGGTGCTGTTGGGGTTGGCGGTGACGGTGAAGGCGAGCGCGGTGGTGGTGGTGCCGTTCGCCGCCCTGGCCGCGGTCCGGGGCCGCCCCACCGTACGGTCGCTGGTGCGCGACGGGGGTTGGCTGGCCGGCGGGTCGCTCGCCGCGCTGCTGGTCTCCTCGGCGGTGTCCGGGCTCGGCTTCGGCTGGGTGGGCGGGTTGACCCACAGCGGTGACTCGGAGCAGTGGACCTCACCGCCCACCGCCGTCGGCCTGGTGGTCGACTACGCCGGCGCGCTGGTCGGTCGGGACCCGCAGGCGGTGCCGGTGTTCCGGACGGTGGCCCTGCTGCTGCTCGTCGCGGTGCTCATGGTGCTCTGGTGGCGGGCCTGGGCGGCCCTGCGGGCATCGAGTGATCCGGCCCTGGCCCGCCCCCGGGTCGCCCTGCGCGGCGCCGGCCTGGCCCTGGCCGCCACGGTCGTGCTGTCCCCGGTTTTCCACCCCTGGTACGCGACCTGGCCGTTGGCGCTGCTCGCCCTCAGCGCCGGGCGGACGAAGTGGTTCGTGCTGCCGGCCGCGGCGGCGGTCTTCCTCGCCCTACCGGACGGCACCAACCTGGCCCGCTTCACCAAGGCCCCCGGCGCCGTGGCGATGACCGCCCTGCTCCTGATCCTGCTCCCCACCGTCCTCCCACCCCTCCTCCGGCGCAGGCAGCACCGATCGCGCTGATCATGAGGTTGGCGGTCGCCTGGAAACGCCGTCCTTGACACCCGGCGGTGCGATTCCTACCTTTGTCGCTCGTGAGCTGGGGCGGGGAGACTGGCGTGTCAGGCCATGAATAGCGTCAGGTTGGCGGAGGCGCTCGGCTACCGAGTCGGCGACCTACTCATGATCTCGGCCGAGGCGTTCGACGCTCGCGTCGTCGGGACCACACCCCAGCACCTGCTCATCGACTGGCCGTGGTGGACGGCTGACCCCGAATCGGCCAACTCCTGGGACGGCACTATCGGTCTTCCTCGCGACGCCGATGACTACGGCTGGCACAACACGCCGTGGCGACTGGAGCCCGACCCCTCCGAACTCCACACCGGTGACCCCTGCTTCGTGGGCATCCCACCCACGACAGTGCGAATCACGTCCATCGAGAAGTACGAGCCTCCGGCCGACTTCGGATTCCTACCCCGGCCTGACTACGTACTTGGGGTGGTGCCTGTCGACGCGACCCTGGACGAAGAAGCGGGCTACGTCCTCTACCTCAACAGCTACCCACTCGACATCGAAGTCCTTCCGAACCCCGCCCAACTGACCTGAAGCGTCCAGTGCCCGGACCGAGAACGTTGGCCGGCCAAGGCCCAGTAGCCTCGGCTCGTGGGCGATCGTCAGCAGTACCTGCGTTATCAGGAAGACCGGACCGCGCTGGCGGCAATCGGTACTGATCTGGATCGTCAGGTTGGTCGGATCAGCGTGCGGCTTCCTCGATCTCTGGCGGAGTTGGCGATCGGTGCCTGGAACCGCGAAGAACCGCATGATGGTGGTGAAGAAAGCCGCGAAGAGTACGAACTGCGTGATGCTGCTGCTGAACTGGCCTTGATCGGCCTCGCGATCAGCGAGCGCGGCACGTGGGAGGGTGAGCAGGTCGCCGTCGAGCTGGATGTCGTCCAGGTCGCCGCGGCATTGCGAGCTGCTCAGTAGTCAGGCCGCCCGGGCGGCGGGCATTGGCGTTACACGCGCGACATCCGTCCGATCAGTAGAGCCACCGGTCGAGCACCCCGGGCCAGAAGTGGGTTGTGTGGTCGCCGTCGCCGAACGCGGGCGGGTCAAGGTCCCTGATGCGTGCCAACAGGTCGGCGAGCTCCGCGAGCGCCTGCTCTTCGGCCTGTCCGTCCTCGTCCCAGCGGTCGACGGCGGTTGAGCTGGTCAGCCAGCTACCAACCAGGTGCAGCGAACACAGCCACTGGATGATCGTTGAGTTGACGAACCCGGCGCTGCCGTCCGGCGACCATATTCGCACCTCACCGGTCCCCGGCGCGGCACCGTACACCCAGCGCGCGTTGTCGTCGGAGTTCGCCAACCGGTACATCGTTGGCTCTTCGTCGAATGACACCGCACTGACGAGGTCATCGATAAGCGGCACGCCACAGGAGACCAGCGCGGCCTTCTGCTGCTCGGGAAGCCGCCACGTCGCCACGTCCCGTTCGGTGGCACGCACCACCCGCCCGGTACCAGCCCAGGCCGTGACCGCTTCGAACGCAGGAGGCACCGGAAGATCGTCAACAGGCACGCCGGTGAGGGTAGTCCGGGCAGGCTCTCAAGCGCTCCGCTTGACGGGTTACGCGGTCCCCGATCCGCTGGCTGCCGACTGTGCACCTCCGGCCGAAGACGCGGATGCGGCACCATCCGCCTCTGCCGAAGAAGCGCACCTCACCGCGCCGCGGGCGGGGGCCGTGAACCAGATCGGTCCGCCGGGCGACTGTCATGGGTGCGGCAGGTCGTACGGATAGGGGGCGATGTGGATCGGGTCGGACGTGATGCGCTGCTGGTGGTGCGCGCGCAACTCGGAGACCGGAGGGCGCTGGCAGAACTGGTCGGGCATTGGCACGACCCGGTGTGGCGGTATGTGCGGCGCATGCTCGACCGGCCGGACCAGGCAGACGACGTGAGCCAGGACGTGTGGGCGGGTGCGCTGAAGGCGCTGCCACGTCTACAGCGGCCGGAGCGGTTCGCGCCGTGGCTGTTCACCATCGCCCGGCGTTCGGTGATGGACCACCTGCGGGAGAAGTACAGCCAGGCGGACCCAGTCGACGGCGACGGGTCCGGCGACGACGATGTTTCGGCCGTGTTGGACCGGGCGCAGGTGGCCGAGGGTCTGGCTGGGTTGCCGGTCCACGAACGCGAAGTGCTGATCTTGTTCTATCTCCATGACCTGGCATTGGAGGAGTGCGCGCAGGTGCTACAGATTCCGCCGGGAACGGTCAAATCCCGGTTGTTTCGGGCACGGCGGCTGTTGCGTGACTCACTGGTCGAGAAGGGGTATTCGTCATGACCGAACGACCTGGATACACCCCGGACCACGTCGTACGGGGGATGTCACTGCCGCGCCGCGTCGGTGTCCTCGTGGCCGGACTGGGCGGCCTGGCCGGGTCCACGACCATCGGCCTGTTGTGGGCCACCGAGCCCAAGGCGTTGCCGGCGGGGACCCAGCTCGCCTTCGCCGCCATGATTCTCATTGGCGTGACCTGGGTGGGCATCGCTGGCTGGGCGTTGGTCCGCCGCCCACTGTTCGCGGCGGATCGGGTGATCACAGGCTGGCTCGCGGTCATCTTCAGCACACTCACGACCGTCAGCACTGTCGCGATTGCAGTCACCCGCACGAGCACCGCCGGTGTCCTGGCCGCTGGGGGCCTGGGCCTGATCCCGATCGTCGTCTCGAGCACGATGCTGATCCGCGCCCGGGCCTACCGTGCGGCCCTGCTCGCCCGCAAGCGCGACCTGGAAGGCCACCAGCCATAGGCGGGCACGCGATCGATGCTCAGCCAGGCCAGATGACACCTCACCACACCGCAGAGGGAGAAACCATGAACGCACGCAAGCCCGCTCCCATCGGCCCGCTGGCCCTGGCCCTGCGCCATCTTCGACCCGAGTCCGCCGGCCGCCGTGTCGCCGGACTCGCCGTGGTCTTCGCTGTGGCCCTGCTGGCCGGTATCGCCCTACTCCTACGCTGATCACTGACGTGCGGCCACCAACTCAACGACGGCGGCCGACGAGTGCGAGTCGTACGCCGGCCAGGGCTGGACGTACGCGCGGCGGCCGGCTGCCGCGCTCGCGGTGAGCCTGGCCCGGTTCACCAAGGCTCCCGGAGCCCTGGTGCTGACCGCCCTGCTCCTGCTCGCTCTCCGCAGCGCCCGGCGGTCCTGTCGATCTGCGAACGCCCCGCCAACATCATGACCAACTCGTGGTTTGCCTCAGGATCGCGCGCCGCAGGTGGGTCAGCCGCGGTCGGCGCGCCTGGTGCCGGAGGTCAGGCGGATGCGCACGAGGATGGTCAGGAGTAACACGGCGGGTCCGGCCAGCGCGACGGCGATGCTGCTCGCGGCCAGCGCCGCGAAGCTGACGCCGCCGCGGATCGGGTCGATGGCATCGCCAAGGGCCGGCACCGCCAGGAAGGCGGCGGGGGTGAGCAGCGTGACCAGCGCCCAGCCGCCGCGGGTGTCCCCGCCGAGGGCCAGGCCCGTGGCCAGCAGGGCCCCGACGACCAGCAGCAACCCGCCGACGGTGGGCAGCAAGCTCAACGCGGTGTAGCCGTAGTAGCCGAAACCGTCGTCCAACCCCACCAGAAGTTCCGTTGCCGCCACCGCCGTCACAGCGGACAGCAGCGGCGCGAGGCGGATCGCCGTCACGGGCCGGTCGGGCAGGGCCAACGCCAGTAGGCCGAGAACGACCTGCGGCAGCAACACGAACAGCGGCGGCCGGAACGCGTCGAGCACCGCGGCCAGCGGTGGCAGCGCCAGCGTGAGCAGGAGGGCCAGGACGATGGCCAGCCGGGCGACCCGGCCCGGCGCGACGGCGGTGGCAATCGCGGCCAGCAGCCAACCCGCCCAGGCGATGACACCGATCGAGACGAACGGGCCGACGTGGGGTACCAGCCATTCCACCGGCGCCGGATCCAGCTCTGCCGAGCCCCAGACACCGGCGAGGACGCTCGCGGTGACCATGGACAACCACGCCGCGAGGCGTACCCCGGGAATCAGGCTGGCGACGCCTGCGGCCCGCAGCCGCTGGCGCGCGCCACCGCGCAGGAGGTCCGCGGCGTCCGCGGGCGAGGGCCAGCGACGACCCGGCTCGGCCAGGTCCAGGTAGGTGCCGACGATCTCGGCGCCGCGCGAATGCCGGTAGTCGGCGGGGTACGCGCGCAGCAGCCGCAGGTAGCGGCGCTCCAGCTCGGTCATGCCAGCCCTCCGGCCACGCGCGGGGTGGTCGGCCGGGCGGCACGGGCGCGCCGGGCCAGCCGGGCGGTGGCGGCCTCGACGTTGCGTCGCAGCCGCTCGGTCTCGGCGGTCAGGGTGGCGTCGCCGGCGGGGGAGAGCCGGTAGTAGCGGCGCAGTCGGCAGTCCACCACCTCCTCCCTGTCGACAGCGACCAGACCGGCGTCGACGAGCCGGTCGAGCGCGCCGTAGAGGGTGCCGGGGCGCAGCGTCACCCGCCCGTCGGACAGCGCGGTGACCTCGCCGATCAGCCCGTAGCCGTGCAGCGGCCCGCCAGCGAGCGCGGTGAGGATGAGGAACGTGGGTTCCCGCAGGGGAGTCTCCATGGCCGTAATATAACGGACGCGAAGGTATTACGGGGGGCGGCAGGTCAGCGCGTCGGGACCGAAAACGGCCGGGCCGGCCCCGCTGTCCGCGGAGCCGGCCCGGCCGGTGATCGGTGACTGCGTCAGCAGTCGTAGTACATGGCGAACTCGTGCGGGGTCGGGCGCAGACGCACCGGGTCGACCTCGTTGGCGCGCTTCCAGTCCACCCAGGTGGAGATCAGGTCCGGGGTGAAGACGCCGCCCTCGAGCAGGTAGTCGTGGTCGGCCTCCAGCGAGTCGAGCACGGCCGGCAGCGAGCCGGGCACCTGCTTGACGTCGCCCCACTCCTCCGGCGGGAGGTCGTAGAGGTCCTTGTCGATCGGCGTCGGCGGCTCGATCTTGCTCTTGATGCCGTCCAGGCCGGCCATCATCATGGCCGAGAAGGCCAGGTAGACGTTCGCCGACGGGTCCGGCACCCGGAACTCGACGCGCTTGGCCTTCGGGTTCGCGCCGGTGACCGGGATGCGGGTGCAGGCCGAGCGGTTGCGCTGCGAGTAGACCAGGTTGACCGGCGCCTCGAAGCCCGGCACCAGGCGGCGGTACGAGTTGACCGTCGGGTTGGTGAAGGCCAGCAGCGACGGCGCGTGGTGCAGCAGACCGCCGATGTACCAGCGGGCCATGTCGGACAGGCCCGCGTAGCCGGTCTCGTCGTAGAACAGCGGCTCACCGTTGAGCCAGAGGCTCTGGTGGGTGTGCATGCCGGAGCCGTTGTCACCGAAGAGCGGCTTGGGCATGAAGGTGGCGGTCTTGCCGTTGGCCCAGGCCTCGTTCTTCACTATGTACTTGAAGAGCTGGAGCTGGTCACCGGCGTGCAGCAGGGTGGAGAACCGATAGTTGATCTCGGACTGGCCGGCGGTGCCCACTTCGTGGTGCGAGCGCTCCACGTTGAAGCCGGTGTCGACCAGGCGACGCACGATCGAGTCACGCAGGTCGGCGTAGTGGTCGACCGGCGGCACCGGGAAGTAACCGCCCTTGTACGCGGTCTTGTAACCACGGTTGCCGCCCGGCTCTTCGCGGCCGGTGTTCCAGGCGCCCTCGATCGAGTCGATGTAGTAGAACGACTGGTGCGCCGAGGTCTCGTGGCGGATCGAGTCGAAGATGTAGAACTCCGCCTCGGCTCCGAAGTAGGCGGTGTCGGCGATGCCGCTGGCCGCCAGGTACGCCTCGGCCTTCTTCGCCACGTTGCGCGGGTCCCGGCTGTACGCCTCGCGGGTGAACGGGTCGTGGATGAAGAAGTTCAGCGCGAGCGTCTTCTGCGCGCGGAACGGGTCGATGAACGCGGTGGCGACGTCCGGGAGCAGGAGCATGTCCGACTCGTGGATCGCCTGGAAACCGCGGATCGACGAACCGTCGAACGCGAGGCCGTCGGTGAAGAGGTCGTCGTTGACGGACTCGACCGGCAGGTTGAAGTGCTGCATCACGCCGGGCAGGTCACAGAAACGAACGTCGACGAACTTCACGTCCTCGTTCTTGAGGTATCGCAGCAGTTCCTCGGGGTTGGCGAACACACATCCTCCTGGCACGTCCACGGGGTGGCTAGGCTTCTGGCGACGCTAGGGCCGGGCGGTTGCCCGGCCGTGTCTCCGTTGTTTCTGCCGTGTTACGTCCCTCGCGGAGTGTCAGTGACGCGCCGGTCCACGCCTCCGGCCCACCGCGAACGCCGCCCGACTGCGCCAGTGTAGTGACATCTGCTGCCTTTGGCCCGAATTGGCGCACCGTGGCGGCGACACCCCGCAAGTCCTCATCCCCGCGCGGATACCCTTGATCGCTGTGACCAATCCGCACCCCCCGGCAGCGCCGGCCAGCGACCCCACCTTCAGTCCGCCGAGCCTCGGCAAGCGGTTCGGGGCGCTGGTCATCGACTGGGTGCTGTCCCTGCTGGTGTCCAACCTCTTCGCCGACCCGATCCGCGACAGTTGGGCGCCGGTGCTGGTGCTGGTGTTGGAGTACGGCTTCTTCCTCGGCCTGTTCGCCCAGACGCCCGGCATGTACATCACGAAGATCCGCTGCCTGAACTGGCACGACGGGGGCCGGATCGGGGTGCTCCGCGGACTGATCCGGGGCCTGCTGCTGGCCGTCGTCGTACCCGCGCTGATCATGGACGAGCACCGCCGTGGCCTGCACGACCGCCTCGCCGACTCGGTGATCGTCGACGCACCCCGAGGCTGACCCCGACTCCCCGCGCCCAAGCGGGTCTCCCGGCTCGGTGGCCCGGTGATCGTGCTCGATCCTTGTTGTGGTGGCATCCCCGCACCGCCGAGGCCACTACATGCAGGTTCGAGCACGATCACGGGGTCGCCCGCACCCGGCGGTGGGACGGGGCGGGTGCGCTGGAACGGGAAAGAGCCGGACCCGTGCTCGGGTCCGGCTCTTTTCGGCGTACGTCGAAGGGGTCTAGCGGCCCCGCGACTGGCGGAAGGCGCCCGGCGGCCGCATGTTCTTCGGGATCGCGCCCTTGGGCATCTGCGGACGCGCGGTGAGGGCCTTGAGCCGCTTGTCGAGCGAGTTGACGTCCTTGCCGGAGAGCGCGCGCGGCAGCCGCAGCAGCGTCGTGCGGAGCTTGCGGATCGGCAGCTCGCCCTCCTCCTGCCCGATCACGTAGTCGTGCAGGGGCGCGGAGCCGATCACCTTCGACAGCCGCCGCTTCTCCTGCCCGAGCAGGCCGCGCACCCGCTGCGGGTTGCCCTCGGCCAGCAGGATCACGCCCGGCCGGCCGATCACCAGGTGGACCATGTCCATCTGGGTGGTCGAGCTGACCGCAGGGGTCACCCGCCAGTCGCCGCGCATGTTCTCCATGATCTGCGCCGCCGCGCCAGGCTGCCCCTCGGCGGCGTTCATCATCGCCTTGTTTGACCGCAGGTTGAGGACGATCAGCACCGCGAGCAGGACGAACAGGATGCCGATCGGCAGCCAGATCCAGCTCCAGAGGATGACCGCGACCACGGTGAGGGCGAGCGGGATGAGCACCGCGGCGGCGACCAACGGCGCGAACCACCGGTCCTGCTTGGCGGTGAACTGGAACACCATCCCGATCTGCTTCAGCCGTTGGCCGAACGAGACCTTCTCCTGGGGCTTTGCCATGCCGCAGAGTCTAGTGGTCGCCGCCCGGCCCGTTGATCCGCGTCCGGGTGCCGGCCGACTGAGTACCTTACGTCGCCTCGCCGCTGCGGCCCGGGCGAGTAAGGAGGGTACCGGCGGTGAAGATCAGGCGCTGTGCCCATGCCGGGGTGGGGCCTTCGCGCGAAGAGTCGTCAGCAGCGACGACACCACGACGAAGGAGACCGACATGTTCGGCAACGACGCGGAATTCCTGCTCTCCCTGCACCGTACGCACGCCGCCGAGCTGCGCGCCGAAGTGGCCGCCGCCCAGCTCGCCCGCGCGGTGTCGCGACGCCCCGGCCGCACCTGGCTGGGCCGCCGCCAGCAGACCCGCCGCCTCGGCGACGACCGCCGGTGACCGCGCCCGCCCCGGCGGCCCCGCCCACGGCACCCGTCCCGCGGGACGGTCGACCACCGGCCGTCCCGCCGGTCGGCGGGGCAGGTGCGGGCGGCCGCCATGGCATGCTCGCTTCCGTGACCGTACGCGCCGCCAGCTCCGTCATCGTCGGCCGCCAGCGTGAGCTGGCGACGCTGCGCGAGACGCTGACCCGTGCGGGGGCGGGGGAGCCGACCACAGTGCTGGTCGGTGGCGAGGCGGGGGTGGGCAAGACCCGGCTGTTGGAGGAGTTCTCCGCCGGAGCCACCGACGGCGGGGCGCGGGTGCTGGTCGGCCAGTGCCTGGAGCTGGGCGAGGCGGGTCTGCCGTTCGCCCCGTTCGCCGCGGCCCTGCGTGCGGTGCTGCGTGTCGACGGTCCCGAGGTGTTCGCCGGGTACGAGGCGGAGTTCGCCCGGCTGCTGCCGGAGCTGGGCCGAGCGACGCTGGCCACGCCGAGCGCCGCCCCGGTCGGTGACGCCCCACGCGGCTACCTGTTCGACCTGGTCGCCGAGCTGTTCCAACGGCTCGCCGACACCCGGCCGCTGGTGCTGCTGATCGAGGACCTGCACTGGGCCGACCGCTCCACCCGCGACCTGATCGGCTTCCTGGTCCGGGCGGCCCGACCGGGTCGGCTGCTGCTGGTCTGCACCTACCGCACCGACGAGTTGCAGCGCGGGCACCCGTTGCGCCCGTTCCTGGCCGAGCTGGACCGGGTCCGTGGCGTGCACCGGGTCGAGCTGGGCCGACTGGACCGCGACGGCACCGGCGCGATCCTCGCGGATCTCCTCGGCGCCGAGCCGACCACACGTGCCGTCGACGACGTCCACGAGCGTACCCAGGGCAACCCCTTCTTCATCGAGGAGCTGGCCGTCGCCGGCGATCCGGTCGGCTGCGCGGCGCTTCCCGAGACCCTGCGCGACCTGCTGTTGGCCCGGGTGGACCGGCTGCCCGAGCCGTCCCAGCGGGTGCTGCGGATCGCCGCGGCCGGCGGCACCCGGTTCGCCCACGACCTGCTCGCCGAGGTCGCCGGGCTGCCGGACACCGAGTTGGAGGACGCGCTGCGGGCTGCCGTCGCCGCCCAACTCGTGGTGGCCGACCCGGACGGCGACTACGAGTTCCGGCACGCGTTGGTCCGCGAAGCCGTGCACGACGAGTTGCTGCCCGGCGAGCACGCCCGGCTGCACGCCCGCTTCGCCGCCGCGATCGAGGCGCAGCCGCACCTGGTCGCCGTCGGCCGGGCCCCGGCCGAGGTCGCCCACCACTGGTACGCCGCACACCACCACCCGCGCGCCCTGGTCGCCGCGCTTTCCGCGGCCCGCGCCGCCGCCGACCGGTACGCCTACGCCGAGCAGCGTCGACTGTTGGAACGGGCGCTGGAGCTGTGGGAGCTGGTGCCCGCCGCCGCCGACCTGCTCGGCATCGACCACCTGGCGTTGCTGGAGCAGACCCTGGACGCGGCGATCACCGCCGGTGACTTCAGTCGGGCCATCACCCTGACCCGGGCCGGGCTTGCCGAGGTGGACGCCGACGCGGCGCCGCTGCGGGCCGCCCGCCTGCTGGACCAGCGGGGTCGACTGCTGGCCCTGCTCGGCAAGAGTGACGGCAGCCGTGAGCTGGATGAGGCGTACCGGCTGGCGGCCGGTGGCCCGGCCGGCGTGGAGCGGGTCCGGCTGCTCGCCGACATCGCCTCGCACCTGGCCAAGATCGCCCCTCAGCAGGCCGCTCGGGTGGCCGCCGAGGCGGGTACCGCCGCCGCGGCCCTCGGCGAGGAGTTGGCCCTGCTGCCGACGCGGATCGCCCTGCTCTGCCACGGCGAGCGGGATCTGGAGCGCGGGTTGACCGAGCTGGCCGAGGTGGAGGCCGTCGCCCGCACGGCCGGGGACACGGCAGCGCTGGTGCTCGCCAAGGTGTTCCAGTCGGACCTGCTCTGCGAGCTGGGCCGCTACGCCGAGTCCGCCCAGGCGGCGGAGGCCGGCGTGGCCGAGGCGCGGCGGGTGGGGATCAGCCGCTCGACCGGGGCGTACCTGCTGTCGAACCGGGCCGAGGCGCTGATCGCGCTGGGTCGGTGGGACGAGGCCGAGGCGGTGTGCGCGGAGGCCGCCCGGATCGACCTGTCCGGCGTCACCGGCTTGCACTGGCTCCAGTTGGGCGCCGGGCTGCGGCTGGCCCGCGCCCATCCGGGCACCGACGAGCTTGTCGACCGGGCGTTGGCCTTCCTCAGCCGGCCCTACCTGTGGCCGAACCACCGCTTGCCCCTGCACGAGCTGGGGATCGAGGCCGCGCTCGCCGCCGACGACAAGGTCGAGGCGGTACGCGCCGCCCGCGCCGCGGTGACCGACGCGCATCTGCCGCAACTGCCCCGGGAGGGCTGGCCGGTGCTCAGCGCCGTCGCCCGTACCGCCGCCCGGGTTGGTGACCGGGACCTGGCCGCCGCGGCCACCGCGCTCGCCGCGGACCTGCCGGCCCGACACCCGGCGGCGCTGGCGCACGCCGCCCAGGTCACCGCGCTGCTGGCCGTCGGCGACCAGGCGCTGCCGGCCTGGCGGACGGCGGTGCACGCGTGGCGTGCCGACGGGCAGCCGTACCCGCTCGGTCGGGCGTTGCTGGCGCTGGCCGAGGCGGGCGCAGCCGTCGGCGAGCGGGCCGAGGTGTCGGCGGCCGTCACCGAGGCCGCGGAGATCGCCCGGCGGTTGGGCGCGACACCGCTGGCCGAGGCGGTCGCAACCCTGGCGCGGCGGGTCGGCCTGCGCGGGACGGGTCAGGGCGGGGCCGGCGCCGATCTGCTGACCGCCCGGGAGCGGGAGGTGCTGCGGCTGGTCGCCGAGGGGCACAGCAACAGCCGGATCGCCGAGCAGTTGTTCATCTCCCCGAAGACGGCAAGCGTGCACGTCTCCCGGATCATCGCGAAACTCGACGTGACGAACCGGGGGGAGGCCGCCGCGCTGGCCCACCGCCTCGGCCTGCTCGCCGAGCCCGCGCCACCCCGCTGACGAGCGCGCCAACGACCTGAGCCTGCGGTCGTCGTTGCGGGCGCACCGGAACTGGCGGGGCGGGCGCGGCGGTCATGCCGACGGCAGGTAGATCCGCCATCCGTCGATCGTCACCAGGTCCAGGCTGCCCGGCGCGGCGCGCAGCCGTTCGTCGAGCGTGTGCGCCAACGGCGAGCCGGTCGGTGCGACCCAGGCGGGCGCCACCGCGCCGTCCACCTCCCGCCGGTACGCGGGGTAGCGGTCGAAGCCGGGGCGGAGCGCGTCGTCGACGACCGCGCAGACCACCTGCTCCGCCGCGGCGAAGGTGAGCCGGTTGCAGGTCCAGTAACCGGCGCGGACGTGTCGTACGCCGAGCTGACGCAGGGTGGCCACCAACTCGGTGTGCCGGGCCTCGGCGGCGTGCGTCGCGGGGGCGGTCCGCGCTGCCTGCCAGGTGGCCTGGCCGGCGGTGCCCACTGTGGCCACGAGCAACGCCAGCGCGACCGGGCGGGCCAGCGCCGACCCGACGCCGCGACGGTCGCCTGCGGACTGCCGGAGACCGCCACGGGCCGACGCCCAGACCGGCCACAGCAGAGCCGGCAGGGAGATGAGCAGGCAGGACAGATAACGGGCACTCTCCACCGGGGTGAGCCCGGCGGAACTGCTCACGGTGTACGCGCCGAGGGTGGCGACCGCGGCCAGCACGAGCGCCAGCCAGATCGCCGCCGACACCCGGGCCGGAACCGCAGCAGCGCCGCCAGGTCCGCCAGCGCTGGCAGGTCCGTCAGCGCTGGGCCCGACACCGCCAGGTCCGCCAGCGCCACTGGAGGCAGGGAGTGCGGGTGCCGCCGCGCGACGCAGCGTCCGCCAGGCGGTGGCGGCGGCGAGGACAAGCAGCAGCGGCAGGGCGACCGCCCACCACAGTTGCCAGGCGGCGCACCGCCCAGGATCGCAGAACCCCATGCCCAGTGCCGGGCCGAGCAACAGGCCGCCGTGCAGCCGGTCCGCCCATCCCGCGCTGGCGTTCGCACCGCTGGCGGCGAGCACCGCGTCCAGTGGGTTCCGGCCGGTCAGCAGGCTGTCCAGCAGCAGCGGGGCGGCCCCCAGCGCGGCGGCGGCCCCGAGCAGCGCCCCGGCCGCACCCCGCAGCTCCCGGTGGCAGTACCCGACGAGCACCGCACCGATCGCCACCACGTACGGCAGCACCAACGGGTCGACCCAGAGCATCAGGCCGGCCAGGAACCCCCACATCGTCCAGCGCGCCAGCCGCCACCCCGGCCGCCCGGTGGCCAGATCCACGGCGAGTACGGCCAGCGCCATCCCGACCGCGTTCATCTCCGGGTAGCCGCCGCCGGCGATCAGCTGGTTCTTGACCAGCCGATCCGAGCCCAGGGCCAGCACCGCCACCACCAGCAGCCCGAACCATCGGTCCCCGGTCAGTCGCAGCGTCAGCCGCCAGGCGAGCAGCAGGAACAACGCGTACAGCGCGAGGGTGGGCAGTCGCAGACCGAGCAGCGAGGGCCCACCGGCCACTGCGAACACCGGGGCGGCCAGGTACGCCTCCAGCGGGCCCATGTACTGCTGGCCGTAGAACCAGACAGGGAAGTCCTCGCCCCGGGAGATGTGCAGCGCGGCCAACCCCATGGCGGCCTCGTCGCTGTTCGTCAAGGGCGCGGCGTGCCACAGCAGCCAGAGCCGGTAGCCCACCCCGGCGAGCACTACCAACCCGGTGAGCCAGCCGACCGACCCGAGACGCCCGCCCGCCCGTGGGCGCGGGGAGCCCGCGCCACGCGGCTGGTGGCGTACGCCGAGGGTCATTCCACGATCATGACATTCGGACGCCGGATGGCCGCGCGACGCGAGCGGCCGGGGTGGGACCGGGGCGGGTCAGCCCGCGGTGACGACCGCGGCGCGGGCGTCGAGCGCCTGCTTGTAGAGCCGACCGGCCCGGTACGACGAACGCACGAGCGGACCGCTCATCACCCCGGCGAAGCCGATCTCCTCGGCCTCCTCGCGCAGCTCCACGAACTCCTCCGGCTTGACCCAGCGGGTCACCGGGTGGTGCCGGGGGGTGGGGCGCAGGTACTGCGTGATCGTGATCAGCTCGCAGCCGGCCCCGTGCAGGTCGCGCAGGGCCTGGGAGATCTCGGCGCGCTCCTCGCCCATGCCCAGGATGAGGTTGCTCTTGGTGACCAGGCCGTCGGCGCGGGCCTGCCGGATCACGTCGAGCGAGCGGTCGTAGCGGAACGCCGGTCGGATGCGCTTGAAGATGCGCGGCACGGTCTCCACGTTGTGCGCCAGCACCTCCGGACGGGACCCGAAGACCTCGGCCAACTGCTCGGGCACGGCGTTGAAGTCCGGGATCAGCAGCTCGACGCCGCAACCGGGCTGCAGGGTGTGGATCTGTCGGACGGTCTCGGCGTACAGCCAGGCACCGCCGTCGGGCAGGTCGTCCCGGGCGACACCGGTGATGGTGGCGTAGCGCAGCCCCATCGCGACCACCGACTCGGCGACGCGGCGCGGCTCGTCGGCGTCGAACTCGGCCGGCTTGCCGGTGTCGATCTGACAGAAGTCGCAGCGCCGGGTGCACTGGTCGCCACCGATGAGGAAGGTGGCCTCCCGGTCCTCCCAACACTCGTAGATGTTGGGGCAGCCGGCCTCCTGGCAGACGGTGTGCAGCCCTTCACGCGAGACGAGCCCGCGCAGTTGGGTGTACTCCGGGCCCATCTTGGCCTTGACCTTGATCCATGGCGGTTTGCGCTCGATCGGCGTCTCGGCGTTGCGCGCCTCGATCCGCAGCAGACGTCGCCCCTCGGGGGCCGCCGTTGCGGTGCGCGCTGCCTGGCCGGTCGTCGGCGCGGAGTGCTCGATCGTCACGAAAACGAGCCTACGCCGGACGGCGGGCGTCTATGTGCGTCGGGCGACCGGCGTCACGCCCCAGACCTTGTGACGCCGGACACCGGGATGTCGAAAATGGGCGTCACACGAGCGGGTTTCGGGTGCTACGGTCTGCGCCAACAGCGATGACGGAGCCGAGTAGCGCCCCGACCCGCCAGTGCAGAGAGCCGCCGGTTGCTGAGAGGCGGTCTGGCGCCGGGTGCGTGAAGACCCTCCCGAGCTGCGGGCAGAACGGCCGCGACGCCTAGTAGAGCCCGCCCGGCTGGCCCCGGTCATCAGGCGACGAACGAGGCCCCCGCTCCGGCGGGGGTGAAGGTGTGGTGGCACCGCGAGGATCCCGCTCGCCCACACCTCCCTGGGGCTGATGCGACGCTTCGCTTCCTCAGGGCGGCGACGGCGTGGCGATCGACCGAGGAGCAGCCCGCCATGAAACGAACCCTGTCCCACCACCTGCCCACCCGGATCGGCGAGACCGTGCGCGTCGCCGGCTGGGTGCACCGCCGCCGACTGCTCAAGTCGGTGGCGTTCCTGATCGTGCGGGACGCCACCGGCCTGGCCCAGGTGGTCGTCACCGACCCGGCCGTCCGCGCCGAGCTGGAGAAGCTTCCCGAGGAGACGGTCGTCGAGGTCACCGCGACGGTCACCGCGAACGACACCGCGCCCGCCGGGGTCGAGCTGACCGACCCGGAGGTACGCCCGCTCGGGCCACCCGCCGTGCCGCCACCGTTCGACCTGTACCGGCCGGCGCTCACCGCCAGCCTGCCCACCCAGCTCGACAACGCGCCCACCGCGCTGCGACACCCCACCCGGTCGGCCGCGCTGCGGATCTCGGCGGCGGCGGTGGCCGGTTTCCGGGCCGCCCTCGACGCCCGGGACTTCGTGGAGATCCACACCCCGAAGGTGGTCAGCTCGTCGACCGAGAGCGGGGCGAACGTGTTCGCGCTTGACTGGTTCGGCGGGCCCGCGTACCTGGCCCAGTCACCGCAGTTCTACAAGCAGTTGATGGTCGGTGTCTTCGAACGCGTCTACGAGGTGGGGCCGGTCTTCCGGGCCGAGCCGCACGACACCGTCCGGCATCTCGCGCAGTACACGTCGCTCGACGCCGAGTTGGGCTTCGTCGCCGACCACTCCGACGTGATGCGGGTGCTGCGCGACACTCTGGCCGGGATGCTGGGCACGGTCGGCGAACGGGCCGGTGCCGCGCTGGAGACGCTCGGCGTCACACCGCCGCAGGTGCCCACGGAGATCCCGGCGGTGCACTTCACCGAGGCGTTGACGATCGCCGGTGCCCCCGCCGACGAACCGGACCTCGCACCCGCCCACGAGCGGGCACTGGGCGAGTGGGTCCGGCGCGAGCACGGCTCGGACTTCCTCTTCGTCACCGGCTACCCGATGGCGAAGCGACCGTTCTACACCCACCCGGACCCGGCGCGGCCCGCGTACTCCAACGGCTTTGACCTGCTCTTCCGTGGTCTGGAGCTGGTCACCGGCGGGCAGCGGCTGCACCGGCACGCCGACTACCTGGCGGCGCTGGCGGCCCGGGGAGAGCCGGTCGAGCCGTACGCCGGCTATCTCGACGCGTTCCGGCACGGCATGCCGCCGCACGGTGGTTTCGCCATCGGCCTGGAACGGTTCGTGGCCCGCCTGGTCGGTGCGGCCAACATCCGGGAGGTCACCGCGTTCCCGCGCGACCTGCACCGCCTGACCCCGTAGGAGGGTGCCCTGCCGGCCCACTCGATCTGGTGGAGCGGGCCGGTGGGGCTCAGGCGGGACCGAGCAGGTCCCAGAGATTGCCGGCGATGTCCCGGAAGACGGCGACCCGGCCGTACGATTCGGTGGGCGGCGGCTTGACGAACTCGACGTGCTTCTCGACCATCCGGCGGTAGGTGGCGTCGAAGTCGTCGACCTGGAGGAAGAACCCGACCCGGCCGTGGGTCTGGTCGCCCACCGCGGCCTCCTGCCGGTCGCCGTCGGCGCGGGCCAGCAGCAGCCCGGTGCCGCCGCCCGGCGGGCGGACCACCACCCAGCGCTTCGGTCGTCCGTCGTTGGTGAGCGACGGGGAGTCCTCGGCCAGCTCGAAGCCGAGGACGTCGGTGAAGAAGGCGATGGCGGGGTCGTACTCGGTGACGACGACGGTGACGAGATCGATCTGCACCGGCCGAGGGTAGGCGACCTTCGGTCACCCGGCGCGTGGCCGGTCTCAGACCGTGACGAGGGTCGCGAGTCGACGCTCGACCACCGGCAGCACGTCGGCCACGCTGATCGGGCGGCCCAGCTCGGCGGTGAGCGAGGTGACGCCCGCGTCCCGGATGCCGCACGGCACGATCCGGTCGAAGTGTGTCAGGTCGCAGTCGCAGTTGATCGAGAAGCCGTGCAGGGTGACGCCCCGGGCGACCCGGATGCCGATGGCGGCCACCTTGCGGGCCGGCCCCCGGTCGTCCTCGGGCACCCAGACCCCGCTGCGCCCCTCGACCCGGCCGGCGGTCAGCCCGAACTCGGCGCACACGTCGATGAGGAGCTCTTCGGTGCGCCGCACGTACGCGACCACGTCCACCGGGTCGGGCAACCGCAGGATCGGGTAGCCGACGAGCTGCCCCGGCCCATGCCAGGTGATCTTGCCGCCGCGGTCCACGTCGACGACCGGGGTGCCGTCCGTCGGCCGGTCCCACGGTTCGGTGCGCTTACCCGCGGTGTAGACGCTCGGGTGCTCCAGCAGCAGCACGGTGTCGCCGCGCTCGCCAGCCACCACCGACTCGTGCAGGCGTCGCTGCTCGTCCCAGGCGGCCTGGTAGTCGAGCAGACCAGCGCGGACGGCGGTGAGGCCGGAGATCGTCGTTGTCACGGTTTCCAGCCTAGTCCCGCTCCCGGCGATCTTCCCTGGTGAGCCGTCTCACCGGGGAAGATCGCGCCTGCTGTCCGTGCTGGGCCGGGGCCGCTCGGTGGCCGCGCCGGCCCGGCCCACCCGCGTCGCTCGGTGTCACGCCGACGCCGCGCCGGCTGCGGCTCGGCGACGAATGTGCCGAGCGACCAGGGCGACGCCGAGCAGCAGCGGCACGGCCAGCGTGAGGTAGACCCAGAGCGGGGCGGCGAACGGTGATGGCCGAGGCTCCGGCCCACCGAAGGCGGCCCGGGTCAGCAGGTCGTCCGGCACCATCAGGTCGGTCGAGCCGACCGGCGTGGTCACCAGCACGTCGCGACCGCCGTCGGGCGACAGCGCGGCGAGAACGGTCTGTCGGTCGGTGTCCCGCTCCGTTGCGCTGACGTACCGCACGATGGGGTCGTCGCCGCGCCAGCCGATGATCTCGCTGACCGAGGTGCCCGCCGGCAGGGCCTGACCGACGGCGTGGCCGGTGGCGGTGTCCAGGAACTCGACCCGCCAGGCGCGCGCCTGCGCCTGCTCCGGGGTGCACCGGGGCCCGGCGCAGCCGTCGAAGGCGAGCAGCGCGAGCCGCCGGCCGTCGGGATGCCAGGCGGCCGCGCCGGCGAGAGTTCGCCTGTCGCCCAGGTCGACCTGCCAACGAGGGCCGCCGCCGGCCGGGTCGACGACCACCAGTCGCTCGCGCTCGGCGAACTGGGCGGGCACGTCCGGCCAGCCGGTGACGGCCACCAGATCGCCTCCGGGTGACCAGGCCGCTGCGGTGTGCGCGGCGAAGGTGCCGACGTCGACCACCTGCTCGGTGCCCCGGAACGGGTCGACGACGAGCAGGTCGTCTGGCTTTTCCGGGTCGTTGAGCTGCTGATTGTCCGGTCCGTAGGTGATCACGTCGTCATCGTTGTCGCGGGTGCCCAGCACCTGCTGCCCGTCCGGCGACCAGGCCATCGGGTAGACGCCGACGCTCGCCGTGTGGCGCTGCCGGCCGGTGGTGAGGTCCAGCAGCTCGCCGGAGCCCGGCCGCAGGTAGTGCCGTCCATCCGGGGAGAGCAACCCGTGCCCCTCGGCGATGCCGATCGGGATCAGCCGGTACGCGCCGTCCCGGTCGACAAGCACGCCTGTCGACTCGAAATAGCGTGTGCGGTCGGTGAAGAACACCAGCGCGGCCGGGCCGGCCGGGCGTTGCCCCACGGTGGCCTGCCACAGCCACGGATTGTGCACCCGGGTCGGCACCACGCCGGCCGCGCTGCCGGAAGTCGTGGTGCTGCCGGCAGCCGTGGTGCTGCCGGTGACAGCGCTGTTCGCGGCCGTGGCGGCCGGCGCGCTGATTGCCACCAGCCCCAGCGCGACCCCAACCGCAGCGGCGCGCCGCAGCCGCCCGCCGATCTCTCCCATCAGCCCATTAGACGCGACGCAAGCCGGATGCGATGCCCCGCTCGGTTGTGGCGCGGTCTACCGGTCGGCCGGCGGGATCCGCCAGAGCCAGACGTCGTCGACCCGCTGCGGCTCGCCGAACAGTGCGGTGGCGGTACGCCGGACCGCCTCCTCGTCGACCTCGAACTTCGCGCCGTGCACCCGGTCGGCGAGCACCACCGTCTCGATCCGCCAGTGCCGCAGGTCCGACTGGACCTCCCGGAGCGTCCCGTCGGTGACGATCGGCACCAACCCGGTCCGGCCCGCCTGGTCCATCAACGCGCTGAGCGTGCGCGGCACCGGGCCGATCCGGCCGCGTCCGTCCGGCCCGCCGGGGCCGAGGAAGAAGCCACCCGGAATGGCGAACTCACCCTGCCGGTGCGACAACGCGTACGCCTGCCAGCGTTGACCGTCCGGGTAGATGTCCACTGTCAACGGCACCGGAGTGAGCACGCCGTCCTTCGAGACGTAGTCCCGCCAGGTGCCGGAGGTGATGAACCGGGGGATGGGTTCCCGCTCGTCGGTAAGCAGCGGGGTGGGCAGCAGCGGCACCAGGGCCACCGCGAACCCGATAAGCCACGCCACCTCGGTGGAGCGGTGTCGGGGCGGTGCGGCGCGCAACTGGTCGACGGTGTACGCCAGCAGCAACCCGATCACCGGCGCGACCACGAGCGCCAGCCGGGCCGGTAGCGCGGCGTTCACCACCGGCAGTTGTCCGAGCAGGTCGAAGGGCATGGGCAGGTCGGTGCGCCGCCCGTCGACCTTGGCGACCGGGCCGAAGGAGAGCACCGCGAAGATCAGCGCGAGGACGCCGAGCGCCCACAGGGTGGCCCGCCGGCTCGGGTCGGCCCGCCGCCAGAGCGCGACGAAGCAGACGACGGTGAGCACCAGCAGGGGGATGCCGAAGAACGAGTTCTCCTCGGTCGGGTTCGGTGCCAACGAGGTGCCCAGCCCCGCCTCGCCGGCGAGCGAGCGGCGCGGGAACGCGGCGAACGCGGCGATGTCCTCGGAGTGGATCACCGGGTCGAAGCCGGTGCCGTGGAACCGCTGCGGCCCGGCGAAGTGCAACCACAGCGGGTACGCCAGCAGCACGCCGGCCACCACCGCGGTCACCCCGAGCCCGCGCAGGAAGGTGGGGAGCGCGGCGCGTGCCTCGGCCCGGTTGGCCGGGTGCAGCGCCCAGACGGCGACGAACACCCCGAGCGCCAGCGCCGCGAAGAAGAGCCCCTCGGCGGCGATCGAGAAGGCCACCGCGACAAGTACGCCGAGGATCACCCCGTCGCGGAGCCAGTGTCCGGCGCGGCGCAGCGCGAACAGCCGCCAGACCAGCAGCGGCACCAGCCAGCCGGCGGTCCAGTTCAGGTGGGCGTTGGCGTGCGAGACCATGCCGGGGGAGTAGGCGATGAACAGGCCGCCGACCCCGGCGGCCAGCCGGCTGCGCACCAGGTGCCGGGAGAGCAGCCAGTACCAGGCCAGCGCGGTGGCGACCAGGTTCAGGGTGAGGATCACCAGGAAGGTGGCCGGCGGCCCGATCAGGTACGTGAGCGGGGCGAAGACCACCGCGTACACCGTGATCGAGGTGTTCACCGCGAGGTTCACACCGTCCGGGACGTTGATCAGATACGTGAAGAACGGGTTCTCCCCGTGGGTGACCGCGTGCCCGCCGAAGGCCAACAGCCACTCGAAGAGCGCCTGGTCGCTGGAGTTGACGGTGATGGTGCGGACGTTCGGGTCCCGCCACAGCCCACTTGTCACCCAGACGGCGAGCGCGAGGGCCACCAGCACGACGATCAGGTCGGCCCGGCGGTCCCGGACGACGCGTGGCGGTGACGCGGGTGCGGGCCCGGTGGCCAGCGACGGGGAGGACGGCACGCAGCGGACGTTACCAACCGGACCTGGACGGGCCGGTCAGACCGGCGGTTGTTGTCGGCCCGCCTTCCGACACGGTGGGTCGCTGGTGCGACGTACACAGCGGTCGGCGTAGATGTGTGAGCGCACCCCATGTCATAGCGGCGACACATCGTCGTAACGTCTCGGCAACTCGACAGTGACCCAGTTCACAGTCCGCCCCTCAGGAGGCCGCCGTGCGCCGCTCCTCGTCCACCCTCACCCGGCTGCTCGGTGCGGTCGCCGGGTTCGCCCTCGCCGTAGCGGGCGCGGTCGCCGTCGCCGCACCCGCCCAGGCCGCCACCCTCACCCAGGTCACCAGCTTCGGCTCCAACCCCGGCAACCTCACGATGTACGCCTACCGACCGGACAACCTGCCGGCCAACTCCCCGGCCGTGGTGCTGCTGCACGGGTGCGTCCAGAACGCCTCCGGATACTTCGCCAACTCCGGCTGGCAGAAGTACGCCGACCAGTGGAAGTTCACACTGATCGTCGCCCAGCAGCCGTCCGGCAACAACGCCAACTCCTGCTTCAACTTCTTCGAGGCCGGCGACACCACCCGGGGCCAGGGTGAGGCGCTGTCGATCAAGCAGATGGTCGACCACGCCAAGGCGAACTTCGGGGTGAACGGCTCCCGGGTCTACGTCAGCGGGCTCTCCGCCGGCGGGGCGATGAGCGCGGTCATGCTCGCCACCTACCCGGATGTCTTCGCCGCCGGGTCGATCATCGCGGGGATCCCGTACCGCTGCGCCACCAGCATGGTCAACGCGTTCAGCTGCATGAACCCCGGCGCGGACAAGACTCCGGCCGCCTGGGGCGACCTGGTCCGCGGCGCGTACTCCGGCTACACCGGCCCGCGCCCCCGGGTGGCGATCTGGCACGGCACCTCGGACACCACTGTCACCCCGCTCAACGGCACCGAGTCCCGCGACCAGTGGACCAACGTGCGGGGCGTGTCGCAGACCCCGACCAGCACGTCCTCGCTGCCCGGCAACACCAGCCTGGAGGTGTACGGCAACGACGACGTACGCCTCTACCGGGTCTCCGGCATGGGGCACGGCACCCCTGTCGACCCGGGCTCCGGCGCGGACCAGTGCGGCACCGCCGCCGCGTACTTCCTGGACACCATCTGCTCGACGTACCGCGACGCGCTCTTCTTCGGCCTGAACAGCGGCGGCACCACCCCGACCCCGACCCCGACCGCCACGCCCACCCCCACCCCGACGGCCACGCCGACCCCGACCCCGACGCCGACCCCGACCACGCCCGCGACCTGCGTGACGGCCAGCAACTACGCGCACGTGACGGCCGGCCGGGCGTACCAGTCCGGCGGGTACGCCTACGCCAACGGCTCCAACCAGCGGATGGGTCTCTACAACACCTTCTACACCACCGCCCTCAAGCAAACCGCCCCCAACTACTGGGTAATCGGCTGCTGACCCACCCCACCCCACCCCACCCCACCCCACCCCACCCCCCGGATCTCCCCGGTTGATCATGAAGTTATTGCCACGACACGCCGAGGCGAGTGGCAATAACTTCATGATCGACGGGGTCTCATGGTGTGGGGTTCAGGGCTGCGGTCAGGGCCTTGGGGAGGGTGGGGTGCCGGTAGGGGTAGGCGGCTCTGGTGAGGACGCCGGGGAGGACACGGGTGCTGGTGAGGGCCTCGTGGGAGAAGCCACCGAGGGCCACCTTGAGCGCCAGCGCGGGGATCGGGATGATCGCCGGACGGTGCAGCTGGCGGGCCAGCTCGCGGGTGAACTCGGCGTTGGTCACCGGGTGCGGCCCCACCACGTTTACCGGACCGGCGATCTCGTCGTGGTCCAGCAGGAAGACCGTCGCGTCCAGCCAGTCGACCATCGAGATCCACGGCAGCCACTGCCGGCCGCTGCCCAACCGGCCGGCGATGCCGAGCTTGAAGGGGAGTAGCTGCGGCTTGAGCAGCCCGCCGTGGCGGTCCAGTGGCAGACCGGTGCGCAGCCGCACCACGCGTACCCCGGCGTCCTCGGCCGGCCGGGTCGCGGCCTCCCACACCCGGCAGACGTCGGCCAGGAAGCCGTCCCCGGCCGGCGCGTCCTCCTCGACCGCCCGGTCGCCGGTGTTGCCGTACCAGCCCACGGCCGAGGAGTTGAGCAACACCCGGGGCCGGTCGGCGGCGGAGAGCCCGGCGATGGTGGTCGCCAGCGTGGTGGTGCTGTCCACCCGGCTGGTCCGGATCAAGCGCCGGTAGTCGTCGTTCCAGCGCTTGTCGCCCACGCCCGCGCCGGCCAGGTTCACCACCGCGTCGGCCTCGGCGACCACGTTCGGGTCGAGCTGCCCGGCGGTCGGGTCCCACTGCCGTTCGTCGGGGGTGCGCGGCGGCCGGCGGACCAGCCGGGTGATCTGGTGTCCGTCCGCCGCGAGCCGGTCGGCCAGCCGGGTGCCGAGGAAGCCGGACGCGCCGGCCAGAAGGATCCGCATGCTCATATCTTCGGGTACGGACGGCAGGTTGGCTGCGTCGAGCCCGCGCACCGACGCGCTGCGCCGGCCGCTCACCCCCCTTGCGCGACGTCCCACCCCGCTCGGCGTGTCGTCGGCGGCACCCGCGGCGGTCCGCGAAGGGTCGGCGCCCACCGGTGACGCGTCAGCCGGCGGGCGGCGGCGTGCACTCCTCGATCAGGGCCCAGGGGTTGAAGAACTTCGGCTGCGGGCCGAACAGCGCGCCGAGATGATGCGTCGGGGGTCCGGTGCGGTCGTCGCCGGGTAGCCAGACCGAGTCGCACTCGGGGCACAGCAGAAACATCCGCCCGCCACCCCGAACCCGGTACCAGGTCTGCCAGTCCTGCCCGCACGCCGTACAGGCGATCTTCTGGGAGTCGTTCACATCTGCCTTCCCCGGACTCGCGCCATCGCTAGACAGGCATGGTGGGCGCCAGCGTGGCGGCCTCGGCGAGCAGGGCGTCCAGCACCTCGCCGCCGGCCGGCGGAGGGGACCCACCGGCACGGTCCAGCAACACCAGGGAGACCAGGAGGACCCCGCGCAGCAACTGCGAGAGGGTGGGGTGACGGCCCCCGTTGTAGAACCGGAGAAGGTGGTCCACGAAGGTCGCGAACGTCGCCGGGTCGAGATCGCAGCTGCCGTTGCGCAAGGGCGTCAGACCTGACGGCGCCCCCACGACCTCCGCCACCGACCGGGCCTGGCCGAGGTAGACCTCGCCGACCCGGAGCGCCGGATCCCACACTGGCGTGTCGGCGGTCTGGAACGGATAGCTCACCGGGCGACTCCATCCTCAGCTGGACGTGGCGGCGTCGACGGATGCCACGCTACAAGTGCGTGATCGCTGGCGCTGTCCCACCGGGTGGGCCCAGCGTCCGCCGACGCCGCCCGGGGCCGTGGACCGGTGGTCAGGCCGCGTGGGCCGGACGCAGGTCGGCGAGCAGTCGCTCCACCTCGGCGTACGCCTCGGCGTCGAGCGGCCCGAGGGCCAGGGTGGCCAGGTTCTCGTCGGCCTGCGCCACGGTGCGCAGCCCGGGGATCGGCACCGTACGCGGGCTGCGCGCCAGCAGCCAACCCAACGCGCCCTGCGCCAGGGTCCGCCCGTCGGCGGTGAGCGCCGCGCGGACCTGCTCCACGCGGGTCACCCAGCGTGGCGTCGGCCGGCCGTCGGTGAACCACTCCAGCCATTCCGGCGCCCGCCCGCGCACGTCGTCCGCCCCGACCGCCCGGGTCGACCCGGTGAGCAGACCCATCGCCAGCGGCCCACGGTTGAGGCTGGCGAGGTCGTGGGCGTCGCAGACCGCCAGCACCGCGGCGTTGTCCCGCAGCACCGACTCGTCGTGCTGGATCGCTGCACAGTGCGGGCCGGCAGCCGCGAACGCCTCCGCCGAGGCGGGATCGTCGGTGCTCCAGCCGTACGCCCGGATCTTGCCCTGGTCGACAAGGCCCTCCAGGGTGTCGACCAGATCGAGCGCGGCGGGCACCGGCAGTGCGTTGATGTGCAGTTGGTAGAGGTCGACGTGGTCAGTGCCGAGCCGGCGCAGCGAGTCTTCCAGGCTGCGTACCGCGAAGGCCGGGCTGGTGTCGGTGCCGAGCGCCCGCCGAGTGGCCTCCTCGCTGACGTTGCCGAACTTGGTGGCGATGACCACGCTGTCCCGCCGCCCGGCCAGGGCCTGACCGAGGATCCGTTCGCTGTGCCCGGCGCCGTAGTTGCTTGCCGTGTCGAACAGGGTCACCCCGAGATCGAGCGCCCGGTGGATGGTGCGGATCGACTCGGCGTCGTCCACCTCACCCCAACCGAACGGCTGCCCGTCGTCACCCCAGAGCGGGCCGCCGATGGCCCAGCATCCCATTCCGATAGCGCTCACCGTGATGCCGCTGCGTCCCAGCGTCCGTGTCGTCGTCATGGTCACCAGCCTCCAACCTGGAGCGCACTCCAGGTCAAGCACTAGGCTCCTGTGACATGAGCGGTTACGCCCCCTCGGAGGCCGCCCGCCGCAGCGGCTTCAGTCTGGACACCCTGCGGTACTACGAGAAGATCGGCCTGCTCGCCGACGTGGAGCGGACGGCGGGCGGGCAGCGGGTCTTCACCGATGACGACCTCGGCTGGCTGGTGCTGTTCCGCTGCCTGCGCGACACCGGGATGCCGATCGCGCAGATGCGCCGCTACGCGCAGTTGGCCCGGGAGGGTGAGCACACCGTCGCCGAGCGACGCGAACTGCTGCACCACCACGCGGTGCGGGTGGAGGAGCAGATGCGCCTGCTCCAGCGCCAGTACGACCACCTGCGGGAGAAGATCCGCTTCTACGAGCGGCTGCCCGCTCCGGTGCCGGCGGCCGGACAGCCCGCCGGGATCGGCCCAGCCGTCAGCCGGTGAGGTGTGCCGGCGCGGTCAGGCCGAGGAGTTCCTCGGTCGTCCCGGGCCGGCCGGTGAGCGCGTTCAGTGCGCCTACCAGCCGCTTCTCCTCGTAGCGGAAGTGTGACTCCAGCAGCGCGGCCAACCCGTCAAGCTCGGCGCGCAGCTCGGGGCGCGGCACCGCCGTGTCGTCGGTGAGCAGCGCCTCGACCCGCGCCAGGATCCCCGCCACCACCTCGTGGTCGGTGATCAGGTTCGCGATGACCGGGCGCAGCTCGGGGACCTGCTCGGCCAGCAGTTCGAACGCGCCGGTGTCCTCACCGGTGTGGTGCCGGCCGAGCGCGGTGCAGAAGGTCAGGCAGTGCGCCCGCAGGTCACGGGACGCTCGCACGTCGCCGGAGGTGTCGAGGGTGGCCCGGAGGCGGGCCAGTTCCGCGCTGAGCCAGAGGTGGATCTCGATCATCTGATTGCCGACGGCGGCGAGGCGGCCGGCCGGTGAATTGCTCGGGTGCACGTTCGTCCCATGCTGTCCCCGCGCCTCCATGCCCACGGCGGCCTTCGGGCCGGGTGCACTGCGACGCTGCGCCGGAGTCTATCCGGGGCGGGGGGTCACGGGGTGGTCGGCTCGTCGCTCTCCCGGACGTCGTGCCAGCGGGCCCGCCAGGCGGCCTCGTGGGCCTCGTGGGTGGTGCGCTCCTGGAAGACCGCGGCCCGCAGCGCGTGCCGGGAATCCGACATCACCAGCACCTCGACCGCCACCAACCCCACGCAGATCACCGTCGCGAGGGTGAGCGCGCCGAGCGCCGGCAGGTGGTGGCCGACCGGCAGGGCGGCGGTCAGCACCACGATGACGCCGACCCGGGTCCAGGTGACGGTGTGCAGGGTTCGTAGCTGGAACAGCAGGTTGACGGCGAAGTAGCAGATCAACCCGCCGAACAGCATCGGCACGGCCGGACCCTCGATCCGCTCGGCGATCCCGCCGGCCGGGTCGGTGATCTTGTGCAGGATCTCCTCGTTGCCGATCGAGAAGAGGATCACCCCGGCGATCATCGGCAGGTAGAGGTACGCGTACGCGTCGCGGGCCATGGCCACCCGGGGGCCACCCTCCGCGGCGTGCAGGGCGATCCGGGCGGCCGGCCCGACGAAGTCGAAGTGCGCCCACCAGAGGGCTGCTGTGATCACGATGCCGAGCGCCGCGGCGGCCACCGCCGGCCAGGTCACCGGTTTGCCGAGCAGATTGCCGCCCACCCCGGTGGAGATGATGGACTCGCCGAGCGCGATGATCAGAATGAGGTCGTAGCGCTCCGTCCAGTGCTCGGCGCTGGTCACCCCCCAGCCCCAGGTGCCGACGATGAAGCCGGTGGCGTACTGCACGAGCACCACGGCGATCCACAGCCCGTCGCGAACCAGGGCGGCCTCGTCCGGTTCGGTGATCCTCGGCGGGATCAGCGCGGCGGCCAGCAGCAGCACGATGCTCAACGCCAGTTCCGGGGCGAAGCGGCGCAGCTGCCGGCGCTCCTGCGGGCTGTCCCGCACCACGTGCTGATAGAGGATCATGTGGACCGCCCGGACCACTACGTAACTGATGGCCACCAGCATCGGGCCGCCGGCGATCCCCTTCGGGTCGCTGAACGCCTGCGGCAGCGCCAACGCGAACGCGAACAGGGCCACCATGGCGATCACCATGAGCACCGGTACGTAGCCCTCGCCGAGCCGGACCCGGGTGGCGACCAGGCTGTGCACCACCCAGATCCACCACAGCACGGCCAGCACCAGAGCGGCGTGCAGCAGCTGTCGGCTGGAGATGTTCGCGGCGGTCGCCCGGGTGATGATGAAGAACGAGAAGACGAAGACCAGGTCGAAGAAGACCTCGAACTTGTCCACCCGGGCACCGGGGGCGATCGGGACGGCAGGACCCAGTCGCCCACCCCGCCGGTAGCTGCCCACGGTCCCACTCTGGCAGCGTCCGGCCTGGTCGAAGGCCCGAACGGCAATGGCGGCGCGGCCGAGCGTTACCTGCGGCCCGGGGCGGGAAAACGCCTGGACCGGCGTTCATCCGGTCCGCGGCGCCGGTGGCGGCGCGGACGCCGAATCATCGCCGCCAGCGGCCCCCGGCAGACGGGCCGGCCGGTCCGACCCACCCCGGACAAGGATGGATCATGACGACGAAGAACCCGATCACCACGTCATTCGCCCACACCTCCACTGCCATGGACGTGATCCGGGGTGTGGACCTCGTCGGCCGGCGGGCGATCGTCACCGGCGGTTCGTCAGGCATCGGCGTGGCGACCGCCCGCGCCCTGGCCAGCGCCGGCGCGGAGGTCACCCTTGCCGTTCGCAACCCGGACGCCGGCCAGCAGGCCGCCGACGACATCACCGGCACCACCGGCAACGACCGGGTCATGGTCGCGCCGCTCGACCTCGCCGACCAGGGATCAGTCGCCGACTTCGTCGCCAACTGGGACGGCCCGCTGCACATCCTGGTAAACAACGCCGGCATCATGGCCGCGCCGCTGAGCCGGACTCCGCAGGGCTGGGAGATGCAGTTCGCCACCAACCACCTGGGGCACTTCGCGCTCGCCACCGGGCTGCGCCCGGCACTCGCGGCCGCCGGCGGGGCCCGGATCGCCTCGGTCAGCTCCGCCGCCCACCTGCGCTCGCCGGTGGTCTTCGAGGACATCCAGTACGACCACCGCGAGTACGACCCGTGGCAGGCGTACGGGCAGTCCAAGACGGCGAACGTGTTGTTCGCCGTGGAAGCGACCCGGCGTTGGTCCGACGACGGCATCTTCGCCAACTCGCTGATGCCCGGCGCGATCCAGACCAACCTGCAGCGTTACGTGAGCGAGGAGGAGCTGAATCGGATGCGCGCCGGTAACGCGGCGGCCTGGAAGACAGTCGAGCAGGGCGCCGCCACCTCGGTGCTGGTCGCCGCGTCACCGCTGCTCGACGAGGTGGGTGGGCGCTACTTCGAGGACTGCCAGCAGGCCGCCCCCGCCCAGCCCGGCGGGCGCACGGGCGTCGCCGACTACGCGTTGGACCCGGAGGCCGCCGAGCGGCTCTGGCAGGTCTCCACCGATCTGCTGAAGAGCTGAGGTACGTACAGACGACGGGGCACCCCGGTCGACGACCGGGGTGCCCCATCGGTTGTTGCGGTGGATCAGGACAGACCCAGCTCCGACTCGAAGTTGCCGGCCTCCAGCCGCTCCTTGACCGCGGTCAGGAAGCGGGCCGCGTCGGCGCCGTCGATCAGCCGGTGGTCGTAGGACATGGCCAGGTAGACCATCGACCGGATGGCGACGACCTCGCCCAGCTCCGGGTCGTTGACCACGACCGGACGCTTGACCACGGCACCCGTGCCGAGCATCGCCGACTGCGGCGACGGCACGATCGGGGTGTCGAAGAGCGCGCCCCGGCTGCCCGTGTTGGTGAGCGTGAAGGTCGCCCCGGCCATCTCATCCGGGGTGATCTTGTTGGCCCGGGTGCGCTCGGCCAGGTCGGCGATCCGCTTGGCGATGCCGCCCATGTTCAGCTCACCGGCGTTGTGGATGACCGGCACGAGCAACCCGCGCTCGGTGTCCACGGCGATGCCCAGGTGCTCGGCCGCCGGGTAGGTGATCGTGCCGCCCGCCAGGTCCATGCTGGCCTGGATGATCGGGTACGTCTGGAGCGCCTCGACGGCGGCGAGCGCGAAGAACGGCAGGAAGGACAGCTTCACGCCGTGCTTGGCCTGGAACGACTCCTTCGCCCGCGTCCGCAGCTTGGCGACCCGGGTGACGTCCACCTCGACCACTGTGGTGAGCTGGGCCGTCTCCTGCAGCGACTGCTGCATCCGCTTGGCGATCGTCGCCCGGATGCGCGGCAGCTTCTCGGTGGTGCCCCGCTTGCTGCTCGGCTGCGGCTTCGCGGCCGGCGTGGCCGGGGCCGCCGACGGCGCGGCGGTCGGCTGCGCGGCGGCGGGAGCGGCCTTGGCGGCCTTCGCCTTCTCGGCCGCGTCGAGGACGTCCTGCTTGCGGATCCGGCCACCCACGCCGGTGCCGTTGAGCGTGGCCAGGTCGACGCCGTGCTCACCGGCCAGCTTGCGTACCAGCGGGGTGACGTATCCGGCGGCCTCCTCGCCACCACCCTGCGCCGGGGCGGACGGACGCGGCGGCGTCGAGGTCGGCGCGGCCGGCTGGGCGGCCTGCTCGGTCTTCGCCGGCTGCGCCGAACTCTCGGTCTCCGCGGCCGGCTCGTTGTACGACATGCCCGGCGTCGGCTCCTCGACCTTCGGCTCGGGCTTGGTCTCCGCCTTCGGCTCGGGCTTGGTCTCCGCCTTCGGCTCGGGCTTCGGCTCCGGCTTGGCCTGTGCGGGGGCCCCGCCGGCGACGCCGATGATCGCCAGGTCGGCGCCGACCGCTGCGGTCTCGTCCTCGGCGACCTTGATCTCCAGGACCGTGCCGGCGACCGGCGACGGGATCTCGGTGTCCACCTTGTCGGTGGAGACCTCCAACAGCGGCTCGTCGACCTCGATGGTCTCGCCGACCTGCTTGAGCCAGCGGGTGACAGTACCCTCGGTGACGCTCTCACCCAGGGCCGGCATCTTGACCGCGGTGCCCTCGCCCGAACCGCTCGCCGACGGGGCCGGCGCGTCCTCGGCCACGTCGTCCTGCGCCACCTGGTCGGCGGTGCCCTCGGCGGCGGCGGTCGGCTCGGCGGCCGGCTCGACCGCCTCGGCCGGGGCCTGCTCCTGCGGAGCGGCCTCGCCGCCACCCGTCGACTCGCCCTCACCGGCGATGACGGCGAGCTCGCTGCCGACCTCGGCGGTCTCGTCCTCGCCGACCACGATCCGGCTCAGCACGCCCGCCGCGGGCGACGGGATCTCGGTGTCGACCTTGTCGGTCGAGACCTCGAGCAGGGGCTCGTCGACCTCGACAGTGTCGCCCTCCTGCTTGAGCCAGCGCGTGACGGTGCCCTCGGTGACGCTCTCGCCGAGCCGGGGCATGGTGACCGATACCGGCATTTTCTGAGACTCCTTCATTCCCCTGGTGGGATCTTCGCCCGTCGCCGGACGCCGCGGTTGGATGGTCAGGCGTGTGCGTGCAGCGGCTTGCCGGCGAGGGCCAGGTGCGCCTCGCCCAGGGCCTCGTTCTGGGTCGGGTGGGCGTGCACGAGCTGGGCGACCTCGGCCGGGTAGGCCTCCCAGTTGTAGATGAGCTGCGCCTCACCGATCAGCTCACCCACCCGGGCGCCGACCATGTGCACGCCGACGACGGGGCCGTCCTCGACCCGGACCAGCTTCACGAAGCCGGTGGTCTTGAGGATCTGGCTCTTGCCGTTGCCGCCGAGCGGGTAGTTGTACGCCTTGACCTTGTCGGCGCCGTACTGCTCCTTGGCCTTCGCCTCGGTCAGACCCACCGACGCCAGCTCCGGGTCGCAGTAGGTGACCCGCGGGATGCCGACCTCGTCGATCACGGCCGGGTTCTGCCCGGCGATCTCCTCGGCCACGAAGATGCCCTGCTGGAAGCCCCGGTGGGCGAGCTGGAGGCCGGGCACGATGTCGCCGACCGCGTAGACGTTCGGCACGCTCGTGCGCAGCCGCTCGTCGGTCAGCACGTAGCCGCGGTCCATCTTGACGCCCTGCTCCTCGTACCCGAGGTTTGCGGTGTTCGGGCCGCGACCGACGGCGACCAGCAGCAGCTCGGCCTCCACGGTCTCGCCGCCCTGGATCGTCAGCTTGACGCCGCTCTCGGTCTTCTCGACCTTCTCGAACGGCTTGCCGACCTTGAAGTTGATCTTCCGCTTGCGGAACGCCCGCTCCAGCGCCTTCGACGACTCCTCGTCCTCGGCGGCGACCAGCCGGGGCAGCGCCTCGACGATCGTCACGTCCACGCCGAAGGACTTCCACACGCTTGCGAACTCGACGCCGATCACGCCGCCACCCAGGACGATCACCGACGACGGGATCCGGTCCATGGTCAGCGCGTGGTCGCTCGTGATGATCCGCTCACCGTCGACATCCAGGCCGGGCAGGCTCTTCGCGTACGACCCGGAGGCCAGAATCAGATTGCGGCCGGTGTAGCGCTTGCCGTCCACCTCGACCACGTTCTTGCCGACGAGCTTGCCGTTGCCCTCGACGATGGTGATCGCCTTGTTGGTCCTCAACATGCCCTGCAGGCCCTTGTACAGGCGGGCGATCACACCGTCCTTGTACGAGTTGACCCCGGCCATGTCGATGCCGAGCAGCTCGGTCTTCACGCCGAACTGCTCCGACTCGCGGGTCTGGTCGGCGATCTCGGCGGCGTGCAGCAGCGCCTTGGTCGGGATGCAGCCGTTGTGCAGGCAGGTCCCGCCGAGCTTGCCCTTCTCGATCAGCGCGACCTTCAGGTCCAGTTGAGCGGCGCGCAGCGCCGCCGCGTAACCGCCGCTGCCAGCTCCGAGGATGACAATGTCGAAGGTCGCTTCGTTCGGCTCGCTCACGTCCAACTCCCAGGTCGCGTCGCTGCATCGGGGGTCACGGGGTGGTAACACGGACACACCCCACCTCGGTCATCTTGTCACCACCGGGCACAGGGTGCGTACTGAGGTGCCCAACGACACGTCATCGACACGTACCCTTGGCACCGTTGTCGATGACGCACCGTTGGGGGAGAGAACCGGTGGGGTTGTTCCGGCGCCGTAGACAGACGGCTGTGCCGAGCCGTGACCGTGCCGCCGATCGTGGCGACCTGGACCATCTGGAGAATTTCATCCGGAGCCGGCGCGGCGTGGAGGCGTTCATCGAACCCCGGACGACGGTGACGGAGACCACCGTCATCCTGATCGCCGACGACGGCGAGTGGACCCGACGCCGCATCGACGGCCCGGACGGCGCGCGGCGCTTCGCGTACCGGATGGGCATCCCGGTGTACGACGTCCGCCTGATGGGCTACCCGCAGCGCATGCGCGACTTCAACGAGCGGCGTAAACGCCGCCCCGAGCAGATGTAGCGAAGGGCCCCTTGTCGACGCAGCGTTGACAAGGGGCCCTTCCGTGTCTCTCAGCCGTTGCTCGCGACATCCTCGACGAGCTGCACGAGCGTGCGGACCGGGACACCGGTGCCGCCCTTGGTCCAGTAGCCGGTCGGCTCACCCGAGTGGTAGCTCGGCCCGGCGATGTCGATGTGCGCCCAGGCCACGTCGTCGGTCACGAACTCGCGCAGGAAAACTCCGCCCTGCAACATGTGACCGGCCCGGTCCATCCCGGCGTTCACCTGCGAGATGTCCGCCACGTCGGACTCCATGCCCTTGCGCACGTCCTCGGGCAGCGGCATCGGCCAGGCCGGCTCGCCGACCGCGTCGCCGGCCACCTGGACCCGCTGGCACAGCTCCGGAGTGCCCATCACGCCCGCCACCCGCTTACCCAGCGCGACCACCTGGCCGCCGGTCAGGGTGGAGGTCTCGAACAGGTAGTCGGTGCCGTCCGCGCAGGCGCGGGCCATGGCGTCGCCCAGGATCATCCGGCCCTCGGCATCGGTGTTGAGCACCTCGACCCGCTTGCCGTTGTACATGGTGATCACGTCACCCGGCCGGTAACTGGTGCCCGAGGGCATGTTCTCCGCCATCGGCAGGTAGGCGCTGACCGCCACCGCCGGCTTCAGCGCGGCGATCGCGAGCATTGCCGCGCCCACCGCGGCCGCGCCGCCCATGTCGGACTTCATCTCCCACATGCCCTGCGCCGGCTTGATCGAGATACCGCCGGTGTCGAAGGTGATCCCCTTACCGACAAGCGCGACCCGCTTGCCGTTACCGCCGTCCGACGGCGTGTAGGTGAGCTTCACCAGCCGGGGCGGAGCCTCCGAGCCCTGACCGACAGCGACGATGCCCCCGTAACCGCCGGCGGCCAGCTCCGCCTCGTCCAGCACCTCGACGCCGAGGCCCGCGTCCCGGGCGGCAGCGGCGACCGCGTCGGCGAACGACGGCGGACGCAGCTTGTTCGGCGCGGTGTTCACCCAGTCCCGGGTGAGCCGGACCGCACCCGCCACCACCTGCGCCCGGGTGACCTCCGCCTGCGCGCCCGCGTCGCCCGCGTCCGGCACCGCGATCAGCACCTCGGTCACCGGCTCCCGCCGGGTCGGCTGCGGGCGGGTCTGGTAACCGGCGAACCGGTACCCACCGAGCAACGCGCCCTCGGCGACCGCGCGCAGCTCGGCCGAGGCGTCCGTGTCGTCCGGCAGCGGCATGGCCAGCGCCACCCGGGGCGCTCCCGCCAGCGCCCGGATCGCCGCACCGGCGGCCCGACGCAGCGTCTCCGGAGCCGGGGCGGCACCCGACGGCTCCGGGCCGAGCCCCACCGCGGCGACCAGCGGGGCGGTCACGGTGCCCAGCGTGGCCAGCTTGATGACCTCACCCGGCCCACCGGTCGCGCCGAGCAGCGCCAGCGTCTCGGTCAGCTTTCCGTCGAACGCGGCGGCGATGCTCTCCGCGCCGCTGGCGAGCAGCAGGTTGCCGGCGAGGCCGCTGGTGGCGCCCTGCTCTCCGGTCTGGCTGTGCACGCCGATCACGATCGCGTCGACGGCGAGCTCGGCCGGGTCGGTGTCGACCAGGCTCAGGTTGGTGGTGCGGGGTGATGTCACTGAAGCTACTCCGGGCGGGCCGGGCCGGTCGCGGCGTCGCGTACCAGCGGTGAAGGTCTCCGGCGGAACGTACCCGCCGAACGTCATGGCTGTCCCGCCGACAGTGCCAGCGGGCTCCCGCCGATGCTAACCAGCGAGCTCGCCCCCGGTAAGTTGCCACCCATGACCGACGTGACCTTCGACGCCGCCGCGACCCGGCTGCGCCGTTCCCCGCTGCACGAGCGACACCTCGCCGCCGGCGCCAAGTTCGCCCCCTTCGGGGGCTGGGAGATGCCGCTTGAGTACGCCGGCGGCGGAGTGCTCAAGGAGCACACCGCGGTGCGTACCGCGGTCGGGGTCTTCGACGTGTCGCACCTCGGCAAGGCCCGGGTGAGTGGCCCCGGCGCTGCCGACTTCGTCAACTCCTGCCTCAGCAACGACCTGGGCCGGATCGGTCCCGGCCGGGCGCAGTACACGCTCTGCTGCGACGACGCCACCGGTGGCGTGGTGGACGACATCATCGCCTACCTGTACGCCGAGGACCACGTGTTCCTCATCCCGAACGCGGCGAACACCGCCGAGGTGGTGCGCCGGTTGCGCGCCGCCGCGCCCGCCCAGGTGAGCGTCACCGACGAGCACCAGGGGTACGCCGTGCTGGCCGTACAGGGCCCTCGCTCGGCCGAGCTGCTGGCCGCCCTCGACCTGCCCACCGAGCACGACTACATGAGCTTCTCCGCGGCGCGGCTGGCCGGGGTGGAGCTCACCGTCTGCCGCACCGGCTACACGGGCGAGCTGGGCTACGAGCTGGTGGTCGCTGCGGAGGACGCGGTGACCGTCTGGGACGCGCTGTTCGCCGCGGGGGAGGCGTTCGAGCTGCGGGCCTGCGGGCTGGCCGCCCGGGACACGCTGCGCACCGAGATGGGGTACCCGCTGCACGGGCAGGACCTCTCGGTGGACATCACCCCGGTGCAGGCCCGCTCGGGCTGGGCCGTCGGCTGGGACAAGCCGGCCTTCTGGGGCCGCGCCGCGCTGCTCGCCGAGAAGGCCACCGGTCCCCGGCGTACGCTCCGCGGCCTGGTCGCCGTCGACCGGGCCATCCCGCGCCCCGGGATGACCCTGCACGTGGGCGACACCCAGGTCGGCACCGTAACCAGCGGCACCTTCTCGCCCACCCGCAAGCAGGGCATCGCACTGGCCCTGCTGGACACCGACGCCAACCTGTCCGACGGCGACCAGGTCGAGATCGACATCCGCGGCCGCCGCGCCCCCCTGACCCTGACCAAACCCCCCTTCGTAACCCCCAGCGTCCGCTAACCCCACCCCACCCCACCCCCACCCCCGGCCCCGCCCCACCCCGGCCCCGCCCTCCCCGGTTGATCATGAAGTTATTGCCACCGCCATCGGCGTGTCCTGGCAATGACTTCATGATCAACGGGAGAGGGGGCGGGGTGGGAGAGGGGGTGGGGTGGGTTAGGGGGTTGGGGTGGGGGGTTCGCCGGAGTCCAGGACTGCTTGGGTCCAGCCGCCTTCGATGACGCCTGTCCCGTCCAGGACGGCCCAGTCGACAACGTCGGACGTCTCGACGACCACCGGGGCGCCGATGCGGACGCTCTGGTCGGTGTTGGCGTCGCTGGCGCTCACGCCGACGATCCGCTCCGGGGTCTCCCACGAGGTCACGCCCGCCCAGACATACTCCGGGCCGTCGTCGCCGGGCAGGCCGTACTTGACCACCAACTGCGCCTCGCTGGGCAACTCACCGGCCACGAACCGGGCTCGCGCGTCGCCCAGCGCCGCCCGTGCGGTGGCCACCGCATGGCTCATCGCGTCACCCGAACGGGCGTAGCGCACGTCCGGCTGGATCCCGGAGAACAGGGTGGCGCAGGCGGCGGCGAAGTAGCGCCCGTCCGGCCCCGGGTGCCCGGCCGGCGGGCGCAGGCTCAGGAACGAGTCGGCCTCCGGGTCGGTCGCCGGGTCCAGTTCCAGCCGCAGCAGCACCGGGGCCGTCGCGCCGTGCTGCTCCGGATTGCCGTACGCCACAGCGATGTCGTGCCCGGTGACAGTGGCCAGCACCGGCAGCTGCACGAACGCCGGCACCTCCTCGCCGGTGAGCCCGTCGGTCCAGTCCCGCAGCAACCGACGGGCCGCCCCGGTCATCACCGCACCCCAGGCGCGGGTGAGGTGGTCGGGCACCCCCTGGGTCTGCAACTCGAGCAGCCCGAAGCGGCGCAGCCCCTTGGTGGTGAACCACAGCCCTTCGGTGTCTGACGAATACGGCACCAGCACCCAGTCGACAAGTCGGATACGGCCCTGCTCGTCGGGGAGCGAGCGCAGCGCGGTCGCCGGGTCGAGGAACTGCAGACCGAAGACGTCCACCACGTCGCCGTCGACGGACTCCGCCACGGCCGCCGCGACCGCGCGGGCCGCCCACTCGTGCGCGGGCGGCCAACCGGGCCGGTACTCGGCCTGCACGACCACCAGATGGGTCGCCGCGGCCAGCCGGGCCAGCTGCTCCTCGGTGGCGCCGAACGCGCTGAGCAGATCCGGCGGCAGCGCGGGGAAATCGGCGATCGGTCGGGTGTCGACGCTCATCAGCGGGCTGTCCAGCATCTGCCGGGCCAGCCCGTGCACCGGCTCGGCCAGCCGGCCGCTCAGCGCCGCCACCGCGGTCTTCGCGCTGACCTTCGGCAGCCCGGCCATGGGCACCAGGTAGGTCGCGCTTAGCGACTCCGGCACCGGTACGGGCAGGAAGTCGTCCGTGATGAGCATGTGGGTTCCCCCGGTGGCCGTGCCGGTGCTGTCGAGCCGAACGCTACCCGGCCCGTCCGGCCCGGTTCAGGCGGACAGCACCAGACCCAGGTAGACAAGCGTGGTGACCACCTCGACGGTCGCGCCGAGCACGTCGCCGGTGATCCCGCCGAGCCGGCGTACCACGTGGGTGAGCAGCCTGAGCGCGACGGCGAGCGCGGCGGCGACGGCCAGCGGCCCCTGCCACGGGCGGCCCGGCACCGCGGGCACCGCCAGCAGCACGACGGCGACCGCGCCGACGGCCAGGGCCACCGGGCCGACCGTCCCCGCCACCAGCGCGCCGAGCCCGTCCGGTCGAGCCGCCGGCACTGCCCGGCGGCAGGCGAGCGTGACGCCGAACCTCCCGGCGGCGGTCGCCGCGACCACCGCCGCGAGAGCGGCCGGCCCGGACCGCCCCACCAGGTCGGCAAGCACCGCCGCCTGCACCAGCAGGACGACGACCAGGGCGACCACCCCGAACGGGCCGACGTCCGGCTTCTTCATGATCTCCAGTGCGGCCGCCCCCCGCCGGTACGAGCCGAGCGCGTCCACGGTGTCGGCCAGCCCGTCCAGGTGCAGCCCGCGGGTGAGCAGGGCGGCCACGCCGACCGTCACACCGGCGGCCACCAGCGGGGGAGCGAACGCGCCGGTCAGCAGCAGCACCCCGGCCAGCAGGACGCCGAGCAGCGCGCCGACCGCCGGCGCGAGTGCCATCGCGGTGCCGGCGACGGAACGATCGATCCGCCCGGCCCGCACCGGCAGCGTGCTGAACGTGGTGACCGCCAGCCGGGCTCCGGCCAGGAACCGCGACTCAGCCGGCACGCCAACCCGACGCCGGCTGCTCGTCCGCCCCGGTGCTGGCCGGGCCCGGACCGGCCGGCTCCGGCTCGGCGAAGTCGGACTCGTCGAGAGTCGTGTCAAGGTCGGCCGACTCGTCGGCGGCCGTGCTCGGGTCCTCGTCGCCGCCGAGCGACGGGTGGACCGGCAGTGCGGCGGCCAGGGCGAGCACCGAGCGCAGCAGCGGGAGTGCGACAAGCGCGTTCGCGCCCTCGCCGAGATCCATCCGCAGGTCGAGCAGCGGCGTGAGGCCGAGCACGTCGGCGGCGAGCCGCACCGCCGGGTGCCCGCCGTGGTCGGCGAGCAGGCACCAGTGCCGGGCCTGCCCGGCCAGATCGCGGCTGACCATGCCGGCGGCCAGCCCGACCGGCCCGTCGAGCAGCACCGGCACCCGGCGCGCGGTGGCGCCGAGCAGCACGCCGCTGGCCACCGCCACGTCACCGCCGCCCAGCTCGGCCAGGATGTCCTTGGCGCCGCGCGACGAGCGGCGGGTGCGGTGCAGCGCGTCGCGCACCGCCGCGCAGCGGATCATCCACGCCGCGTCGTCGATCTCGCCGGAGTCGGTGATGACCCGGCCCAGCACGGCGGGTGGCTCCGCGCCCGCGGTCGCCGCCAGCACCGCGGCGGCCGCCGCCTCGGTGCCGGCACCGCACGCCCCCAGCACCAGCAGTTGTACGCCGGCGTCGGCGGCCTGCTCGGCGAGCCGCCAGCCGTAGCGCAGCGCGGACTCCACCTGGTCGAGCGAGAGCGCCGGTTGGTCCTCCATCGGCGCGGCGGTTGGGGTGTCCACCACCTGCAGGCTGGCCCCGCTCTCGGCGGCGAGTCGCGCCAACGCGCCCCGGCCGGCGCGGGCCTGCGCGGCCCGGCGCGCCGACTCACCGGCGACGGTGCCGGCCGACGCCCCACCGGCGTGGTCGCCGTGCAGCAGCAACACCCGCACCGACCCCCAGGCCTGCGGGGTGGCGGTGCCCTGGGTGGCGGCGGCGAAACCGACCACCCGGTCCAGCACGCCCAACCCGGCGCCCGGTACGTCGAGCGTGGCCAGGCGGTCCACCGCCTGCGGGCCCGCGTACTCGTCGGGCATCGGCAGCTCCATGCCCGGCTGGATGACCAGCCCGGTGGCCACCATCGGCAGCGCCATGGTCGGGGCCGCCCACGGGTTGCCGGCCTCCTGGTGCGGCACCACCGGCGGGGTGTGGGTGAGCACCTCGGGCAGCTGCACCTCGGGGGTGGGCTCGGTGTCGGCCAGCTTCGCGGCCACCACCTGGGCGGTCCCGCTGGCCGGGGCCGCGGGCTCGGCCGCGCTGACCGGGGCGGTCACGCCGGCGGCCGGCTTCAGCCAGACCGGCTGGCCGGCGACCACGAGCACCACAGTGTCGCAGGCGTCGGCGACCGCCCGGTTGGCGGCGCCCAACGCGTCGGTGAACGCCCGACCCAGCGGGGTGGTCGGCACCAACGACAGCCCCACCTCGGGGCTCACCAGCACCACCCGGGCCGGGCAGGTGCGGATCGCCTCGGCCAGCTCGGCGATGGTCGCCACGTCGTCGGCGGGCTGGTGCTCCGGGTCGAGCAGCACGGTCACCCAGCCGCCCAGGTCGTCGACGAGCAGTGTCTCGTTGGGCTCGGCGGACGCGAGCACGTCGGCCAGCCGGCGCGGATCCTCGGTGGTCTCCTCGGTGGTCCAACTGCCCGGCCGCCGGGCGCGGTGCGCCGCCAGCCGGGTCGCCCACTCGGTGTCCTCCGGGTCGCCCTCGGGCGCGGTGGCGAGGTAACGGACCACCGGCGCGTCGGTGACCAGGGACTCGGCGAACTCGGACTTGCCGGACCGGATACCGCCGAGCACCAGGACCGTGTTCCACCCGTCTACGGACATGCCCGTACCTTAAGGCCGCCCGCCGTCGCGGCGCCTGCCGGCCCGGTGCTCGCCGGTACCGGTCGCCGAGCAGCACGCCCCGGGTCAGCACCGAGCCACCGTGCCGGCCAACGCCGGGCGGATTGATCCACCCCTGGGGCCGCCGGGGGTGAGCGAGCGGCCGTTGCCCGCCGGGCCGACTACGCTGGCGGGGGTTCGTCCCACCGGGACATCAGCGGCGAGGGGAGACGCGGCATGGCGTGGAGCTGGCGGTACGAGGGCACGGACGGCCAGACGGTCGAGGGACCGGCAGAGTCGTTCAGCAGCCAGGCCGACGCCGAATCCTGGATCGGTCAGACCTGGCGGGAGCTCGCGGCGTCCGGCGTCACCTCGGTCGCGCTCGTCGAGGACGACCGGGTGGAGTACCGGATGAGCCTGCTGCCCACGGCCGAGTGATGGCCTACGACCGGCCGGGAGCCGACGGGCTGGTCCTCGGCGTGCCCAGGGCGGCGTTCCGGCCCAGCCCGGTCTTCCTCGGCCTGGTCGCCCTCTTCGCGGTCAGCGGGGTGCTGGCCTGGAACGGGTACGGCAACTCCCGGTTCAACGTGTTCCTGTTCGTGGTGTCCGGCTGGCTGGTCTCGCTGTGCCTGCACGAGTACGCCCACGCGGTGGTGGCCTACCGCGCCGGTGACCGGGACATCGCCCACCGGGGCTACCTGACACTCAACCCGTTGAAGTACACCCACCCGCTGCTGTCGATAGTGCTGCCCGTGGTGGTGGTGCTGCTCGGCGGCATCGGTCTGCCCGGCGGCGCGGTCTGGGTGGACCGGCACGCCATCCCGGGTCGACTGCGGCACACCCTGGTCAGTCTCGCCGGCCCGGCGACCAACGTGGTGTTCGTGCTGGTGTTGGTGGCGGTGCTGCGGATCGGCATCGAGTCGGTCGGCGGCCCTGTGGAGTTCTGGGCCGGCGTGGCCCTGCTCGCCTTCCTGCAACTCACCGCGAGCGTGCTCAACCTGCTGCCGGTGCCGGGCCTGGACGGCGGCAACATGATCCAGCCGTGGCTCAACCCGCAGTGGCGCAAGATGTACGACCTGTTCGCCCCGTACGGGTTCCTGCTGCTCTTCGCGCTGCTGTGGAACCCGCGCATCGGTGGCTGGTTCTTCGACGCGGTCTTCTCGATCGGTGATGCCCTGGGCCTGCCGTCCCGGCTGTACGCCGCAGGCCTCCAGCTGATCCGGTTCTGGCAGGGCTGACCGGGCGTCGGGTGCGCTGACCGGGCCGAGTCACCGGCTGACCCGGCCCGGCCCGGCCGGCGCGAACCATTGCGCGCCGGTCGGGCCGCTGTGACGTCAGGGACGCTGGGCGGGGGACTCGGTCTTCGCCGGGTCCCGTTCGGTGACCGGCTCGACGATCTCGTCGATCGCCTTGAGCAGCCCGGCGTCGAGCTTGACCCCGGCCGCCTTGACGTTGTCGTGCACCTGCTCGGGGCGGGACGCGCCGATGATCGCCGACGAGACGTTCGGGTTCTGCAGGACCCACGCCACGGCGAGCTGGGCCATGCTGAGCCCGGCCTGCTCCGCGAGGGGCTTGAGCTGCTGGACCCGGGTGAGCACGTCGTCGTTCATGAACCGGGAGATGAAGTTCGCGCCCGACTTCTCGTCGGTGGCCCGGGAACCGGCCGGCGGCGGCTGCCCCGGCAGGTACTTGCCGGAGAGCACGCCCTGCGCCATCGGCGACCAGACGATCTGCCCGATGCCCAGCTCCTCGCTGGCCGGCACGACCTCAGCCTCGATGACCCGCCAGAGCATCGAATACTGCGGCTGGTTGGACACCAGCGGGATGTGCAGCTCGCGGGCCAGCGGGTGGGCGGCGCGCAGCTGCTCGGCGGTCCACTCGGAGACACCGATGTAGTGCGCCTTGCCGGAGTGCACGACGTCGGCGAACGCCTCCATCGTCTCTTCCAGCGGGGTGCTGCTGTCGTACCGGTGGGCCTGGTAGAGGTCCACGTAGTCGGTGCGCAGGCGGCGCAGCGAGCCGTTGATCGACTCCATGATGTGCTTGCGGGACAGGCCCCGGTCGTTGCGGCCCGGCCCGGTCGGCCAGTAGACCTTCGTGAAGATCTCCAGGCCCTCGCGCCGCTCGTTCTGCAACGCCCGACCGAGCACGTCCTCGGCCCGGGTGCCGGCGTACACGTCGGCGGTGTCGAAGGTGGTGATCCCCGCGTCGAGGGCGGCCCGGACGCAGGCGAACGCCGCGTCCTCCTCGACCTGTGAACCGTGGGTGATCCAGTTGCCGTACGAGATTTCACTGACCAGCAGGCCGGAACGGCCCAGGTGTCGAAATTCCATGTCTCGACCCTAGCCCTGGTGGATCACCAGCGTCGAACGGCGGCTCAGAGCACCGGGTTGGCGTCGGTGAGCAGCCGATCGATCTCCGCCAACACCTCGTCACGATCGCGGTGCACCGGGTCGATGAGTGGCGCGCCACGCCGGTCCAGTGCACCCCAGCGTCCACCGCTGCCGACCAGGAACGCCACCGGGTGGATGACGAGCATCGGGTGGGTCGGCGGGACCAGCACCGCACCGGTGCGGTCCACCACCCCGCGTCGCCCGGCCACGTCGACCACGGCGAGCCCTTCGTCGGTGAACCCGTCGACCTGCTGCCCGTCGGCCAACTCGGTGACGAACCCGTGGTACCGGGTGGGTACGACGATCCGGCCGGTTCGGTCGACCGCCCCCCACCCCTCGCGCCGAACCGCCGCCACGCCGCGGCGGAACTGGCGTACCTCGGCGAAGTTCGGCGGGACCTGCACCGCGCCGGTCGCGTCGATGGCCGTCCAACCGCCCTCGCCGACCACCCAGGCCAGGCCGTCGCTGAACGGCAGCGCCGTCTGGTAGGACGGCGGGATCACCGTCGTACCGAGCAGGTTGATCAACGACCACCGGTCGGTGTCCGGCCGACGAACCCAGGCCAGCCCGTCGTGGAACGGCTGCGCCTCGGCGTACCGGGCGGGGATGACCAGGTCGCCGTCCTGGCCGGTGTAACCCCACAGCGGCCCGTCCCGCTCCGGCGTCGGGGGTCGGTCCCGGTCGAGGATCTCGTCGCGACCTCTGCGGTACGGCCCGAAGCCGTCGGCGGTGGCCCGGACGGCTACCGCGTCGAGGGCCACCCGGACCCGGTCCAGCAGTTCGGCGTCGCCGGCACCGCGCAGGTCGAGCGCCTGCTCGAAGTGCTGGCAGGCCTCCATGAGTCGTCCCTGGTCGTAACACGACCGGCCGGCGTGCTCGTGCAGTGCGGCCCGCAACCGGTCGGGTAGCTCGACCGAGTTGGCCTGGGCGAAGAGTTGGTCGGCCTCGGCGAAGTTGCCCCGCCAGCGCAGCACGTGCGCCAGCCGGGCCTGGGCCAACGAGGTTCGGCGCAGCTCGCCGGTCGCCTCGGCGTAGGTGAGGGCGAGCCGACCATCGGCCAGCGCGTCGTCCAGGTCGCCGAGGATCCGCGAGGCCACCGCCCGCAGGCTGAGCAGTCGGGCCCGCGCGCGGTTGTCGATCGCCGAGCCCAGCTTCTCGGTCAGCCGCCGCCGGATGGCCCGCAGGTCGTCCGGCTCCGTCAGTTCCTCGCGCAGGGTGACCGGGTCCAACCGCCAGCGGTACGCCGCGAGAACCTGCTCCGGGTCACCCGGATCGGCAAGCGACGGGCGGGTCGCCGCCGGCGGAGCGTCCTCGGGTGGTGCGAAGACAGACGTGTCCTGCGCGCGCGAGCCGGTCCTGGGGCCGGGAATGTCGGCGGCGGGTGCGGCGTCGGCCGGCGGCGTCGATGCGGGTGGCGCGGAGACGGGCGGCGCGGAGGTCGGCTGTGTCGGCGCGGCGGCGGGTGGTGCGGAGGTCGGCTGTGTCGACGCGGGTGGCGCGGAGATGGGCGGCGGCACCGACGCGGGCGGCGCGGATACCGGTGTCGCGGACGCGGGTGGTGCGGACACGGGTGAGGCGGACGCGGGTGCCACGGACGTGGGTGACGCGGGCATGGGTGGTGCGGACACCGGTGGTGCGGACACCGGTGGTGCGGACACCGGTGGGGCGGAGACAGGTGGTGCGGACACCGGCGCGGCGGCGGCCGGCGGCGCGGGCGCCGGGGGTGCGGAGATGGGCATCAGGGTCGAGGGCGTGGGCTCAACCGAGACCGGCGCTGCCGCGCCGGGAGAATCGTTGTCATCAGACATCGCGGACGGGGCCGGTAGGGCGACCTCGGCCGACCAGTCGTCGGCTCCCGAGCCGTCCGTCGACGCGTTGGTGTGCGGGTCGGGCTGCCAGGCGTACGGCTCGGCGTCGTCCGTGGCGTCGGGTCCGACGGGCTCGGTCTCCTCCACCGGACGAGCGGTGGCCGACTGCCTGTCGACCTCGCCGACGAGGTCGACAGGCTGGTGCGGCTCCATGGTGGCGGGCACGCCGGAGACGGGCCGGCCGTCGGGGGCCGTCGCGGGTCGGCCAGCCGGTTGTGCGTCGTCCTGCGGGTCGTCGGCCCAGGCATCGAGGTTCGGGCGTGCGGGCTGCGCGGACACCGGCTCGGGAGCCGGTGTCGACCTGCCCCCCTGCTCGCCACTCGGATCGTGACGGAGGTCGGTGGGTGTCGACAGTTCCCGGTCCACCGCGGGCGGTGCCGCCGGCAGGTCGGGTGTCGGTGGCGTGGACAAGTCGGGCGTCGGTGGCGTGGCCAGGTCGGGTGCCGGCGGCGCGGGCAGGGCAGGCCCGCCCACCGTCGACTCATCGTCGACTGACCCATCGTCAGCCGACTCGGGCGACTGTCGGTCCGGCGTGGGCTCGCCCGGATCCGGCTCGACGGGCTGAGCGGGGCTGAACCACGCGTCCGGCCCGCGGGTGCCCGCGACCTCGTTCGGGTCGCGCACGGGGGCGAGCGGCTCTTCCGAGGGTGGCGGCGGTACGTAGCGGCGTGGCGTGCCGGGGGCGAGCGGGAGTGCCACCGCGTCGGCGTCCTGCACCGGGGGTTGTGGGGCGGCAGGAGTCGGGGCGGGCGGGGCCGCCGCCGGGGTCGGGACCTGCCAGGTGGGCGGTGGCGCGACCGGCGGGCGGGCGTCCGCCGTCGGGGACGGCCGATCCGGCGAGTCCGGGCGCTGCCCCGAGGCCGGCCGCTCGGGGGTGTGCGGCCGGTCGGTGGGACGCGATCGGTCCGTGGAGGGCGGTCGGTCGGCGGTCTGCGGTCGTTCCATGGAGTGCGGCCGTTCCATGGAGTGCGGCCGGTCCGTGGGATGCGGCCGGTCGGGGAAGTGCGTCGTCGGGCGGTGGTCGGTCGGGGCGGTGCTGCCCGACGGGTCGCCGAACTGGCGGCGCTCTGCGACGGGCTCGCCGCCGCGCCGCTGGTCCACCGGCTGGGCGGTGGTGTCCGGACCGGGGTAACGCGGCGGTGCGGTGGGGTGCGCGCCGCCGGCCGTCGCCGGGGCGGCAGGTGTCTGGCGCTCCGGCGCAGGTGGCGGCTCCGCCCGCTCGTCGGAGGTCGGCGGGTCCACCGGCGCGGGCAGGTACTCCAGCCGAAGGCGGGCCGCTGGTGGACCCGAGATGGGCACGTCGGAGGCGGGGGAGACCGGCGCTGCCGAGACCGGTCGGTCGCGGTTGGGCGCCGCGGGGGAGACCGGTGACGGCGGCGCGGTTCGCTCCGGGGGGACCGGCGTGGCCCGGCCGCCCGTCGACGGGGCCGTGGCCGCCGGACGTACCGGCCGCTCGTCGTAGCGGGGCGGGATGACCGTCGGTCGCTCGGGCCGGGCCTCCGGCCGCGACGGGATACCCGGCTCGACGCCGCGGTGCGGGTCCGCGGGGCGGTGCGGTTCGGTGCGGTGGCCCGGCTCCCGGGTGCGGTCCGGGAGTACGGGACCCGGCGGCGGCCAGGGCAGCGTGCCGTCCCGCCGTGCGCCGGGCTGCGGCCGAGGCTCCCGGTACGCGTTGTCGTGCGGCCGATCCTCGCGGTACGCGTGCTCGCGATGTCCGTCTTCGCGGTATGCGTCCGGGCGGGCCTCCTCGCGGGGACGGCGATCCGGGTACGCCTCGGCGCGGGCCGCGGCCTCGCGGGGCTGCGGCCGGTGCGGGTCGCCGTCGGGCCGGCGCCGATCGTCGTCGCGGCGGGGACGGTCGGGCACGTCCGGCTCGGGCCGGTGCCGTCGTCCACCGTTTGGCGACGGTGCCGCTCCGGCGCTCTCGTCCGCGCGGTAGGACCGTTCCGGGCGGCGTACCTCGTCGGGAGCCCGGTCCGGGTAACCGTCGGCGCGGTATCGCGTGCGGCCGTCCACGCCTGCCCACTTGTCGGCTCCGTCGGCCCGGTCGTCGGCGATCCGGCCGTCGCGGTCCCGGGTGGGTCGTGCGCCGTACCTGTCGACGGGGTGGCGGTCGTAACCGGCGGCCGGTCGCTCGTGCGTGCCACGTCGACGGGGCGCGTCGTCGGGCTCCGGCATCCAACCGATATCGGAGCGGGGCGCGGGGGAGACCGGTGGCACGCCGGGGTAGCCACGGTCACGCTCGGTGGGCTCCGGTCGTTGGCGGCGGCCGTCGTACCGCTCGGGGGAGGGCTGGTCCCGGTGCCAGGCGGCCTCCCGCGCCGGTCCCCGCTCGTCGGCGGGCCGGCGGTCGGACCAGGCGGTACGCCGGTCCGACTCGGGGGAACGACGCTCGTCGCGGCGGGGCGGTTCGGGCAGTGGCCGACGGTACGGCTCATGGTCGTAGCTGCGGGGGTCGGCGCTGTCGTTCCGGCCGTAGGTGGGGGCGTCACTGCGAAGGCGGCCGTAGCCCGGTGCCTCGCCCGGCTCGTCGTCGGCCCAGGACCGGCCGTGCACCGCCGACTCCTCCGGCGGTTCGTCGGCCCAGGACCGGCCGAGGTAGGTGCCGTCCGGGCGGGTGGGCGCGAGCGGTGGCACCTCGGCCCGGCCGGTCACCGTCGCCCGACCGCGCGGTGGTGGTTGGTGGACCACGCCGATGTCGCCGGGATAGCGCTGGCCGGGGAACTGGGGGTGCCACTCGGTGGTCGGTTCGAGCACCCAGGCCGGCTCGTTCGGGTCTGACCACCGGTCGGCGTAGCGGCCGCTCATCGGCCGCGCCCGTCGCCACACCCGGCCACGCGGCCGACTCCGGTCGGAGGTGAGCTGTCCGCAGCCGTCGCCGGCTGATCGCCGGGCGTCCGGTCGCCGCCTGCCACACCCCGGTGGCCGGCTCGCGTCCGCTCGCTCACGGCGTTGTCACCTCGTTGCAAATTGTCGTGCCGGGGCCTCGCCTGCCGGTCAGGTCACCCGTGCCGGCAGGCCGTGGCTGCGGATGGAGGGTAACGGCGTGGGCTCGCTCACCGCCACTGTGGTGCCGCCACGGGCGCAAACGTTATCCCAATGGTTTCGGACATTTGGCCCTATAACCGAATCTGGTCTCCGACCCTACCGCATCCGACGGTCGCTGGGCTCGGGCTGATCGCCGCCGTCAGGGATGCTCCAGGATGAGAACCGCGAACGTGCCGCGAGCGAGCGCCTCGTAGCGGTGCGGAGCATCGCCGGGAAACGCCGCGTAGTCACCGGGTCCGAGTTCGACAGGGGCCGTCTCGGGGCCGACGCGTAACCGGCCGGCGGCGACCACCACGTGTTCGATGCTGTGGGGGGTGTGCCCGTCCGCGGCCCGGACCGCGCCCGGCTCCAGCTCGATCAGGTAGACGTCACGGCGCAGGTCTGCCGTCCCGGCGGTGAGCAACGTGCCGGCGAAGTCGGCCTGCTCGGAGCGGACCCGGGGCCCGTCGCCCGCCCGGACCACCCGGATGGCGTCGTCGACGGGTTCGACAAGCCGACTGAACGGTACGCCGAGCGCCACGCCGAGCGCCCAGAGTGTCTCCACGCTCGGATTGCCGGTGCCCGACTCCAGTTGGGAGAGGGTGGATTCGTCCACCCCCGCCCGGCGGGCGAGCTCGGTAAGCGAGATGCCCACCCGTTCCCGTTCCCGGCGCAGGGCGGCGGCGACGGTGGCAAGCGGGGCGGCCGGTTCCGGAGGCATGCGTCCGCTCCCTCGGTTCGGCGTTCGTGGTGGCGAACAGCGGCAGCCTGTTCAGCAGGGTGAACCCTGCGTACGGTACAACGAACAGCCCTCGCCCGGATGCCGCACCACGTGCCTGCCCTCGACCCGCCCGGTTACGGCGACACCGCTGCCGCCGGGGGGCCGGGACAGCGGTGTCGTCGATGCGTGGTGGGAAGTCGGCGTCAGACCTTGTCGCCGAGCTTGACCTGCGGGGCCGGGGCGCGCATCCGCCGGAAGGTGATCGACCGCATGACCGCGTAGAGGAAGAGCGAGCCCATCTTCTGGTCGGTCTTCGGGAAGCGCTCCCGGACCAACTTGCTGATCTTGCGGCAGATCAGCACCGAGTCGACGACCACACCGAGGGCCAGCACACCCCAGAGCACGTTGGAGATCAACTGGACCAGCGCGGGCATTTCCTTGTTCGACCCGATCAGCACGATCAGCGCGCCGCCGAAGAACCAGGTGCCGACGGTACGCCGGGAGTCGACCACGTTGCGGGCCAGCAGCCGCTCCGGGCCGCGGTCGCGCGGTCCGCCCTCACGGCGAAAATCCGACGCGGCTTCGGCGCGCAGTTGGCGACGACGCTCCCGCTCCTCCTCCTTGGTGAGGGGGCGGCTGGGGCCAGCCGGGCGGCGGCCGACGGTCGGCCGCTTCGGCGTCTCCCGACCCTTGGCCGGGGTGTAACCCCGGGGACGCTCGGCGGTCTCCTCGGGGGTCACCGAGGAGACGGCCTCGTCGACGAGGTCGGTGGACTTGCGGCGAAAGAGCGACGGCACGCGGCAAGGGTAGCCAACGGTCCGCGCCCGGTGCACATCGCGGTACAGCGGCCGACGGCTCCGGGTCGCAGCGCGACCCGGAGCCGTCGTAGCCCGAACGAGAGGTGACCGAGATTACGGACGCTCGGCGTGCGCGCCCAGGTCGGCGAGCTTCGCCTCGAAGTCCTCGTAGCCCCGGTTGATCAGGTCGACGCCGTACACCCGGGAGGTGCCCTCGGCCGCGAGCGCCGCGATCAGGTGGCTGAACCCGGCCCGCAGGTCCGGGATGACCAGGTCGGCGGCGTGCAGCTTGCTCGGCCCGGCGATCACCGCGGAGTGCTTGAAGTTGCGCCGGCCGAAGCGGCACGGGGTGCCGCCGAGGCAGTCCCGGTAGACCTGGATGTTGGCGCCCATCGAGTTGAGTGCCTCGGTGTAGCCCAGGCGCTGCTCGTAGACCGTCTCGTGGACGATCGACAGGCCACGGGCCTGGGTGAGCGCCACGACCAGCGGCTGCTGCCAGTCGGTCATGAACCCGGGGTGCACGTCGGTCTCCAGCGCCACCGCGTTCAGCTCACCGCCCGGGTGCCAGAAGCGGATGCCGCCCTCCTGGCCCGGGTCGCCCAGCTTCGGCGCACGCGCGTCGGTGACCTCGTACTCGCCACCGACCGAGCGGAAGATGTTCAGGAAGGTCATCATGTCGGCCTGCTGCGCGCCGAGCACCTCGACGTGGCCACGGGTGGCCAGGGCGGCGGCCGCCCAGCTCGCCGCCTCGATCCGGTCCGGGATCGGCCGGTGGGTGTAACCGTGCAGCTTCGGCACGCCCTGGATCTCGATCACCCGGTCGGTGTGGACCTTGATGATCGCGCCCATCTTCTGCAGGATGCAGATCAGGTCGATGATCTCCGGCTCCACCGCGGCGTTGCGCAGCTCGGTGACGCCCTCGGCCATGACCGCGGTCAGCAGCACCTGCTCGGTGGCGCCGACGCTCGGGTACGGCAGGGCGAACTTGGTGCCGTGCAGCCCGTTCGGCGCGGACAGGTGCAGACCCTCCGGCCGCTTCTCGACAGTGGCGCCGAACTCGCGCAGCGCCTGCAGGTGGAAGTCGATCGGACGCGGGCCGATGTGGCAGCCGCCCAGGTCGGGGATGAACGCGTGCCCGAGCCGGTGCAGCAGCGGGCCGCAGAACAGGATCGGAATCCGGCTCGAACCGGCGTGCACGTTGATCTGGTCGGTGCTGGCGCTCTCCACGTTCGCCGGGTCGAAGACGAGCTCGCCGTCCTCGGCGCCGTCGGTGACCTTGACGCCGTGCAGACCGAGCAGACCCCGGACCACCTCGACGTCGCGGATCTTCGGCACGTCGAACAGCCGGCTCGGGGTGTCGCCGAGCAGCGCGGCGACCATCGCCTTCGAAACCAGGTTCTTCGCGCCGCGCACGCGGATCCGCCCTTCGAGCGGAGTGCCTCCGTGCACAACCAAGACGTCGTCGGTCAACGCAACCTCCAGCGCGTCGGTGCTGCTGTGTTGTTGGTGGGGAGCCCGAACGTTGTTGCTACCCCGGATGCGGCCAGGTTGAAACGGCTCGCGTGTGTAGTCGCCCCGGCAGCATAGCCCTCCGTGACGAAAAAGGATTCCGTCACATCGGCGTGTGTGGCATTAATCGGTGATCCGGCACTTTTGCGTACCAAGAGCGCTACGGATCGTGATCAGGACACCGCCGGCGGCGGGGTGTCCGCACCGGGCAGGGCGAGCATCTGGTCCAGCGCGACCCGGGCGTGGTACGCGGTGTCCGCGTCCACGGTGATCTGGTTGACCACCCGGCCCGCGACCAGCTCCTCGAGAGCCCAGACCAGGTGGGGCAGATCGATCCGGTTCATCGTCGAGCAGTAGCAGACGGCCTTGTCCAGGAACATGATCTGCTTGTCCGGGTGGGCCAGCGCGAGCCGGCGGACCAGGTTCAACTCGGTGCCGAGCGCCCACGCCGAACCGGCCGGAGCCGCCTCGACGGCCTTGATGATGTATTCGGTGGAGCCCACGTAGTCGGCAGCGGTGACCACCTCGTGCCGGCACTCCGGGTGGACCAGCACGTTGACGCCCGGCACCCGCTCGCGGACGTCGTTGACGCTGTCGAGGGTGAACCGGCCGTGCACCGAGCAGTGCCCCCGCCAGAGGATCATCTTGGCGTCGCGCAGCTGCTCCGGGGTGAGCCCGCCGCCGGGCTTGTGCGGGTCGTAGAGCACACAGTCGTCAAGCGACAGGCCCATCTCCAGCACCGCCGTGTTGCGGCCCAGGTGCTGATCGGGCAGGAAGAGCACCTTCGAGCCCTGCTCGAACGCCCAGTCCAGGGCCCGCTTGGCGTTGGACGAGGTGCAGACCACGCCGCCGTTGCGGCCGACGAAGCCCTTGATGTCGGCCGACGAGTTCATGTACGTCACCGGCACTGTCTCGCCAGCGATGCCCAACTCGGCAAGCGTGTCCCAGGCGGCCTCGACCTGGCCCAGGACCGCCATGTCCGCCATCGAGCAGCCCGCCGCCAGGTCCGGCAGGATCACCCGCTGGGCGTCGGTGGTGAGGATGTCGGCGCTCTCGGCCATGAAGTGCACACCGCAGAAGACGATGTACTCCGCGTCCGGCCGGGCCGCGGCCTCCCGGGCCAGCTTGAACGAGTCGCCCGTCACGTCGGCGAACTGGATCACCTCGTCGCGTTGGTAGTGGTGCCCCAGCACGAAGACCTTGCTGCCCAGCTTCGCCTTCGCCGCGGTGGCGCGGGCGACCAGATCCGGGTCGCTCGGCGCCGGTAGGTCACCCGGACACTCGACGCCGCGCTCGGTGTCGGGGTCGCTGCCCCGGCCGAGCAGCAGCAGAGCCGTCGCGGTGTTGGAGGGTTCCAGCCAGGTCGAAGTCACCCAGCCATGGTCCCACAGCAGGAGCGCGACGCATCTTCCCTCGGTGTGGGCTGCCACACTGCTCGGCATGCGCGTGCTGCTCTGCCCGGACAAGTTCGCCGGCACCCTGTCCGCACCGGAGGTGGCCGCCGCGGTGGCCGACGGCTGGCGCACCGTCACCGACGGCGACGAGCTGCTGATCCGACCACTCGCCGACGGCGGTCCCGGCTTCGTGGAGGTGCTCGCCGAGGCCCTCGGTGGCCGGCGGATACCGGTGGCCACCGTCGACCCGCTGGGCCGTCCGGCGGCCGGTGAGATCCTGCTCACCGCCGACGGCGCGACCGCCTACCTGGAGAGCGCCCAGGCCTGCGGGCTGCACCTGCTCGCCACCGCCGAACGGGACCCGAAGGCCACCACCTCGTACGGGCTGGGTCTGCTGGTGGCCGCCGCGGTGGAGAGCGGCGCCCGGACGGTGGTGATCGGGCTGGGCGGCTCCGCCACCAACGACGCGGGAGCCGGCATGCTCACCGCACTGGGCCTGACCCCACTCGACGCGGGCGGCGCCGCGCTGCCGTACGGCGGGGCGGCGTTGGCCCTGGTCGACGCCCTCGACGGCGTACCCCGGCTGCGTGGCGTCCGGCTGGTCGCGGCCACCGACGTGGACAACCCGCTGCTCGGCCTGCACGGTGCGAGCAACGTGTTCGGTCCGCAGAAGGGCGCCGACCGGGCGGACGTGCTGCTGCTCGACGCCGCGCTCGAACGTTTCGCCCAGCTGCTGGAGCGCGAGCTGACCGGCTGCCCGGCGGGGCTCGGCACGTTGCCCGGAGGTGGGGCCGCCGGTGGCATCGGCGCGGCCATCCTCGCCCTGGGCGGCGGCTGCGAGTCGGGAATCGGCCTGGTCACCCGGGCCACCCGACTGGACGCGGCCCTGGACAGCGCCGACCTGGTGATCACCGGCGAGGGGTCGTTCGACCACCAGTCGCTGCGCGGCAAGGTCGTCGCCGGGGTGGCCGGTGCCGCCCGCGACCGGGGAGTGCCCTGCGTGGTGGTGGCCGGGCAGGTGAGTACCGGCCGGCGGGAGGCCGCCTCGGCCGGGGTTACCGACGCGTACAGCCTGGTCGAGCACTTCGGCGGCGAGGAGCGCGGCGGGCTCGACGCCGCCCTGAGCCGACCGGCGGCGGGGCTGCACGAGCTGGGCGCGCGGCTGGCCCGGCAGTGGAGCCGCTGAGGGCGCCGAGCGTCCGTCACCGGGGTCGACCTGCGGCGGCGATCACGCCACGCGGGTGAGTTGGGCCGGGGCGGCGTAGGATCGGGAGCGGACCACAATCGGGAATCACTGGACGGCGCACAGCGTTGCCCAGTGCGTCCGGACCCACACCGCGCAGGGAGACTTCCACGTGACCACGCCAGCGCAGACCGAGTCGACCGAGGCCCAGGCCCCTACTTCCGTCGTCCTCACCGACGTCGCGGCGCAGAAGGTCAAGGCCCTGATCGAGCAGGAGGGCCGCGACGACCTGCGGCTCCGCGTCGCCGTGCAGCCGGGCGGCTGTTCCGGCCTGCGGTACCAGCTCTTCTTCGACGAGCGTTCGCTCGACGGTGATGTCGTCACCGACTTCGGCGGCGTCGGGGTCGTCGTCGACCGGATGAGCGCCCCGTACCTGTCCGGCGCGACGATCGACTTCGCCGACCGGATCGACGCCCAGGGCTTCACCATCGACAACCCCAACGCGGGCAACTCCTGCGCCTGCGGTGACTCGTTCAACTGAGTCACGCACCACACAAGCGATGACGGGGCCGTCCTACGGGGCGGCCCCTCGTCGTGCCGGTGTCCCGCTGGTTGCCGTTGTCAGACCGACCGGAGACCGTCGGGTGGCCGGGCCGGTAGGCTGACCGCGCCCTGCTCCCGACCCCGAGGTTGACATGAAGATCGCCGTGACCGGCTCGATCGCCACCGATCACCTGATGAGCTTTCCCGGTCGCTTCGCCGACCAGCTCATCGCCGATCAGCTGCACAAGGTGTCCCTCTCCTTCCTGGTGGACGATCTCGTGCTCCGTCGCGGTGGCGTCGCGGCGAACATCTCCTTCGGCATGGGGCAGCTCGGGATGCGCCCGGTGCTGCTCGGCGCGGTCGGAGCGGACTTCGCCGACTACCGCTCCTGGCTGGAGCGCCACGGCGTCGACTGCGACTCGGTGCACGTCAGCGAGGTGGCACACACCGCCCGCTTCGTCTGCACCACCGACACCGACATGTGCCAGATCGCCTCGTTCTACGCCGGCGCGATGAGCGAGGCCCGCAACATCGAGCTGGCCCCGGTCGCCGACCGGCTCGGCGGCCTGGACCTGGTGCTTGTCGGCGCCAACGACCCCGAGGCGATGCTGCGGCACTCCGCCGAGTGCCGCACCCGCGGGTACGCGTTCGCCGCCGACCCGTCGCAGCAGCTCGCCCGGATGCCCGGCGAGGACGTGGTGGCGCTGATCGAGGGCGCCGAGTACCTGATGACGAACGACTACGAGAAGTCGCTGTTGCAGAGCAAGGCGAAGCTGAGCGACGACCAGCTGCTGGACCTGGTCAAGGTCCGGGTGACCACGCTGGGCAAGCACGGTGTGGAGATCGCCGGGCAGGGCATCGACCCGATCCACGTACCGATCGCGCGGGAGACCCGGGCGGTCGACCCGACCGGGGTGGGCGACGGCTTCCGGGCCGGGTTCTTCACCGCGCTCTCCTGGGGGGTCGGGCTGGAACGGGCCGCCCAGGTCGGCTCGCTGCTGGCCACGCTCGTCCTGGAAACCGTCGGGACCCAGGAGTACGACGTCCGCCGCGACCTGTTCGTCAAGCGCCTTGCCGAGTCCTACGGCGACGTCGCCGCCGACGAGGTCCGCCCCCACCTTCTCCCGTAGCCCCGACCCCGCGCCGCCGTGCGGCGTCGATCATGGAGCCGTGGTGGCCGGATGGTGGCTTATGCGCCCTTTTGTCCCCACCACAACTCCATGATCGACGCGTCTGGCGGCCGTCAGTGCAGGCGGCGGACGTCGTAGGCGGGGCCTTCGGGCCCGTCGACCGACCCGAGGAACTCCTGGCCGCGCATCCGGCACCAGGCGGGAATGTCGACCGCCGCCGCCGGGTCGTCGGCGAGCACCCTGACCACCGTGCCGACCGGCACCCGCGGCAGCCGCCGGGCCGCCGCGATCACGGGCAGCGGGCACCGCTGCCCCCGACAGTCGATCACCTCGTCCGGCATCGTCACAGCCCCACCACCCCCGCCTCGGCGCGCAACTCGGCGACGATCCCGGGCAACTCGCCGAGAAAGCGTTCGACGTCCGCCTCGGTCGTCTCCCGGTGCAGGCTGACCCGCACGTTGCCGTGCGAGAGCACCCCCATCGCCTCCAGCACGTGCGACGGCCGCAGCGTGGACGACGTGCAGGACGAACCGGACGACACGGCGAAACCTCGCCGGTCCAGCGCGTGCAACAGTGCCTCACCGTCGACGTACAGGCACGAGAAGGTGACCAGGTGGGGGAGCCGGCGTACCGGGTCGCCAACTACCTCCACGTCGGGCACCTCCACCGCGACCCGGGTCCGGATCCGATCCACGAGCGTGGCCAACCGGGTCGCCTCGGCCGCCGCGTCCGCCGCCGCCGCCCGCAGGCTCGCCGCCGCCGCCACCACCGCCGGCAGGTTCACCACCCCAGGGGTACGCCCACCCTCCCGCTCGTCGGCCGGCCAGGGCGACTCCCAGCGGGTGCCCTTACGCACCGCCAGCACCCCCACCCCGGGCGGGCCACCCCACTTGTGGGCGCTGGCGCTGAGCACCGACCAGCCGGCCGGCAGGGGCACCCGGCCGACCGACTGCGCGGCGTCCACGTAGAGCGGCACCCCCACCTCGGCGCAGGCGGCAGCCGCCTCGGCGACCGGCTGCACGGTCCCCACCTCGTGACTGGCAGTGATCAGCGCGGCCAGCGCGACCCCGGGCGCGTGGACGGCGGCCGACCACGCGGGCAGGTCCAACCGACCCAACCGGTCAACCGGTACGTCGGTCGCGGTCCCGCCGGCCGCCACGTGTCGCTCCGCCGCGTGCAGCACCGCCGAGTGCTCGATCGCCGAGTGCACAAGCGTCGACCCGACCCGGTGCCGGGCCGCCAGGGCACCGAGCACCGCGCCGTGCGCCGCTGTCGTACCGCTGGGGGTGAAGGACACCTCGTCCGGGCGGACGCCGAGCGTCACCGCGGTGGCCTCGCGGGCGGCGTCGAGCAGCTGCCGGGCCCGGCGGGCCTGGGCGTAGAGCTTGCCCGGGTCGGCCCAACCGTCGTCGAACGCGGCAAGCAGCGCCTGCCGCGCGACCGGATGCATCGGCGCGGCGGTCGCCGCGTCCAGGTAGACCGGGGATGCGCTCACAGATCCGCCTTCGTTCGCGACTGCGGGGCTCGCAACCCCGGCTCGCTCCTCGCGCTCACAGATCGACACGGTATCGCGGCGGTATGCCCATCATCCCCCCAATGGGGGGCGGACAGTGACCCCACCACGGTCGAGTCCGTCATGGTCGAGTAATCTGCGACCGTCGGTGACGCCTTTGCCGCCGGTGCTGACGAAAGACGCACCGCGGCGCGCTAGGGAGGCAGGACCAGGTGGTCGCAAGGAGTTCGGAGGTACGGCCGTCGGCCGTACGGCACAGCGCTTCGCCAGGGGTCGGTGGACGCCGGGGGCGTGGTGCTGGTCGGTTGGCCGGGCTCGGTCTCAGTGGCGTGGCGCTGCTGGTCCTGCTCACGGGCTGTGATGTGGGCCGGGCCTTTGACGGCTTCGGCTGGCCGCAGGGCGGCATCTCGGCGGAGTCCAAGCGGATGTACGACCTGTGGATCGCCTCCTGCATCGCCGCGCTCGCGGTAGGCGTCTTCGTGTGGGGCCTGATCTTCTGGTGCGTGGTGCGCTACCGCAAGCGTGGCAACACGCTGCCGGTGCAGACCCGCTACAACCTGCCGATGGAGTTCCTCTACACCATCGCGCCGATCCTGATCGTCTCCGTGCTCTTCTACTACACGGCGATCGTGCAGACCGACGTCGACAAGTTGTCGAAGAACCCGGACGTCACTGTCGAGGTCGTCGCCTTCAAGTGGAACTGGCAGTTCAACTACCGCGACGGCCAGGGCCCGGAGGCCCGCACCACCGCGTCGACGCTGGGCACCAGCGAGGTCATTCCGGTGCTGGTGCTTCCGACCGGCCGGTCCATCCGCTTCGAGGAGACCAGCCGCGACGTCATCCACTCGTTCTGGGTGCCGGAGCTGCTGTTCAAGCGGGACGTCATGCCGGGCAAGATCCGCAACGTGTTCGAGGTCTCCAGTCTGGACGCCGAGGGCGCCTACGTCGGTCGCTGCGCCGAACTGTGCGGCAGCTACCACGCGTTCATGAACTTCGAGCTGCGGGTGGTCTCGCCGGAGAAGTACGACCAGTTCCTGGCGGCCAAGCAGAGCGGCAAGTCGACCCAGGACGCGCTGACGCAGATCGGTGAGCAGCCGTACGCGGAGACCACCCAGCCGTTCGACACCCGGCGGACGCAGGACAACTTCAACCCGGACAAAGTTCCGGCCCGCACGGGAAGCTGAGGCAGCCGCATGAAGACCGAGTGGCGTATCTTCCTGATCATCGCCGGGTTCCTCCTCGGTGCCACCATCCTCTACGGCGCCTGGACCAACGGTGCGTCCGGCGGCATCGAGTGGGTGGGCACCGTGGCCCTGCTGCTGTCGTTCCTGCTCTGCTCGATGTGCGGTGGCTTCTTCTGGTTCGTCTCCCGCCGCATCGACCTGCGCCCCGAGGACCGTCCGGACGCCGAGATCGCCGACGGCGCCGGTGAGGTCGGCTTCTTCAGCCCGGGCAGCTACTGGCCGTTCGGTCTGGCCCTGGCCGCCGCGATCGCCGCGCTCGGTCTGGTGTTCTGGCAGTACTGGTTGATCGGCGCCGGCCTTGTCGCTGTCGTCTTCTCCGCCTGCGGGCTGCTGTTCGAGTACTACAGCGGCACCCGGCGCACCGCCGAACACTGATCCAACCGGTCGCCCGTCGCGACCGACCCCGTACACCACGAAGGCCCGCACCCCACCGGGGAGCGGGCCTTCGTCGTGGCGCGACCCGATCGGGGCGCGGAGGTCGCGGGTGGGCCGTCGTCGCGCTCGGCCGGGCGGTGCGGGAAGTCTCAGGCGGCGTGACGGCGGGTGGGCTGGCGGCGTCGACGCTCGGCCAGCCGGGTGACCGCAGGCGTGAACGTGGCGATCAGCACTGCCGCGCCGCAGCCGGTGCAGACCAGCTCGGGACAGTCGGTGTCGTGGCCGTCGACGCAGGGCGGCGGCTCGAACGGTGCCACGCCCTCGCAGACATCGCAGTAGAGCTCGCGGTGCGACACGGGTGTCTCCTTCTCACTCCAGGCGAACCGCCCCCGGATGCGACAACTACCGACAACGGAAGCGGAGAACTACTCGCCTGTAGTTTTCCACGCGGGTCCGACAAATCTCCGCTCAGCACCGGCCGGTGGAGGGTGACGCGTCAGACGGGCGCCGGCCCGAGGGCCGCCGCGGTCTTGATCCAGCGGTCCAGGGTCGCGGCGGCCGCGCCGGAGTCGATCGACTCGGCGGCCCGGTTCATCCCCGTGCGCAGCGCCTCGGTCAGGTCGCCGTCGAGCGGACCCTGGGTGGCCAGCGCCGCGGCGGCGTTGACAAGTACCGCGTCCCGGACCGGACCCGTCTCACCAGCCAGCAGGCGACGGGCCACCCCGGCGTTGTACGCGGCGTCACCGCCCCGCAGCTCCTGCAGGGTGGACCGGGGCACCCCGAGGTCCGTCGCGTCCAGCACGGCCTCACGTACGGTGCCGTTCTGGGCCGCCCAGACCCGGGTCGGCGCGGCAGTGGTGAACTCGTCCAGACCGTCCTCGCCGCGCATCACGATCGCCGAGTCGCCGCGGGCGGCGAACACGCTCGCCATCACCGGGGCCATCCGCAGGTCGAAGCAGCCGACCGCGCCGGACCGGGGACGGGCCGGGTTGGTGAGCGGGCCGAGGAAGTTGAAGAAGGTGGGCACCCCCACCTCGCGGCGGATCGGACCGGCGTGCCGCATCCCGGGGTGGAAGCGGGCCGCGAAGCAGAACCCGATGCCCGCCTCCTCGACGCAGCGGGCCACCTGTTCGGGGCCGAGGTCGAGCGGAATGCCGAGGAACTCCAGCAGGTCGGCCGTGCCGCACAGGGAGGAGGCGGCCCGGTTGCCGTGCTTCACCACGCGTACGCCCGCGCCAGCGACCACAAGCGCTGTCATCGTGGAGATGTTTACCGTGTGGGCGAGGTCACCGCCGGTGCCGACCACGTCGAGCGCGGTGCGGCGCAGCTCCTCGGGAAGCACCACCGGCACCGAACGGCCCAGCATCGCCTCGACGAGACCGGCAAGCTCAGCCGGGGTCTCGCCCTTGGCCCGCAGCGCGATGGCGAAGCCGGCGATCCGCGCCGCGCTCGCCGAACCGGTCATGATCTCGTCCATCGCCCAAGCCGTGTCGGCGGTGGACAGCTCCTCGCCGTGCAACAGCGAGTTGAGCAGGTGCGGCCAGGTCCGATCGCCCATGGCGGGCCTCCCGAGCGTGCGAAGTGCGGGTGGGCTGGAACCGGCGCCGGTGGGTCCGGCGCCGCGACCGTGCCAGACAGCTGCGGGACGTCAGGCGGGCGCGTGCGTCCGCAGCAGCTCGGCCACCGTGCCGCCGGTGGTCACCGGGTCGAGCGGGTGCACGAGCGTGGCGTCGACCTCGGCGTACGCCGCGAGCCATCGGTCCGCGGCGCGGGCGATCACCAGGCAGGTCGGGGGAGCGTCGTCGCGATCGTCCTTGATCTGCCGGGCGATGCCGATGCCACCACCCGGGCTCGCCTCACCGTCGAGCAGCAGCAGGTCGATCTCGTAGTCGTCGACCAGCCGGATGGTCTCCGCGTAGGTCGACGCCTCGACGAACTCGATCTGCAGGCCGGGCGCGGGCCGGGTGCCGACGGCCATCCGCATCCGCTCACGGACCTGCGGGTCGTCGCTGTAGAGCAAGACGGTGCAAAGACGATCACTCATGACGT